>JALYXV010000012.1 GCA_030947025.1 Actinomycetota bacterium | reverse complement strand
ACCCCTACCTTTTCCAACGACAAACTCAGCCCCGAAATGACAACGGTGTTAGTCGAAGCCCTCGCAACAGCCGCATGACCTGCTCAATCCCCTAATCCCCACATCCGTCGAACTGCGAAAGTCGACTTTGAGCGACGAGTTGCAGAAATCATTCGAGCGGGAGTGCCAAGCGATCGGCAGCCTCGATGCCATCCGTACATCCTGACCGTCCATCAGGCCGGTCAGACGGGTTTTGGCCATCCGTACATCCTGATGGCATACCTCCCGAACGGTTCGCTTGCCGACCGACTTGAGCGGGGCGTCCTGCCATGGCGCGACGTGGTGTCGATCGGCGCGAAGGTGGCGGACGCCCTACAGTTCGCGCACGACCGGAACATCCTGCATCGTGACGTAAAACCGGAGAACATCCTGGTGTCCGCAAGTGGCGAGCCGGTCCTGGCCGACTTTGGTGTCGCCAGCAAGGTAATGGCAACGCACACTGCGGAAGCGATGGGAACCCTCTTGTATGCCGCTCCGGAGGTGGTAGCTGGACGCCCGGCCAGTCCCAGCAGTGACGTGTACTCCTTGGCAGCGACGCTTTTCGAGCTGCTGAGCGGACGGCCGGCCTTTCTGGATGACGAGGGCCTCGAGGTGCCGGCCATCATTCATCGGGTCTTGACGGCCACGGTTCCAGACCTGCGAGAGGGCGGGGTTCCGGCTCCCGTCTGCGCAGCCATTGAGGCCGCCATGGCCAAGGAACCGGCCGAGCGGCCGATCTCAGCCGCCGATTTCCGAGCGGCGCTTCAGGCCACGGCCCCCGCTGGTCACACCGGGCGCACCACCCGACTCGTTCGGAATCATGACGAGGGGGGCGAGGAACGGTCGGCCGACGGACGAAAGCCGCGAGCGCCCCTCGGCGTCCTGGCTGGTATCGGCGCAACCGCCCTACTCCTTGTCCTCGGAACATTCATCGCACTGCGCAGCGGCCGTACACCGACGACCACGACTTCGACCCAGCCGTCGACCTCGACAACGGCCCAGGGTCTCTCCACGACGATTGGTCCGGCTACTTCGTCAAGTGGTGGGCCGGGGACCTCGTCGAGTGTGGAGCCGACAAGACCACCGACGCTTCTGGGCGGCACGGTTCTCGGGCGTGACGTGCAACCGACGGCTGAGGACTCCTGCCACACCCCTGGCTTCGCCAATGGCTCTTCGTGGGAGGTCGGCGCGGTGCAAATGAACACGGCGACTTATTCGACCGCGTATAACTGCAACGTCTTCGCCGGCGGGGTCGGTTCGGTCAACTTTGAGCTCGGCAGGCGATACAAGACGTTAACGGTGACGGTGGGACTTGCCGATAGTTCGACCAGCACCGCTCACCTGGTGACGTTCACCATTATCGGCGACAATGTCATATACCTGGCGAAACCGACAACTATTCAGGACGGACGAACCGTGAACCTGAGTGCCAACGTCAGCCAGACATCCAAGCTGACCCTCATGATCATGGACGTGACGCCTGCTGGGGGTACCTCAGCTCCGACCACCGCGGTGTGGGGGAATCCGGCGCTGACGTCCTCGTAGTTAGAGCGCTACTCACCGGCCGCCGACGAGAGCCACCTCGACGCGGGGCGCCACGAGCCCAAGATTGACGAGCACGGGCGCTTTGCGATTGGTATACTCTTCGGTGGGACGGGGCACCGTGCAAGTAAATAGGTTCTGCGACGCGAGGGGGCTGCAAAGTGAACGCTGGATGGTACGCAGATCCGACAGGTTCGAACGTACAACGCTATTGGGACGGCTCGAACTGGACCAACCAGGTCAGCGGCGCGGCCGGACTGTCGATCGATGGTGGCGTGCCGGTGCATACCCAATTCCCTATTTCCCCCCCGGCGCCCATGGCACCGCTGCCACCTCCGCATGTCTACAGAGCGAGCGCTCCAAACGTTCAACCCGGACAGTTCACGGTTGCGCCGAAGAACCCCGCAGTCTCCTTGCTCATCTCGTTCTTTCTGCCGGGTGTCGGTTCTATGATCAACGGCGACACCACCATTGGACTCGTCATACTCATCGGCTGGATCGTCAGCTGGGTCCTGACTCTTGTTTTTGTCGGATTTCTTACGGGTACTGCGTTCTGGATCTGGGGGATGATCGACGCCTATAGGGGTGCACAGCGCTGGAACTTGCGCCACGGGGTCGTATCGTAAGGAGACAGTAAACCGGTGGTCGGCATCCGGACTGTGGGGGTCATTCTCGGCTGGGAACTGGGGGCCGGTTGTCATGACAGGGCTTCTATGTCCGAGAGGGACGGCATGGCGGTTCCTGCCCCGGGTCGTTGGACGGCGATCGATGCCGCCAGGTTGGCGAAATGGACGGCCTCGTCGATCTCGGAGCCGGAATACAAGGCGACCGCCAGAGCTCCTACAAAGCAGTCGCCTGCCCCGGTGGTGTCGACAACGGTGACCTCCCGTCCCGGTACATGGACGGCTTTCCCGTCGCTCAGGGCCACCGCGCCCTGGGGCCCGAGGGTGGCGATCATCACCTGCTCGGGGCGCTGGCGGAGCGTCTCGAGGCGGGCGACCATTCCGTCGGCGGGAGCGAAGAATGCCAACTCGCTCTCGTTGAGCACCACGAAGTCGGCCAGCGCCAGGAGCTCAGGCGGCGCGGTCTGGGCAGGAGACGGGTTGAGGACGGTGCGGGCGCCGATGTGGTGCGCTCGGGACAGCGCGGCGAACACCACGTCGAGTGGAAGCTCGAACTGGACCGACAGGATGTCGTGGGACTCGACCGCAATGGCGTCGGCATCTTCGGTCGTCATGGCGTGGTTGGCTCCGGGGACCACGACGATCGTGTTGTCGCCGCTCTCGTCCACCACGATGAGCGCCGTCCCGGTCGACACATCCGCCCGCTGCACGCCAGTTGTGCCAATGTTCTCGGTGGACAAGAAGGCGAGGAGCGAGTCGGCAAAGGCGTCGGTCCCGACCCGCCCGACCAGCTCGGTGGGAGCGGCCAGGCGGGAGGCGGCCACGGCCTGGTTGGCGCCCTTGCCACCGGGAGCGAAGCTCAGTCGCGTCCCGAGCACCGTCTCTCCCACGGCGGGATGGCGGGGCGCATGGGCCACCACATCCATGTTGATGCTGCCCACGACCACAACCTTGGACATGCCTAGCCCCCCTGCCGGGTAACCGCGTTCAGGTAGTTGTAGACCGTGATGCGGCTCACGCCCAAGGCGTCGGCCACGTCCTCGACCGACCGGCGCAGGCTGAAGGCGCCCCGGTCGTTGAGCAGCTTCACGGCCCGCTGCTTGTCCTCGCGGTTGAGGTCGGCCAGCTTCCCTCCGAGTTCCCGCTCGACCTCGGCGACCAGCCGGTCGAGCATCCCCCGCGCCCGGGGGAGGCGGATTCCCGCCAGGATCTCGCCGTCGAACGCCAGCGGTATGTCGCCGGGCGCCAGGTCACCGTTGGGGATCACCTGGGCGTCCAGCGCCTCGGCCAGGGGCACGAGGGCCTCGAGGAACGGATGGCTCGGTACCGCCTGCCGGCGTGAGACCGCCAGCGCCACCCGGCTGGCGCCGGCATCGACCGCGGCACCGACGATTGCTCCGAGCCCGGGCAGGAGTTGGGCTGCCTCGCCGTCGACGGTCGTGCCGAATGGGCCCACGTCGGGATCCAGGCCTTGGCGCCGGGCTTCGTCCACGGCCGCTCGGACGTGGGGCCCGGGCGACCCCTCGAGGAAAGGCTCGACCGTGAATTCCAGCCGCACTTCCATCGGGCCCCCCTTGACAAGACGTCGGTTGAAGTTTACAACTTGTAAATACCAGTGCACGAGCCCATCACCGCGCGAGTCGACGGGGCCCGCCTACTTTCGCGCCTTGAAGCCTTGTCCGAATTGGGCGCCATCGACGGGGGCGGGTGCTGCCGGCTGGCGCTGACCGACGAGGACCGGGCGGGCCGGGATCTGGTCGTCACGTGGATGCACGACCTGGGCCTCGACGTGCGTATCGACGCGGTCGGCAACGTCATCGCCCAGTGGGGTGATCCCGATCAGGCGCCGGTGCTGGTCGGTTCGCATATCGACACCGTTCGCACCGGCGGTCGCTACGACGGCAACCTGGGCGTGCTCGGCGGCCTGGAAGTCATCGAGTCGGTGATCGAGTCCAAGGTGGCCACGGCGCGGCCGTTGGCGGTGGCGTTCTTCACCGACGAGGAGGGGTCGCGGTTCCCACCGGACATGCTGGGCTCGCTGATCTACACGGGGGGCCTGGCGGTGGAGGAGGCCCACGACATCGTCGGGATCGACGGCGCTCGGTTGGGCGACGAATTGATCCGCATCGGCTACCTGGGACCGCATCCCTGCCCCGGTCCGGCGCCTCACGCCTACGTGGAGCTCCACATCGAGCAGGGCCCGGTGTTGGAGGCCCACGGCATCGAGATCGGCGTGGTGGAAGGGGTGCAGGGCATTTCGTGGCAGGAACTGACCATCGAGGGTCAGTCCAACCATGCGGGCACGACGCCGATGTCGCTGCGGCACGACGCTGGCTACGCGGCCGCGGCCATCGCCGCGTTCGTCCGCCAGCTGGCCAAGGAGATGGGGCCACCGCAAGTGGCGACGGTGGGTTCGCTGCGATTGCGGCCCGACCTCGTCAATGTGATTGCCGGGCTCGCCACCATGACGGTCGACCTGCGCAATACCGACCAGTCCGCTCTGACCGACTCTGAGCAGCGCCTGGCTGCGTTTTCCCAACATCTGGCCGCAACCGAAGGGGTCCGGATCAGCGCCCGGTCGCTGGCCCGCTTCGAGCCGGCGTTGTTCGACCCCGGCGTGGTCTCGCTGGTTGAGCGGACCGCCCAGCGGCTGGGGCATTCGACCATGCGGCTGCCGTCGGGTGCGGGCCACGACGCTCAGATGTTGGCCCGGGTGTGCCCGGCCGGGATGGTCTTCGTGCCCAGCGTGGGTGGGATCAGCCACAATCCGGCCGAGTTCACCGCGCCCGAGGACCTGGTGGCCGGGGCCAACGTGCTGCTGCACGTGGTGCTGGAGCTGGCGTCGTGAGCCGCGTGCTCGTTGTGGGGGCCGGGCAGCTGGGGCCGGTGGCACGGGACGAGTCCCGTGAGTCGGTGGTCGAGCGGCTGATCGACCTGCTGCGGGAAGCGGCGGGGCGGGGCTGCCAGCTGGTGGTGTTCCCCGAGCTGGCGCTGACCAGCTTTTTTCCTCGCTGGGCCATCGGGGAGCTAGGCGAGCTCGACAGCTGGTTCGAGACCGAGATGCCCGGGCCCGCCACCAAAGCACTCTTCGCCGCGGCCGCCGAGCTCGGGATCGGGTTCTGCCTGGGCTACGCCGAGCTGACCCCCGAAGGTCACCGGTACAACAGCCAGATCCTGGTCGAGCGGGACGGCTCGGTCGTGGCGGTCTTTCGGAAGGTCCACCTGCCCGGGCATGAGGATCCCGAGCCGTGGCGACCGTTCCAGCACCTGGAGCGGCGGTATTTCGAGCCCGGGCCGGCGGGCTTCGGGGTGTGGCGGGCGTTCGGCGGGGTGGTCGGGATGATGATCTGCAACGACCGCCGCTGGCCCGAGACCTATCGGGTCATGGGGCTGCAGGGGGTAGAGCTGGTTCTGTGCGGCTACAACACCCCCCGGCACTATCCACCCGATCCCGGGCAGGACCCCCTGCAGGGCTTCCACAACGGGCTGGTGATGCAGTCCGGGGCCTACCAGAACGGGACCTGGGTGGTGGCGGTCGCCAAGGGGGGGACCGAGGAGGGGGTCGAGATGCTGGCCGAGAGCTGCATCATCGCCCCGTCGGGCGAGATCGTGGCCGCCGCTTCGACCGCGGGCGACGAGTTGGTGGTCGCCTCGTGCGATCTCGACCGGTGCGCCCGGTACAAGGACACGCTGTTCGACTTCGAGCGGTACCGCATGATCGAGCACTACGGACTGATCACCAGCCAGCGGGGCGCCATCCCGCCTCCCGTTGATCCCGTTGATCCCGCTGATCCCGCTGATCCCGCTGAGGAGACGGCATGACCGCCATCGACACCAATGTTGTGACCTTCACGGTCAACGGTTCGCCGGTCGAGGTGCGGGGTGACCATCCCCACCTGCTGGCTGCCCTGCGCGAGGAGCTGGACGTGACCTCGCCCAAGGACGGCTGCTCGCCCACGGGCCAGTGCGGATGCTGCACCGTGCTGATCGACGGCAAGGCCCAGGTCAGCTGCCAGTATCCGGTGGCCAGGGCGGCGGGGCGCAGCGTCGTGACCGTCGAGGGCCTCGACGCCGACGAGCGGGCCCGCTTCGCCTCGGCTTTTGCCGCCTGCGGGGGGCTGCAGTGCGGCTTCTGCATACCGGGAATCGTGGTGCGGGCCAAGGCCCAGGTCGACAAGAAGGGGCCGGCGTTGACGCGGGAGGAAATGGCGCGCCATCTGGGCGCCCACCTGTGCCGGTGCACCGGGTACGTGAAGATCCTTGACGCCATCGAGATGGTGGCGCGAGGGGAGGCGCCCGCGGTGGCGCCGTCGCCGCCGCCCGGCGGGATCGGCAGCAGGGGGGCCAAGTACCAGGCCGAGGCGCTGGCGCTCGGGGACCGGGACTACGTGGACGACATGCGCGTTCCCGGGATGCTGCACGCCGCCCTCCATCTGACCAGCCATGCCCGGGCGGTGGTGCGGGGCATTTCCACCGGTGCGGCGATGGGGGCACCGGGCGTGGCGGCGGTATACACCGCGGCAGACGTGCCGGGGCAGTTGCGGGTGGGGATCATTCACCGGGACTGGCCGGTGTTGATACCCGTGGGCGGGCAGACGTCCTACTTGGGGGACGTCCTGGCGGTGGTCGTGGCCGACACCCGGGAGCACGCCCGGGACGCGGCCGCCTTGGTGCAGGTCGACTACGAGGTCCTTACGCCGGTGACCGATCCCGTTGCCGCGGTGGCGGGCGGGCCGGTTGCAGTGTGGGGGACCGACTCCAATGTGCTGTCACGGTCGGCGTACCGGCGGGGCGACGTGGATGCGTCGCTGGCGGGCTCGGCCCACGTGGTGCACCAGGTGTTCCAGACCCAGCGGGTGGAGCACGCGTTCCTGGAGCCCGAGTCGACGCTAGCGGTGCCTTCGGGCCCTGCTTCCGGTCCTCTGGAGGACCGCGGGCTGCACGTCTACTCCGGGGGGCAGGGCGTGTGGGACGACCGGGACCAGATCGCCTCGGTGCTGGGTGTGGGCCGGGATGCGGTCACGGTGGAGTTGGTTTCCAACGGGGGCGCCTTCGGTGGCAAGGAGGACATGGCCAATCAGGCCCAGACCGCCCTGGCCGCATGGCTGCTGGGCCAGCCGGTCAAATGCACCTTGTCGCGGGAGGAGTCCCTGCTCATCCACGCCAAGCGCCACCCGGTGCGGGCCGAGTACTGGGCCGGATGCGACGACCAGGGGCGGCTGACGGCGCTCAAGTGCCGGCTGTTGGGGGACTCGGGTGCCTACGCCAGCGTGGGCATGAAGGTGTTGGAACGAGCGGCGGGCCACGCCAGCGGGCCGTATCAGCTGGCCGCCATCGACGTGGAGTCGATCGCGGCCAGGACCAACAACCCCGTGTGTGGCGCCTTCCGGGGGTTCGGCGCCAATCAGGCCCAGTTCGCCATGGAAGGGGTGCTGGATCGACTGGCCGAACTGGTCGGGATATCGGGCTGGGAGATCCGCCAACGCAACGTCATCCGGCCCGGCCAGGTGTGGGGCCCGGGTCAGATCATGGACGATGGGTGCTTGGGAGCGGCGAGGTGCCTGGAGGAGATCCGCCCGGCCTACGAGTCGGCCCGGGCGGATCCCGGAAAGGCGGTCGGACTCGGACTGGGGCTGAAGAACTCGGGCCTGGGCAATGGCGTCAAAGAGGTCACCAAGGCGGTTGTCCGGTTCCAGCCGGACGGGACGATCGAGGTGCGCCACGGCTGGACGGAGATGGGCCAGGGTGTTCATACCGTGGCCCTGCAGGTGGCGGTGGAGGAGCTCGGCGACCTCGGGGTGGAGGCGTCCCGCATCCGGGTGCTGGTCGACACGACGAGGGAGTTGGGGTTCGGGCAGACGACGGGCAGCCGGGGCACCCTGATGGGAGCCGGGGCGGTGAAGGATGCCTGCCGGGCGGCGCGGGCGGGTGGCTGCCAGGTGGGAGTCGACTACGTGGGCGAGTACCGGGTCGACTGGACCAACTCGCTGTCCGAGGGGCTGGCCAACCCGGTCATCCACTCGGCCTTCGGCTACGCCGCCCAGATGGTGGTCATGGACCGGGCGACGGGTGCCATTGAGAAGGTGGTGGCCGTGCATGACGTGGGCCGGGCGGTCAACCCGCAGCTGTGCGAAGGCCAGATCGAGGGCAGCGTGCACATGGGTCTCGGGTACGCCCTGACCGAGGACTTCCCGGCCGATGCCTCGGGGCGACCGGGGAACATGACGTTGAGGAGCCTGGACATCCTGCGGCCCAAGGATGTTCCCCCCATCGAGGTGGTGCTGGTGGAGTCGCCTCAGCCGGGTAGCCCGTACGGGATCAAGGGAGTGGGGGAGATCGGGTTGGTTCCGACCGCGGGCGCGGTGGCGGCTGCGCTGCACGACCTCGACGGCGCCTGGCGCCACACGCTGCCCATGAGGCCCCGCCGGCCCGGTGCCGCAGGCGGC
>JALYXV010000008.1 GCA_030947025.1 Actinomycetota bacterium | reverse complement strand
GACGCATATCGCCGCCCGCTTCACCCCAAACCCGGCCGGCCACCAACCCAGCGCCGCGAAAACCCGCACAGCACAAGGCCCATCCCGAACCGGACCCCTAAACCGGCAGATCTACGCTTGGTTCAGGTCTAGGTAGTTGGTTGCCCAGAATTTCGCTCGAAACGACCGCACGACGACATCGTCACTCTCGGCCTCCGGTCCGACCAGTGGAACCAAACAGACGCGGAGCCGTTGACGGACATCAGCAGCCGCGGTCGCGGGCCGCCAGAAACGACACTTCACATGTCTCCGGCATGGCCGGGAACCGATCGAACCGCCCCGAGCGCGCTTGATCGGCGAGATCCGCAAGTCGCGGTTCGAGTTCGACCAGCTTGGCGAAGTGATCCTGGAGGGAGCCGGCCCCTAGATCGGCTAGTCGATCATGACAGCGGCCTGATGCGCTGGCACCGGCTGAACCGCCGTCCCAGCAATGGCCGCTAGCAGGAGCCGGTAGGCGCGGTTGGCAATGGGATCCTCATGATGTTGGCCGAACATGCGCAACGATCTTGCTGCCGCCTTGAGGTCACGAGTCTTGCCCCTGGCCACCCGTGCCAGGTCCCCGACCGCATCGAGGTCTTTCCGACCGCCTTTCGCAAGCTCGACCGCTCGGTCGCAGATCAGCTTCGAGTGGTCATTCAGCATCGCGGCGCCGGGATAGGCGTCGTCGTCGTCCGCCATCTTCCCGTAGGCATGATGCAATCCGATCCCCGCAGCGACCGTCGTTGGCAGATTCCGAAGGCGAAACCGCCGCCGCGGCGCAGGAGACTCAGAGTCCCCGACCGAGTTGTCCTTGTCGCAGGTCACCTTGAGGAGACCCTATGCGAGTGATCGTCCGAGCCGTTCCACCGGAGCTGCCGATGCCTCGGTTGACACCGCCCATCAGCGCAGTGCGACAATGCCCGGCCGCCCATACTTCTTCATCTGGACGGCTGCGGTCCCCAGTCGGCCCAAGCGCCGGAGCCGAGCAGAACGACGGCTCGGGCACCGCTAACGCCGGTTGTGCCGATTTGAGCTGTTGCGACCCTTCACGTCAGCGGTCCCATTTCTAGCGACCGGCTGATCCAGGGGGCGTGACCCAACCGGATCCCCTGAGCTAAAGCCGAGACCAGATTCGTTCTCGACCTCATGTCATTCCGACCGACCCGCCGCAAACGGAGCAAACACCCTGCTGCACGTTGGAGCGGACGTTCGTGCCGCATGTCCGGCAATCTCCGATCTGACAGAAGCCCCAGTCAGGCCCGAGGCCGCCGCCGTACACGCTGCGATCTGGGTACGCGACTGCTCCGATCCTCCATGGCCCCCACGTCACGCCATCGTCGTCGAGCATCTGTTTCGCATCGCCGAGGAAAAACGGGCTGTGATTTGTACGCATCCTCCTCGGGATTGGGACTCTTTGGGCGAATACGCGCCCGAGGACGTCCAGGAGGTGCTCATCGGGGAGGCCGGTCAGACAGGCAGCCAGGTTCGAATTCGACCGCTGCAACGCCTTTTCGATCGACTCGATGATGTTAAGAACGCGTGCCCAGCCGTCCGCGTCCGTGGCGGGGAGGTCCTCACGCTCGAGCCGTTGTCGTCGAAACTCTGCCTCGATGACTCGCAGCTCGCGTCGCTCCACGATTCAGGATCAGCTGCAGTCTTCCGATGTTCGCTGCCACCTCGTGGGCCAGCGGCCGCGGGCCGGATGGCACCGCGGCGCTGGGTCAGGCGCAGTGCTGCGGGTTGCCGTTGACGTCGGTGATGTCGAAGCTCCAGCTCGTGGGTTTGCCGGCCGTGGTCTTCGTCGCGGTGACCACGACGGGTGCCGTCGTGCCGACCGTGAACTTCGGCACTTGCACGGTGCCATTTACGATGGCGACATTGGTGATCGAAGCCAAGCCGTACACCGACTGGACGGTCACCGATTGGGTCGCCTTCTTGACGGCGGGCGGTACCTGGGTAGACGTGACGGCGCAGGTGAGCACCGGCGGCCCCACCGGCGTCAAAGGTGCCGACCCGCTCCCCACCGCGGAACCGCAGTCATTGGAGACCGTGGCGAAGAACGTGTAGGGCGTCCCATTGGCCAGTCCAGTGAACGTGAATGTTTGGTACGGATCCGAGCCAGGCCCGGACAGTGAGAGCGGGGCGGTCTGGGTGCGACCGCCCGGAGATGCGGTAACGGTGACAGTATTCGGGCCCTGACCCCCAGTTAGCCGCAAGTCGAACTGATGGTATACAAACGCCACCGTGACAAACCCGTTGCCCACCGCGTTGGGCGGTGTCACATTGCGGCTAGATCCGTCCCAGTTGAAGGGGCTGGGTGGGAATCTAAACGGGCCGGTGCTGACTTGGGCGAATTGGGTAAACGGGTGTTCCCTGGTCTCTGCCGCGAGCGTGAACGTCTGGGAACTGAAGGGGGCATTCCCTCCCCGATAGAGCTGGACCTGGAAGGTCAGGCTGGTCTGCGTGGGCGGGAGGATCAGGTTCTGGTTTGCAGACGAACCGTTCTCGACAATCAGATAGTCCAATACCCCTGGGTACGGCGCTGTCCACGAAAGGGTTTCGGTGTCGCCCGCACAGATTCCGCCGGTGATCTTGGCCGTTCCCGCGGGGTCACTTGCCGTGGCGGCGCCGGCACGGGCTGCCGCAGGTCCCACCGAGAGCAGTGCTGCCGCCACCGCCACCGACGCTAAGAGAACGAATACTCGCCTAAGTGAATTCAGCACGGCCACTCCTTCTCGAGCAGGGAATATATCCCAGACTGGTCGTTAGGACCGTTCCGACCAGAATAGCCGGTTTGTTAGGCGAGCCACAAACCATCCGGCTACCATGCTTGGACCACCCCATCGGGCGCCAGCCACACGGCCAGCGGCACCCTCGCCACGGCCCGGCCGACCGACGAGGCGCTGTTGCATTGACGGGGGCCGATGGCAAGCTGGCGGGATGAAGCGACATCCCAGCGGTGTAGTCGAGGTCCCGCCGTCAGGGGTTCTCGGGGTTCCGGTTCCCGCCCGCCATGATCCTGCTGGCGGTCAGGTGGTACTCGCGCTGCGCCCTTTCGTACCGCGACCTTGAGGAACTGCTCGCCGCGCGGCGTCGAGGTCGACCACGTGACCCTGTTCCGCCGGGTACAGGGCTTCACCCCGCAGCTGATCGACGCCGCCCGCCCGTGCCGCCGCAGCGCCGGGGACCGCTGGTTCGCTGACGAGACGTATGGAAGGTAGCCGGAAAATGGAGGTACCTGTATCGGGCGGTCGACCAGTTCGGGCAGGTCATCGATGTGATGCTCTCCGACACCCGCGACATCGCGGCCGCTCGACGCTTCTTCGAAGGCGCCCGACACCGGGCGGTTGGGCCGGTCGAGGTGACCACCGACAAGGCGGCCAGCTACCCGTCGGTGATCGATGAGCTGGCACCCCAAGCATTCCACGACACCACCAAGCATGCCAACAACCGCTGCGAGGCCGACCACGGTCGGCTCGAAGCCCCTCGCCAGGTGGGCAACCAGTGACCGATCGGACGGTTCGGGTGGTGGTGGTGGAGCAAATCACCCGCAACGGCCTGCGGGAGTTGATCAACTCCCGCCCGGGCGATTGCAGCGAGGCGGCCACGGGAGCTGGGGCGTGAAACAGTGCGCCCTCCTGCACCCGATGTTAGGTATGGAGGCGATGCGAGGGGGCCCACCGCTACCTCCGGAAAGACGCCGACGAGGACGACTCTCGCCCTCATGACATCGAGAAGGTCGCCCGAGCAGCGTCGTATTCGGGCTGAACTTCCCTGCCTCGCATGTTCGGTCCCTCCTTCGCCAACCGGGTGGCGACTTGGTTCGAGCCCGGCCGCTCGAGCGTCCGAAGGGCACTCCCGCAGCTCACCGACCGCGCCTCGCTGCTATGGCCCACCTGACCGGACTTCAAAGGTAAGCGGTTGCAGGCGGCCATGCCCTCGCCGACTTCTTGCGATCCAAAGAGGCCGTTGACACCCAGGAGCTTCTTGCCCTGATCCAGCGTGTCCGACTGGCAGGAGGTAGCGATCGGATCAACCTCGCTGTGCAACGAATCCTCCGGTCGACTGAAATACCCCTCCAGACAGTACTCGACGATCTCCAGGGCCAACTCGTCCATTCCGCGTCGACGTTGGGCTGGGTGACCGAGCGCGACTGCTGCAAAAAACGCTCAGTCGCCGCCTGGGTCGGTGACCCCGGCGGCCTCGTCTCGCATGGCCCACTCGAGCAACGGCTCGAGGGAGAAGGCCGTGTCATCGATTCCTTCGTGCAGGTCCCCGACGGCGGCGACCCGAGCGGGGACGGTAGCGATGGTCAGATCCCCTGGATTCACATCGTCGACCTCGTCCCAGGTGATAGGTGCGGAGACGGTGGCTTCCGGGACGCCACGCAACGAATAGGCACTGGCGATGGTGTGATCACGGGCGTTTTGGTTGTAGTCCAAGAAGACCTTCTCAGGTGGCCGGTCCTTTCGCCACCAGGTGGTTGTCACATCATCGGGTGCACGACGTTGGACCTCCCGAGCAAACGCGAGCGCAGCTCGGCGTACGTCACCGAAGCCCCATTGCGGCTGAATCCGAACATAGACATGCAACCCCGACCCTCCCGATGTTTTCGGCCAGCCGACCGCGCCGAGTTCGGCGAGGATCTCGCGAGCGACATGTGCCACGCGCCGGACGGTGTCAAAATCGCACACCGGCATGGGGTCCAGATCGATCCGCCATTCATCGGGCCGTTCAGTGTCCGCCCGGCGCGAGTTCCACGGGTGAAACTCGACCGTCGACATCTGTACCGCCCAGATCACGCTGGCCAGATCGGTCACACATAACTCGTCTGCGTGCCGGCCGGACGGAAACTCGACCCGGACGGTCTCGACCCACGAGGGAGCTCCGTGCGGCAAGCGCTTCTGATGCACCTTCTCGCCGCTGACTCCCTCGGGGAACCGGTGCAACATGCACGGGCGGTCACACAGGGCCCGCACCACCCCATCGCCAACGCTCACGTAATAGCGGGCCACATCCAGCTTGGTCGCCCCCCTCGCCGGGAAGTACACCCGATCCGGGTTTGAGATCCGCACCGTGCGGTCGCCGACCATCAACTCCACTGCCTGGGCCCTGCTACTCGCGCTACTAGCCATCAAAACCAACCATTCACATCCCCCTGGGTTCCGATTTGAGGCTTGTTCCCTGGCGCATCGTGCCGCGTCCGTCGATCTGGTCGAACCGGCGGAAGGCCAACATCGAGCATCTTCTCCCACGGGGCCCAGAACCGACTTCGCCATGACGAAACCCTCCGATTCCGGTGAAGCCCCTGGCTCGCTCATCGGACCCTCCTTGAACCAGCAGGGCAACGAACCATATCTCCGACGATTGGCTCACCGCCTGCCGGTGGCGCGGCAATCGGACGGTAAACGCTTCACCCGGGTGAGCGTCGCCGACTTCGATGGTGGCGCCATACATGCCGACCAGCTCCTTCACGATCGCCAGCCCGCCGAAGCCGCCGCTGGCCCGGGCACGGTCCTCCTGAGACGGACGAAGCGCTCGAACATCTGGCTCCGGTCCGCTCGGCAGTGCGGGGCCCGTCGTCCCGGACCCGCACCAGGACCCAATCGCCCGACACATCGGCGGAAAGCTCGACGAGGCTGGATGAGTGCCGGCTTTCTCCGGCGCTGGCCCCATCGCCCGTGTACCCCTCCGCTTCCAGACCGCGCCGGAGTGTTGCCCCCAATCGACCGGTCGTCCTCCACCATGACTACCCGCAAGGGCACCTCTGCCTCTGAGCTACTTGCAGTATCCCAGAGGCGGGTGGACTCGGCCGTGGCACTCATATCATCGACCGCTGAGTTGCGAGCCAGGAGGCGATGGGCTTCCACGCCGCGGTCCACGCCGATGGTGATGAATTCCTGGCCCGTTGCCGTCAGCTCTTCGATGCTGCCCTGAGCGACGACCCGACCACTCTCGACGATGGCGATGAAGTCCCAGGCCTTTTCGACCTCGTCGAGCATGTGCGCCGAAGGGACGACCGTGCGGCGCTCGTCGACAACGCTGCGGGTCATCTCCCGAACCCCAGGATTCCGCCGGGATCGAGCCCGATCATGGGCTCGTCGAAGACCAGGAGGGTCGGGCACCGAGCAGGCAGACCGCCACGCCCAAGCGCTGGCGCATTCCAATGAATATTTGGAAACCGGTCGTGCTGACGGTCACGGAGGCCGACTCGTTCGAATCAGCTGTCAATGCGGTCTCTGGATCCGCGACGACGCACGGCCGCGATGATCCCCAGGTATGCGCCCGCATCACCGGGTAACGGACGGCCGAGGATCTCGACCGCGGGTAGGTCGCGATCAGCGCGCCGCTGCTGGTCGGCTGGGCTTCGACCAGTTCGAACTTGGTCAGCGAGGGTTCGTCGGCGAACGGCCGCGTGCGCTCCCCCCGCGACGACCGGGCCGATCCTCCAGGTGAGCTCGTCGAGTAGTCCGCGATCGAACCAGCGACGGGCTGCCAGCAATGCCGATCGTTTTGCCGTACTGCTGGCGCGCTTGGTCAGCCTGCTGTTCGACCACTGGTCAACGGCGTCGAGGGTGCTGGAGGGGACGTACTTCGGCGTGCTGTTGATCCAGCTTGTGAACAGCTCGTCGATCGATGTCGGCGAGGCCCGGTTACACCGTGCGCATCATGAATCCCTCTTCTTGGCCAGGGCGTGGGACCACACCAGGCCCCCAGCATCTTGCCGAACGACAGTCGCCAGGATCGATACGCAGACCGAA
Source organism: Actinomycetota bacterium (assembly GCA_030947025.1). Classification (GTDB taxonomy): domain Bacteria; phylum Actinomycetota; class Acidimicrobiia; order Acidimicrobiales; family Palsa-688; genus JALYXV01. The sequence continues at coordinate 7,836 of JALYXV010000008.1, read as the reverse complement.
CAAATCTTCGGGCCAGTGATCCCGTGCGACGGATTCTCGCCGTTGGCGCCAAGACGACGGGTGCGAGCCTGGAGTTATTCTTTCGAGAGACAGCCCGTCGCCGAAAATGGATGCGACGGCGAGAGGGGTTGGCGTGGGCAGGCATCGGGCTTTGGCGGGGGTGGCATTGTTGTCGGTGGCAGCGATGCAGATCGGCGTCGGTAGTGGCGTGTCGCGTGCGTATGCGACGGCGCCCGGCCCCTATCGAGGGGCGGTGTTATTCCGGCCGGATGGGGTGTTGCGGTCGTCTCCTGCGACGGTCCATCAGCCGTCGTTCGGCCGAGCCGCATTTGTGACCGGCACGGACGGCGGGCTGTGGTGGTCGAGCGACCGAAGCGGTTGGCTGGCGTTGGGCTCACCGCCAGCGATGGTGGTGGTGGGCGCTCCCGCTGCGGTGTCGTGGGGTGACGGGCGTATCGATGTCTTTGTCCGGGGCAGCGACAACCGGTTGTGGCAGCGGTGGACGTCGTGTGGTGGTTGCGCGTGGTCGGGGTGGTTGAAGCCAGTGGGCAACGACGGCACATTGGCGTCCTCGCCCACCGCGACCAGTTGGGGGCCGGGGCGCATCGATGTATTCGTGACCGGCAGTGACGGCGGGGTGTACCAGCGGTTCTGGGACACCTCGTCATGGAACCCGGGGTGGTTGCCGCACGGCGGGGTGGCGCTAGGACGACCCGGGGCGGCGTCGTGGGGACCGGGTCGCATCGATGTGTTCGTGAAGGGGCTCGACAATCGGCTGTGGCAGCGGTTCTCCGACGGGTCGGGGTGGTCGGGCTGGTTCCAGCCGGCGGGCACCGAGCAGGGACTGTTGGCGTCGGCCCCCTCTCCGGCGCTGTGGAGTCTGGGATCCCGAAATCGTCTCACGGTATTCGTCCAGGGCATCGATAATCGTCTGTATCAGGCAACGTGGGATGGCGGGTGGGCAGCCTGGACGGTTGTGGGCGCCCCGAACGATGTGATCCTGGGGTCGCCCGGAGTCGCCGGCACTCTGCAATTCGCACCGTCGGTCCTCGCCCGGGGCACCGACGACCGCGTCTACCTCTTCTACCCGGACGACCCGCTCGGGACGGCTCTAGCGGACTTCGTCGCCGCCCGGGGAGACAACGTCACCGCCGCCGTCTATGACATCACGACCGGACAGACCTTCACCTTTGGGCCCGGCGTGATTGAGCACACCGCCAGCACCGTGAAGGTCGACATTCTCGCCACCCTCCTTGCCCAGGCCCAGGCCGCAGGGCGGGGCCTCACGGCCGAGGAGCAGTCACTGGCGGTGCCCATGATCGAGCAGAGCCTGGACAGCGCCGCCAGCACGCTGTGGGTCCGGCTTGGGCCCGCCGCTATCGGCGCCTTCGAACGAGCCGCAGGTCTGACACAGACGAGCCCGGCAACCAACGGGATCTGGGGAACGACTACCACGACCGCCCTGGATCGCATCGCCATGGTCCGTCAAATCGTGTTCCCAGGGCCTCTCCTCACCGACTCGGCACGCTCCTACGTCCTCAACCTCATGGAGCACATCGTTCCATCCCAGGCCTGGGGTATCACCGGCGGTGTGCCGCCCGGGGTAACCGTCGCCCTCAAAAACGGCTTCTCGATCATCAACGGGTGGCAGATCAACAGCATGGGCTGGGTCAATGGAGCCGGCCGAAACTACCTCATCGCCGTGCTGACAGACGGTAACCCGTCCGAGGACTACGGCATCCAAACCATCAACGGACTTTCCGCCATCTTCTGGAACGCTCTTGGGCCATAATCCCACCTCCACGTACCGGCGGGGATGAAAGGAACTGGGCGGCCCGTCACCGGTCAGACGGTGTGTCGAGTCATGACCTTGCGCAACACATCGACGCCGTCCGAGACTTCGCCAACCCCGAAGCCGCCCTCGCCGACCTCATCCAAAGCTGGCACGAGGGTCGCCGGGCGAGTCGAGGACTGGTTCAGGTCCAACGCAACCCGAGCACGGCAATCGGCCGGTGGCTCAACGCCGAGCTGGCCACCGACTACAAGGCCTGGCTAGAGACGGAGTCGCTCGCGTGAAGATTCAGTTGCGCCCAGCTGTTATTCGATCGGATAATCCTTGACTTTCGTGTGCTGTGAATAATGGTCGAAGTGGCACTCGGCCGGATACGGTGTCGCATGGCTTGTTCCAGCTCCACCCTCACAAGCGATCGTTCGCAACAGCAGGCGAGGCGCCGGATTTGGGGCACCTTGGTGGTAATGGTAGTCGTGCTGGCCGTGGCTGGGTGCGGAGGGGGTGGCAACTCCCCCGTCTCCACCGGCACATCCACGTCGACCGACTCGAGTGTCACCTCGACCGACTCCGGCGTCACCTCGACCCCGCCCGCCTCGAACTCCGCCTCCACGAACGGCAGTGTCACCTCGATCCTGCCTTCGAGAGGGAGCACCGTCCCGGTAACAACGATCTACGCCAGGCCGACAACCACGGTCAAGGGGAAAAACATGTCGCCGGCCACATTCCCTGGCCCACCGGGCTCGTTTGGACCGCCCAACCTCTCGGACCCGGTCAATGACTGGTATCGCTTGGCAGCGGAAGAAGTGCCTAGGGGGGAGTGCCAAAAGTTGCTCGATGACGTGGCACTTCGGGGAGCAGACGCGGGGAACGCGACAGGCGGTGGTCCCGGGTACGTCTCGCTCTACCGGGGCATTGCCGAGGGGTGCTTGGGCATGTTCGACCGCGCCCGCAGCGATCTGGCGGAGGCGCGCCGGCTCCGAGTCGGGCTCCTCGATGACGGCAGCGCTGATCCGACCTGCAATCCTCAGCTCCTCCTTGTCTTCGGGTTCAACAAGTACCTGAATACAGTGATCTCCCCAACCTGCCCGACGTCGACCACGCAACCCCAGACGACCACTACTTAGTCTTAGTCTCCCACGATGGCTCAAACTGCCGAACTGACCGAGGCGGGCGCAGCCGCCGCCAGGGGATCGGAGGCCACCGTCCTTAAGACGGTCCAGAGCTTGGGGGCCGTGGTCGGGCCTTCGGCGCTCATCACCGCTCTCCTCTTCTACTTTGGTTGGGCCAAGACCGCGGCCTTCTGCAACTACTTCGGCCTCAACGTCTCGCTGTTGGGCTTGTCCACCCAGGACTACCTGCTCCAAAGCATCCATTCAGTATTCATCCCACTGGGAGAAGCACTCATCGCCGGGTTGCTCCTTCTCCGGGTGCACCGCCTCATCTCGCTCCACCTCGAGCTACGGCCCGATCGGCCCATGTGGAAATGGGTGACCGGCCTACTGGTAGTGAGTGGGGTGACCGCGTTCGCGATTGGCCTGGCAAAGTACGCTGACCCCTACCCGGAGGACGCAGTCCGGATCCTGACCCCTCTGAGCATGATGCTGGGCGTGGGCATATTCAGCTACGCGCTGCTCGTGGATCAGCGGCGGCGGCGTACCCTCTCAGCCGCCCCACGGGCCCCGTCGGCGTCTCAGGGGGTGCCCGGGTTGAGCGTGATCCTCGTGTCGATGCTGATCGCAATCGGCCTTGTGTGGGTAGTGGCCAACTACGCCGACATCAAGGGACAGCAAGAAGCCAGGTTCGTCTACGGGCAACTACACTTCCAGCCTGGAGTGGTCGTCTACAGCGTCAAGCGCCTGCAAATTGCCGCCACCGGTGTCCACGAGACAAAGTTCCCCGAACCAGATTCCGCCTACGGATTCCGATACGACGGGCTCAAGCTGCTCTTTCACTCCAACGGCAGATATTTCCTCATTCCCGAAATGTGGTCACCTTCGGACGGGACGACGATCGTCCTTCGCGACAACGACAGTATGCGCCTGGAGTTCCTCCACTATCGGACCGGGTGAAGGGGTGGAAGGCCGAGTCCGCGACCGGCCGGTTCCCGGTGGAGTCTGTGCTCCACCGGCAGCTCAGCGAGCGATTCGTCGATGCCTGCACCAGCGGCGATCTCGAGCGCCTACTGGAGGTGCTCGACCCGACGGTCGCCGGTACCGGCGACATCCTTCCCGGCGTGCTTGTCGGCGCCCCCGTCGCCGGCCCAGGGATCCTGCGCTACCTCGGCCCGCCGGCGTCCCCGACGCTTCTGCACCTTCCCGTCGGCGATCGGGTGGGCATCGTCGCCCTTCGCGGCCGTCGGGTCCTGGCGCTCGTCCTGTTGAAAGTCGACAACGGACTTGTTGTCCACGTCGACGCGTTGGCGGGAGAAGGTCCGCGTGCCGCAGTCAGCGCAGTGCTTGGACTGCACTGAAGGCGACCGCACCGGCGGGCCGACCAGCTCTTGGCTTATCGCTTCGCACCACGCGCCGTCTGTCCCGCCGCCTGAGCGGCCGCGACAATATCGTGGGCTCGGTTCACCGGTGCAATATGTGTCATTTGCCGGGCGGCTGCCACGATGACGTTGGCGGGAACAGGCACGGCGACGGGGTTGAACTTCGGGTTGGGAGCCAGAGTGGTCGGCGGAAGCACGACTGATTCGACCACCCGTTTGGCGGACTGGCCTTGGGCACTCGATTGGCTCGGCCCAGAGGCTGATGACGGCGAGGACACCGACGCGGACGGGTTGGAGCCGGCGACGACCGTTGCCCCGACGTCGATGGACAGGGCGGCGGTAGCCGTGGCTGGCCGCCGCGCCGCGTCGGTCACTTGGACGGTGAAGGTACTGGTCCCAATCGCAGTCGCCGAGCCGCCGATAATGCCGTCCGGCGTCATCGCCAGGCCGGCCGGCAGGTTGCCCGACACCAGCGACCACTTGTACGGTTGCCTTCCCAGAGCGGCCGCCAGCGCGGTCGGTGGGTACGTCGCGCCCACTGTTGTGGCGGGCATCGATTGCGTCGTCACGGTCAGCCGAGTGAGCGCCGGGAGCTGCACGACCCGTCTGTTGGCGCCATCAGCCACGAACACCGAACCGGTCCCGTCGACCGCGACCGAACTGGGGCGGTTGAGGCCCGTGAAGCCAAGAGGGGCGGCCTTCGCGCCTGGGGCTCGGGCCACCACACTGTTGTTGGCCGTGTCGGCGACGAACACACCGCCCGATCGATCGATTGCCACCGCTTCAGGTTGGCTGAGACCCGGAACCGGAAGCTTGACCTCGGGCTGGCCCTTAGCTTAGGCAGCCTCACCACGCGGTTGTTGCCGATGTCGGCCACCGTGACACCGCCGCCAGAGTCGACCGCGATGCCCGAAGGCCGGCTCAACCCCACCAGCTCCAACCGGACGGGAGGACCATTCGGCGGGAGCTCCAAGAGCTGGTCGTTACCTGTGTCGGCCACGAAGACGTTCCCGCTGCCGTCCACCGCGACCACCTTCGGTTGGTTGAGTCCCGCGAAGTCGAGGGTGGCTTGCGGGGCTCCCACCGGCAGGGTGACCACTCGGTTGTTGCCCGTATCGGCCACGTAGACGTCGCCGGCCCGGTCGACCGCGACCGACTCGGGACCCTTCAGGCCCGTGAGCGACAGCGTCGATCGCGGTCCGGTCTTGGGCAACTCAAGTACGGCATTGGCCCCACAGTCAGCGACGAAGAGGTCCCCCTTGAAGTCAACCGCCACGCCGTGAGGATTGTTGAGGCCGGTGAGAGCCACGACCTGCGGTGGCCCATACGTGGGCAACGCCTGCACGGCCGTAACCACCACCGTCGGGTTGGCTCGCACTCGCCGAGCTCGGACCGAACCCCGCCACGGGTATAAGCCTCAATGCACCGATCGGTAGCGGTTGAGGCTATTGGGTATCCGCGGAAAAGGTGCCTTGACCTGGGAGGATGTGGATTGCGAAGGCCACGATCCACCCCCAAGTCGGAGGCACCTTTTCGATGCAGAGATCATCGCACACTTTGGACCGGATGGACGTCGTCTTCGACGACACCAACGCGGTCGCCAACGGCGGATTGTGCCTTCCAATGACCGTGGCCGACCGTCTCGGCCTGCGGGGACTGTTCGACGAGCGCGTCGACCTGGGCGACGCGGCCGGACATGCCAATGTCGGGTTGAAAGCCATGGGCCTGATCGCCTCGGCCTAAGCCGGCGGGTCGCACATCTCTCACGCCGACATACTGCGCTCGGGGCGCAGCCAGGGCGCGATCGGCCAGTGGATGCCTGCCCCCTCGACGTTTGGCACCTATCTGCGGGGCTTCACCTGGGCCCATTCCCGGTCGCTGGACTCCGTCGCCGCTGAGCTTTTGGCCCGGGCGTGGGATGCCGGCGCCGGTCCCGGCACGGCCCCGTTGACCATCGACGTCGACTCCACCATCTGCCAGGTATATGGCGTGAAGAAGCAAGGCGCCCGGTTCGGCCACACCAAGGTCAGGGGCGTGCACCCCCTCGTCGCCGCGGCGGCGGGCACCGGTGATGTACTGGGGATCCGGGCCCGAGGGGGCAACGCCCACACCGCCCGGGGAGCGGCCAGCTTCTTGACCGAGGTGTTCAACACGACACGAGCGGCGGGGGGAACCGGGCCGCTCACCCTGCGCGCCGACGCCGGGTTCTACTCCAAAGCCGTCGCCGAGTGTTGCCGCAAGCACAAGGTTCGTTTCTCGCTCACCGTGAAGCTGTCGAAGGCTTTGCACAAGGTGATCTCCCAGATCCCTGAGGAGGATTGGAAGCCGATCCCGTACTGGATCGAAGGCGGCGCCGATGTCGCCGAGACCACCTACCGGCCGTTCGGGAAACACCAGCCGGTGGTGCGCCTCGTCGTCCGTCGGGTCAAACCCACCCCCGGCTCCCAGCTGGCGCTTCTCGCCACCTACGACTACCACGCCTTCGTCACCGACCGCCACGGCGACACCATGTTCTTAGAAGCCGACCATCGCCGTCACGCCGAGATCGAGCTCGTGATACGAGATCTGAAATACGGCTCCGGCTGGAGCCACATGCCTTCGGGCAGCTTCGGCGCCAACTCGGCGTGGATGGCCTTCGGGGCCATCGCCCACAACCTGGCCCGCTGGACCGCCCGAATAGGCCAGCTCTCCGAGAGGATCGTCACCACCCCGACCCTGCGCCGCAAATATCTCGCCATCCCCGGCCATCTCACCCGCTCCGCCCGCCGCAACACGCTGCACCTGGCCAAGAACTGGCCTTGGGGAGAGAAATGTCTCACGGCCCTCGAACTGATCAGGGCGCTACCGGCGTTGACCTGAGCCCGACGGCATAACACGGCGGCCGCCCACTCGAGACCACCCGCCGAACACGACTAAAACCCGACAAACCTTGATCCCACGCGTGCCACCTGCGCCGCTGCCAGGCCCGGGCAGTCACATCACCGCTATCTCCACCCAAACACTTCGTTCGAACGCCTCACAGCCCGGCGCCCATACCCGATCGGTGCATTGAGGCTAAAGATCCCCTCGCTCGTGCGGTACTCGCCCGCTCAATCGGACATAACTGACATATCAGTCCTCATCTTCGAAACTTCCCTCTACGAAATCGAGCGTCACTGGATCAAGTTTCCCGTCCTTCTCTAGGTAGAGGCTAACTAGATGTTCTTCGTGCTCGAGGTCCTGCTCATGGCGTTTGGACCTCTCTTCTAGCCATATCCTTAGCACGTTCGTGAATAGCGTAGCGGCACTCCTTCCAGTCAGCACGACAATCAGCGCGACTGCAAGTGGCTCCTTCTTTAAACCATGCGCCGGTCGGGCTACCACATCCGTCCGCAGTTGGGTTCCTACTTGCTCAAGTAAGAATCGGTGAAAGTCGGTAATGTCACCGGCGTTCATTTCCACATGAAGATCAACAGAACTCACAATATCCCGCTCCTTATTCTTCGGCTATACGACGAGTTCGCCAGAGGAGGTGTCGTAGCTCACCCCGAGACGCGACAAAAAGCTCGGAAAT
>JALYXV010000006.1 GCA_030947025.1 Actinomycetota bacterium | reverse complement strand
CCCCCCCCCCCCCCCCCCCCCGCCTCCTCCGCCCAGCCCGGCCCCGGTCGGAGCGCTACGCCGTGGCGGCACTGTCGGTGATCATCCTGATCCGCCACGGGGACAACATCGCCCGCCTGCGAGCGGGCCAGGAACAGGCGGTGAGCGGTTACTAGCGGACGGGTAATACTTCCTTCGTGCCCTCAACTGTCCGTAAGGCTGTCCGCAAGGCTGTCATCCCCGCCGCCGGGCTCGGGACCCGGTTCCTCCCCGCCACGAAAGCCCAGCCCAAGGAGATGCTGGCCCTGGTGGACAAGCCCGCCATCCAATACGTGGTGGAAGAGGCGGTCCGCTCGGGCATCACCGACATCCTCGTCATCACGGGCCGAGGCAAACGCAGCCTGGAAGACCACTTCGATCGGTCGTTCGAACTCGAGTACTACCTCGAGCGGGCGGGCAAGTTCGACCAGCTGAAGGAGATGCGGGCCATCGCCGACATGGCCGAGATCCACTACGTCCGCCAAGGCGAGCCCAAGGGGCTGGGCCACGCCGTCTCGGTGGCCCGGGAACACGTGGGCGACCAGCCCTTCGTCGTCATGCTCGGCGACGACATCATGCACGAACGGGCCGGCGTCCTCGACAGCATGCTCGACGCCTTCGGGCGCCATGGCGGCTCCGTGGTGGCGTTGAAGGAGGTCAACCGCGAGGAGATCTGTTTCTATGGCTGCGCCACGCCCGAACCGTTCGATGACCGGCTGGTCCGCATCCACGACATCGTCGAGAAGCCGTCGGTCGAATCGGCTCCGTCCAACCTGGCGGTCATGGGACGCTACGTTTTCACCGCCGCGATTTTCGACGCCCTGGAACAGGTGGACCCGGGCTCGGGCGGTGAGATCCAGCTGACCGACGGCATCAAAGTGCTGATGGGCGAGGAGGCGGTGTTCGGCTGGACGTTCCGAGACGGGCGCTTCGACGTGGGCAACAAGCTCGACTACCTGCGGGCCACGGTCGAGCTGGCGCTGGAGCGAGAGGACCTGGGGCCGGGGTTCCGGGCCTTTCTGACCGAGGTGGTCCAGCGGGAGGGCCTGGAGTGATCTCGCTGAAGGCGGCCCGGGCCCGGGTGCTGGCCGCCTGCCCGCCCCTCGAGACGGTGTCGGTGCCGCTGGCCGAGGCCTTGGGCTGCGTGACGGTGGGGCCGGTGGTGTCCGGCGACGACGTTCCGCCCTTCGCCAACACCGCCATGGATGGCTACGCCGTGCGGGCGGCGGACACCGAGGGTGCGTCCGAGGCCAACCCGGCCCGCCTGCTGGTGGTGGGCACCGTGGCGGCCGGCGCAGCGCCGGGCCGGCCGGTCGGCCCCGGCCAGGCGGTGCGCATCATGACGGGGGCGCCCATGCCCGACGGGGCCGACGCCATCGCCATCGTCGAGGTGACCTCGGCCGACCGCGACCAGGTGCTGGTGCGCCGACCGGCCCGGGCGGGACAGCACATCCGCCACCCGGGTGGCGACATCGCCTCGGGCCAGGAGGTCTTCCCGGCCGGCACCGCCCTCGGCCCCGGCCATCTCGGCGTCCTGGCGAGCATTGGATGGGAAAGGGTGCCCGTGTACCGCCGGGCCCGGGTTGGCGTTCTTTCGACCGGTGATGAACTGGTCCAAGGCTCGGTTCCGCTGCAGCCGGGGCAAATTCGAGACACCAACCGGCTGACGCTGCTGAGCCTGTGCCGGCAGTCCGGCTTCGACGTGGTCGACCTTGGAACAGCCCGCGACGACGAGGATGACATCCGCGCCGCCATTTCGGGCGCGGTGGCCACCTGCGACGCCCTCATCTCGAGCGGCGGCGTGAGCATGGGCGACTTCGACTACGTGAAGAAGGTGCTGGACGAGGTCGGGGCGATGGACTGGATGCAGGTGGCCATCCGCCCGGCCAAGCCGCTGGCGTTCGGGGTGGTTGCGGAGACGCCGGTGTTCGGGCTACCCGGCAACCCGGTGTCGTCCATGGTGAGCTTCGAGCTGTTCGCCCGGCCCGGGCTGCGCCAGATGATGGGGTTCACGGGGGCGGCCCTCGACCGGCCGCGCGTGCGGGCGGTGACCGACGAGGCCATCGAGCGGCGGTCCGACGGCAAACTCCATCTGAACCGGGTCGTGGCCGCGCCTTCCGAAGAGGACGGGCGGTTCCACGTGCACTCGTCGGGGGGCCAGGAGTCGCACCTGCTGCGAGCCATGGCCCTGGCCAACGCCTTGGCCCTCGTGCCCGACGGGCCCGGGATCCCCGCGGGGGGCGACGTGGACCTGCTTTTGCTCGGTTGATTTGGCCTGGGGAGCCGTTAGCCTTGGGTCGATGACGGCGCTGGTCGACTCCTATGGGCGAACCGTTCGTGACCTGCGCATATCGGTCACCGACCGGTGCAACTTCCGGTGCCAGTACTGCATGCCCGAGGAAGGCATGGTGTGGCTTCCCCGCGACGACATCCTTACCTTCGAGGAGATCCAACGTGTGGCTCGGGTATGCGTCGAGCGATTCGGCGTCGACAGCATCCGCCTGACCGGCGGCGAGCCGACCGTCCGGGCCCATCTGCCCACCCTGGTCACCAAACTGGCCGCCCTTCGGGTCGAGGGCAGCGATGCCGGCGTCGACCTGGCCATGACGACCAACGGGGCCAGCCTGCGGCTCATGGCCCGCGACCTGTACGAGGCCGGGCTGCGGCGGCTCAACATCAGCTGCGACTCGCTGCGCCGGGAGCGGTTCCTGGCCATCACCAAGCGCGACGCCCTGGATTCGGTGCTGGACGGGGTGGCGGCCGCAGTAGCGGCTGGGTTCGACCCGGTCAAGGTGAACTGCGTGCTGATGCGGGGGATCAACGACGATGAGGTCGTCGACTTCGCCCGCTTCGGTCGCGAGCGCGGGGTGACGGTGCGGTTCATCGAGTTCATGCCGCTCGACGCCTCCGATGAGTGGTCGGCCAACCGGGTGGTGCCCGCGGCCGAGATCGTGTCCGCGATCGACGCCGTGTACCCGCTGGTGCCGGTCGAGGGACGGGGGAGCCAGCCGGCCGAGCGGTTCCGGTACCGCGACGGGGGTGGGGAGGTCGGGGTCATCGCCAGCGTGACCGAGCCGTTCTGCGGGGCGTGCGACCGGATCCGGCTGACCGCCGAAGGGCAGCTGCGCAACTGCCTGTTCGCGGTGGACGAAACCGACCTGCGGCCCATCCTTCGGGGCGGCGGCGGTACCGATGAGGACCTGGCCGGGGCCATCTCTGCCAACGTGGGCCGCAAGTGGGCCGGACATTCCATCAATCAGGTCACGTTCATCCGGCCGGCCCGGTCCATGAGCCAGATCGGCGGCTGATCGGGCGGCTTCGGGCGTCGCGGCCGATCAAGTTTTCCCGTCCGCGGGCCGATGAATTGAGTATGAATGCTGCACCAGTGAGGTTGTTTGGTGGCTGGGCGATGGAGGTCGACGACGTCCTGAAGCCGCAGGAGGTGTTCTCGGCCCATGACGAGCAGGGGCGCCGGTACCTGATCGCCAACACCGCGGCGTCGACCTGGTTGTGTGCACCGATCTCCGAACGGGCGCTGGATTGTGTCGTGTCGGGCCGGGCCGAGCTGCGGGCCGTGTTCGCCCACAGCGCCACGGGAATGGTGGAGCGGTTGACGGTGCGGGGCGCGGCGGTGTGCGAGGAGTCGCTGATCCCGTGTGCGGAATTGAACGACGATCTGCTGCCTCGGCCTGGCCTTCGGCTGGCCTGGCAGGCTCGCTGCGCATGACGTTTGGCCACCCGGGGGCGTTTTTTCCCCATCCTGAGGGAGCGCAGTACACGCCATAGACTCACGGTCTATGGCTGACCGCGGTCTGACGCATCTCGACCCCCTGGGCCGGGCCCGCATGGTGGATGTGACCCCGAAGGAATCGACCCACCGGCGGGCGGTGGCGCGGTGCAAGGTGTTCATGCTGCCCGAGACCACATCCAAGGTCGCCAGCAACGCCATGGCCAAGGGCGACGTGCTGGGGGCGGCCCGCATCGCCGGGATCCAGGCGGCCAAGCGGACCTCCGACCTCATCCCGCTGTGCCATCCGTTGCTGGTCGGGTCGGTCAACATCAACTTCACCATTGGCGACGACAACGTCGAGGTCGAGTCGAGCGTCGAGACGGTGGACCGCACCGGCGTCGAGATGGAGGCGCTGACCGCGTGCGCGGTGGCCGGCCTGACCATCTACGACATGTGCAAGTCCAGCGACCGGTCGATGGTGATCGGCGAGCTGGCCCTGTGGGAGAAGATCGGGGGCAAGTCGGGGGCGTGGCGGCGCGGTGACGGGCCGGTCAACGGGCCGCTGGCCGCCCCCGCCCTCGACGGCGGAGGCCTGTCGGCGGCCGACGCCGAGCTGGCCGCGATCGACGCCGTGCTGGAGGAAGGGCCGCTCGGTTCCTAGCCCTTCGGGGCGGTTGGAAGGACTCGCACCATTGGCGCCCTCCGAACGGAGCGGCTAGGTTCGCGGGATCTAGCCAGACGAGTTCCTGGGCCACGTTGCATCCACCGTTGCTGCGGCCCCGCGAGCTACCGTCGCCGATACGGAAGGGTAGGCCGAGGAGCGTTGACCACTGTGGTGCTGCTTGTCCTCGCAGTAATCTGGGTAGCCGTCATCGCGGTACCGCTGGTGCGGGCGAAGACGGAGGGAAAGCTGGGGGACTCCATCGGGAGCTTCCGGCGGCACCTGTCGGTACTCGAGCGAGCCGCGCCCATGACGGTGGCGCCGGCCAACCGGCTGCGGTTGGCCCACCCGGGGGCCATCGGCCCGTACCGGCCATCGTTGGCGGCGCATGGTCGGGTGTCGGCCGGACGGGGGCGACGTCGGCAGGCGCAGAAGCGCCGGCGGGATGTACTCATGGGGTTGGTTGTGGCCATGGCCGGGTCGGCCCTGCTGGCCATGATCCCTGGCCTGGGCGTCATGTGGCTGGTCAACGTGGTGGTCGATGTGCTCTTCGTGGGGTACGTGGCCCTGCTGGTGCGTATGCGCAATGTGGCCGCCGAGCGGGAGATGAAGCTGACGTTCCTGCCCGGGGCGCGTACCGTTCCAGTGAGGTATGGGGATGCCCGTCCGACCGCGGTCGGCCTGGCTGACCTGGCCCGCCGGGCCGCAAACTAGCCCGAGATCCAGGACTCGGCGGGCTGGCCGATGAGTGCCGTGGGTAGCGGCGCGGGGCGACGGGACGAGTTGGCCCGGCTGGCAGAGTCGATGCGGGCCGACCTTGGTGCCGTCAATGCCGCCCGCGAGGTCGCACTGGCGGCGTGCCGGCGGACCATCCGGGCGTCAGGGAGTTCGATCCGGGCGGTGCACCGGTTGGAGGTCGTCCGCGCTCAGGCGATGGCGGAGGAGGCCCGGGTCGCGTTGCGGGAGGCCCAGCACGAGGTTGAGCCGTACTCGGCGGTGGGGTTTGCCGGGTTCGTGCACGACGCCGCCAAGGAGTACGCCGAGGCGGTGCTGACGGCGGCGTTGGTGGCAGGGGGCCCGCTGCCGAGCCACACCGAGGTCGGCGTCGAGATCCCGGCGTGGCTCAACGGCTTGGCCGAGGCGGCATCAGAGCTGCGGCGCCACCTGCTCGACCGGCTCCGCGAGAAGCAGTTGGGCGTGGCCGAGCGGCTCCTCGGCGACATGGAGGACGTGTACGACCTGCTGGTGACGATCGACTACCCCGATGCCGTGACAGGGGGACTGCGGAGGACCGCGGATGCGCTGCGGGCGGTACTGGAGCGGACCCGAAGCGACCTGACGACGAGCATCCTGCAGGCCCAGCTGCAAGAGGCCATCGTGGGCCGCTTAGTGGCCGAGGGCAAAGTAGGAACCGACCCGGGGGGCCTGAGGTAACCTCGACCGTCCTGCGGGGGTGTAGCTCAGTTCGGTAGAGCGCTACGTTCGCAACGTAGAAGTCGCCGGTTCAAGTCCGGTCACCTCCACTCGGAAAA
>JALYXV010000392.1 GCA_030947025.1 Actinomycetota bacterium | reverse complement strand
GCGAGACCCGGGGCGCCGGGCTCGTCGGGGACGTCGACAAACCGTCCGCAGCCTCACGAGGCAAGGACGCCCCCGCCCCTACCACCCTCTCCCCATCGATGGCGTCCGTGGCCTGGCGCCACACCTTGGCGAAACGCTGGACGGCCGTGGCCGCGGTCAGGATCAGCATGGCACAGAGGATCGGCACCAGGATCACGGGCGCGACCAACCCGATGCACAGCAGGATGATCCGCTCGGCCCGCTCCATCAGGCCGCCCTTGGCCGTGAAACCCAGCGACTCGGCCTTGGCCCGCTGGTAGGAGATGAGCGTGGACACCGCCAGGATCCCGAACGGCAGCATGGCGGCGTGCCCGTGCCGGTTGGTCTCGAGGTGCCACGCCAGCCCGCCCAGGATCAGCGCATCGGTCACCCGGTCGGCGACTGAGTCGAAGAACGCCCCACGCTTCGACGCCGTCCCGTTGGCCTTGGCCAACGCCCCGTCCAGCAGGTCGGGAAGAGCGGACGCGATCAGCAGCACCAAGCCCAACGTGAGGCGACCGGTACCGATGGCCACCGCGGCGGGGACGGCCAAGACCAGTCCCAGGGCGGTCAGATGATCCGGGGACAGCCCGGTTCGACCGAGCGCCGTACCAATCGGGCCGACGCCCCTGTCGACGCTGGAACGGAACCGTCCGTCGAACACAACCACTCCTGATGCTCGCGAAAGTTACCCATCACCGTATCACCGGTGCTCGTTAGGCTGTCCGAAACCTGCACGTCACCGTCACCCCGTCCGACCTCTAACCCTCGAGTGAGGTAACACCTGTGAAGAGCTTCCCTCCGGCGAAGATCCGCAATGTGGCACTGATCGGGCACGGAGGGGCGGGAAAAACAACGGTGGCCGAGGCGCTCCTCTTCACCGCCGGGGTCATAAACCGCAAGGGCCGGGTCGAGGACGGGACCACCACGACGGACTTCGACGCCGAGGAGGTCAAGCGCCACATATCGGTGTCGGTGGCCCTGGCCCCCTTCGAGTGGCACGACCACAAGGTGAACCTGCTCGACTGCCCGGGCTACGCCGACTTCGGCACCGACACCATGGCCGCCCTGCGAGTGGCCGACCTGGCCGTGTTCGTCGTCAGCGCGGTCGAGGGCGTCGAGGTTCAGACCGAGATGATGTGGAAGGCGGCGGCCAAGCTCGGCTTGCCCCGGCTCATCTTCGTCAACAAGCTCGACCGGGAACGAGCCAGCTTCAGCCGCACCCTCGACCAGCTGCAGCAGGCCTTCGGGGCCGGCATCGCCCCGCTGGAGCTGCCGATCGGCGAGGAGGCCTCCTTCCGCGGCGTGGCCGACCTGCTGTCCGATACCGCCATCACCTACGACGGAGGCAAGCCCACGACCGGCGCCATCCCTGACGACATGGAAGCCCAGGAGCACGCCGTGCACGAGTCGCTGATCGAGGGGATCGTGGTGGGCGACGACGACCTGATGGAGCGATACCTGGAAGGCGAGGTTCTCGACTTCAAGGAACTGGAGGAGACCCTCGCCCAAGGGGTGGCGTCGGCCCAGGTCTTCCCGGTGTTGTGCGGTTCGGCGGCCAAGGACATCGCCATCGACCGCCTGGCCACCTTCATCTGCGAAATCGGACCGTCGCCCCTCGACCGTCCCGGGGTGGTGGTGCACGCGGGCGATCAGGAACGGGAGGTCAAGCCCGACCCGGGCGGCCAGCCGCTGGCAGGGGTCTTCAAGACCCTGGCCGACCCCTATGTGGGCAAGATCTCCCTCTTCAAGGTGCTGTCGGGGACCATCCGACCCGACGCTGTGCTCACCAATCCCCGGACCCATTCGGACGAAAAGCTCCACGGCCTGTTCACCCTCCGGGGTAAGGAGCAGGTCGCGGTCAGCGAGGTGCCGGCGGGCGACCTGGCGGCGGTGGCCAAGCTGGGTGACGTCACTACGGGCGACACACTGGCGCCCCGGGGCACCCCGGTGGTCGTTCCCCGGGCGCCCACGGTGCCGCCCGTCCTCTCCATCGCCATCCGCCCCAAGTCCAAAGGCGACGAGGACAAGCTGATGACCGCCCTCCACCGCATCCGGGAGGAGGACCCGGCCCTGACGGTTCGACGGGACGACGAGACCCATCAGACCCTCCTGTCGGGCATGGGGGAGGCCCACCTGGCCATTGCCACCGAGCGCCTGTCCCGCAAGTTCGGCGTGGAGGTGGAGACCGAGGACGTCATCGTCGCTTACCGCGAGACCATCAGTGGCACCGCCGAGGCCGAGGGCAAGTACAAGAAGCAAACGGGCGGCCACGGTCAATTCGGCGTCGCCTTCCTGCGAGTCGAGCCGCTGCCCCGGGGCGGAGGATTCGAATTCGAGGACAAGATCGTGGGCGGTGCCATCCCCCGCCAGTTCATCCCCGCCGTGCAGAAGGGCATCGAGGAGACGATGTCGCATGCCGGTGTGTTCGGCTACCCCGTGGTGGACGTGAAAGTGACGTGTTTCGACGGCAAGTTCCACCCCGTCGACAGTTCCGAGATGAGCTTCAAGATGGCGGGCGCACTTGGTTTCCGGGATGCCATGGGGAAAGCGGGACCGGTGTTGCTGGAGCCCATCTCGCTCCTCGAGGTCACCGTGCCTCCGGCCTACCAGGGTGACGTCATGGGCGACCTCAATTCGCGTCGAGGCCGGGTGCAAGGGACCGAGCAGGGCGAAGACCGCGAGTCCATCGTCACCGCCCTGGTGCCCACGTCGGAGCTGCTGCGCTACGCCATCGACCTGCGCTCCGTCACCGGCGGGCGGGGCCGGTTCACCGTGGCCCACGACCACTACGACCCGCTGCCCCAGCACTTGTACGACAAGGTCCGCCGGGACACCACCAGCGCCTGATCGCGGGTGCCCGCCATTCGGGCACAACGGCCAGACGACCGTTCGAGTCCTTGACAGCGCACGGGGTTGGTGTCATCGTCCCAATGGTGGGGGCACGAGCGGAAGACGAGAGCGATATATCGAGACGCGGCTTCATCGGTTGGGGGGCCACGATCCTGACCGCGGCGGTGATCCCGGGTGCGGCGGTGGTGCTCGTGGGGAGCCCGGCCGAGGCGGCGGTGACGCCCTATGCCTTGACCAGCTGGCAGGCCCTGGTCGCGCACTGGGTCGTGGCCGCCGCTCCGGGGCATCCGAGGGTGGCCTTGCAGGTCATGAAGGTCACCGACCTCTCGCGTGCCAGCCCGATGAAGATGACCGGTGACGTGTTCGCCGTGAAATTTCGGGGTGTGTCGCCGTTGCCGTCGGGGACCTACTCGGTCAGCACGCCCGGCTTGGGGACCCTTCCCCTATTTCTCCGAGGCGATCCGGGCACGGCCGAGGCGATCATCAACTGCCGCGTCCCAGCTCGCGGCTAGCGGTCCAGCGAGGACCAATCTTCGGGGTTGTCCTCGATCAAGTGATCGCCGACGGTGCCGAGCACGCCGTCGACCAGGACCAAGGCCCGCTTCTTCGGGGGGTCGTCGGCCGAGTACAGCAGGATCCGCCAGGTGGGGTGCGAGATGAGGCCGCGCCAGCTCAGCTGGGCGGACGCATGGCCGACGGTGAATCCGACCGTCTTGGTCGCCGCCACTAGGGCGTCGGTCTCGTTGACTCGGAGGGTGACCCCGGCGACGAAGTGGTAACACGCCAGGGCCAGCAGACACAGCCCGCCGTACAACAGGCCCCGGTTGACCAGCACTCGTGACCCGCGAAGCGCGTACAGGCTGACGCAGGCCAATCCCGCGGCCGCCAGGACCAAACCGGATATGCGGCGCCGGTTGTTGTTGGGGAAGGTGTAGGGGCCGACGTAGCCGCTGGCGTCCAGTTCCTCCGGTAGCTCGTCTCGGTGTTCACCGGCGGCGGTCTGATCGGCCATGTTTGGCCAGCCTACGAAGCGGCCGGCCCGATGGGCCAGGCGGCCCGCAGGCGGGCGTCGGTGTCGGCCAGGGCCTCGGGCAGGACGCGTGCGTCGGCCACGGCGGTCATGAAGTTGGTGTCCCCGCTCCAGCGGGGCACAACGTGGAGGTGGAAGTGGCCGGGGACGCCCGCCCCAGCCGCCCGCCCGAGGTTGGCGCCCAGGTTGAGGGCGTCGGGCCGGTAGGTGGACTTGAGGACCCGCACCGCCTCGGCCGTCGCCCCCCACACTGCGACCGATTCATCGCCCGTGAGCGCCTCGACCTCGCCGACATGGCGGGTGGGCATGACCATGAGATGGCCACTGGTATAGGGGTACAGGTTGAGGATGGCGATGGCCACGCCGTCGGGGTGGCGCCAGACAATATGCGTCTCGGCGTCGGGCATACCGCTGGCCAGGATGGCGCAGAACACGCACTCCGGTTTGGGCGCCGCTTCTCCGCCCTCCCCGTTGCCCACGTCCATGATCAAGGCGCTGCGCCAGCCGGCCCACAGCCGGCCCAGCGCCACGCCGCCGGCGTCGGTCATGTCGCCGGAGGGCGAGGTGCGCTGGATAGTGGGTATGAACGCACCCAACATCCAGCGAACCCCCCGTCACTGCTCACAGGCCGACGCCGAGCAGCCCGGCCGGGGCCGACACCCCCTGGCCCGACGCGGCCGCCTGGTCGATGGCCTCGATGGCTGCCGGCGTGTCCAGGTCGTCATCCAGGGCCGCCCGCACCCCGTCCAGGGCGGCCTCGCCTGGGCCCGCCGCCTGGCCTGGGCCCGCCGCCTGCCACGCCGCGAGCCGGGCGGCGGCCGAGGACAGCAGCTGTTCTTCCCAATCCCAGGCGATCCGGTAATGGTGGCCGAGGATGGCCAGGCGGATCACGGCCGGTTCCCAGTCCTTGAGCAGGTCGCTCACGAACACCAGGTTGCCCAGCGACTTGGACATCTTGGTCCCACCGAGGCGGACCAGTCCGACGTGCATCCAATGGCGCACGAACGGCTGGCCGGTCGCGGCTTCCGATTGGGCGGCCTCGCACTCGTGGTGGGGGAAGATGAGGTCGGTGCCCCCGCCATGCAGATCGATGGTGGTGCCGAGCTCCCGCATGGCCAGGGCCGAGCATTCGATGTGCCAGCCCGGGCGGCCCCGCCCCCACAGCGACTCCCAGGCCGGCTCCCCCGGTGCCGACGGCTGCCACAGGACGAAGTCCAACTGGTCGCGCTTGTTGGGGTCGTCGGGGTGGCCGCCGTTCTCGGCCGCCAGCTTGAGCATCGTCGCCCGGTCCAGGTGACTGATGGCGCCGAAGCCAGAAAAGGAGCTGACGCTGAAGTAGACCCCGCCCCCGGCCTGGTAGGCATGGCCCGAGTCGAGCACCATCCCGATGAAACCCAAGATGTCGGGGATGGCGGAGGTGGCCCGGGGTTCGCTCCACGCCGGAAGCAGCCCGAGGGCCTTCATGTCAGCGTCGAAGCGGGCCATCTCCTCGGCCGCCAGGTCTAAGAAGTTGACCCCGAGCTGGCTCGCCTTGCGCAGGATGTCGTCGTCCACGTCGGTCACGTTGCGTACGCACTGGGTGACGTGCCCGAGGTCCCGGAGGCGTCGCTGGAGGACGTCGTAGGTGAGGTAGGTGGAGGCGTGGCCGATGTGGGCGGCGTCGTAGGGAGTGATCCCGCAGGTGTACATGGTCACGATCGGCCCCGGCTGGAAGGGAACGACCCGGCCCTGCGAGGTTTCGAACAACCGCATCAGTCGAGCTTGATGTTGGTGAGCCGAATCGAGGCCCGGGTCTTGTACCTGGCGTTGATCTGCAGCAGCACCGGGGTGAGCGCCTCGATGGCCGAGGCGCTGGCCAGAGCCCCGGCATCCAGGGGCCGCAGACCCGGGAGCCGGGCGATCAGCTCACTCACCGCTACCGTGGCCGCGGGGTGGTCGGAGCACACCAAGACGTCACTGCAGAGGTCATGGTTGAGGTCGGCCAGCTCGCGGGCGGGTACGTGATGCAGGCCCGCCGCGACCATGGCGGTGGGCACGGCAGCCTGGACCCAGGCGGCGACCGAGCCCCGGGGCGGGATCAGGGGGACGAACTCGTTGCCCACCCGCGTCAGTGCGTTGACCATCGACAGGACCACTTTGTGGCTCAACCGGCCCGCGACGGCGCTGACGGTGGGCGCGGCCGCCTCCCAGGGCGTGGCCACCACGACCAGGTCGGCCGCGGCCGCGTCGTCATTGTCGCCCGGAATGATGGCGAGGTTGCGGTCCAGCCACTGATCGCAGAGCTTGGCGCAGATCTCGGCCGCCCGGTCGTGCGAGCGTGAGCCGACGGTGACGGTGAGCCCGACCGACGCCAGCCGCAGCGCCAACCCCTGGCCGGCCGGGCCGGTCCCCCCCAAAACTCCGATGTGCATTGTCCAACCTTTACACGCTGCGGGGACTCTGGGCGACTACGGGCCCGGGCGACCGAGGTCGGCGAGCACCGCCATGGCGGCGTTGCGCCCGTTTATGCCGATGACGCTGCCCCCGGGATGGGTAGCCGCGCCGCACAGGTAGAGGCCGTCCATCGGCGTTCGGGCCGGCAGCCGCCGGTCCCACATCTGGGCCGGAAGGCATGAGCCCTGGAAGATGTGGCCCCCCGTCAGTCCGATCCGATCCTCGATGTCGGGCGGGCCGAGCAGCTCCCAGCTCTCCACGCAGTCGGCCACGTCCGGGGCCCAGAGGGCGATGCGCCCGAGCAGCCGCCGGGCGATCTCCTCGCGCCGGCTCCCCCAATCCCCATGGTCCAGCCGGTACGGGGCGTACTGGGCGAACACGCTCATGGTGTGGCGCCCGTGCGGTGCGACTGACGGATCGTAGGCCGTCTGGAAGTACAGCTCGCACCAGTGAGGGGCGGGTTGGCCTCGACCGGCTGCTTCGAAGGCGGCCTGGGTGTCGTCGATGCTCGTGGCCAACACGACCATGGCGCGGTAGACATGGTCACCATCGGGGCCGGCCGGGGCAGCGTCAAAGCGGGGCAGCCGGACCAAACCGCAATTGAGCTTGAGGACCGGGCTGCGGACGTCCCAGGCCTCAATCCGGGTCCGCCACGACGAGGGCGCGGTCTCGGCGCCGACCAGGGCCAGGGTCCGGAGCGGATCGGCATTGCTGACCACGGTCGGGGCCGCCACCAAGGTGCCGTCGTCCAGCCATACCCCGGTGCCCGGCTCGATCCGGGCAACGGGGACACCGCAGGCCAGGACCGCTCCGGCGTCGCGAGCGGCGTCGGCCAGAGCAAAGGACACCCGCCCCATCCCCCCCTCGACGTAGCCCCAGCCACCGATCAGTCCCATGTTGTGCATGGCCCGGACACCAGCCGTGCCCGGGTCCCGGGGTCCGGCCCAGGTGCCGATGACCCCGGCCCCGTGCAGTGCCGCCCGCAACCGCTCGTCCACGACGTGGCGCTCGACCAACTCGGCCACCGAGAGACCGAACACGACCTCCTGGGCCGCGGGATCGCCCGCCAGCAGTGATTCCATCCGGTCCCGGTCGGGTGCGTCGCCGACCCAGGTGTCGCGCGCCGGGTCGTGCGACCGGAGCCGGGCCCGGATCCGTTGATACACGTCCTGGTAGGCGAAGAACCCGTCGACATCGCCCGGCGACAGTCCCCGCACCGATTCGGCCGTGCGGCGGGGATCGTGCCATTCGGTGAAGGACGTGCCGTCGAGGAAGGGCGACCACTGGCTGGGATCACAGGGGAACACCCGGTAGCCCCGCTCGGCCAGGCCCAGCTCCTCGATGACGAGCGGGTGCAGCAGGCCCACCAGGTAGGCGCAGGGGCTGATGAGATAGGCCGGGTCGGCGAAGGGCTGCTCGAGGGTGCAGGCGCCGCCGAGGCGTTCCCGCCGCTCGAGCACAAGCGTCCGGCGCCCGGCCCGGGCCAGGTAGGCGGCCGCGGTGAGCCCGTTGTGGCCGCCACCGACCACGATCACGTCCCAACGCCGGGCGGCCATCGCGGCGATGGGCAGGGGCAGACCCACCTGGCCCAGCCGGGCCGCCACCGATCCCGTCACGCCCGGCAGGGTACCGGCGTCCCCGGGCGGCGCCGCCGGGTGCATGGTAGGGTCATCCGCCGGATTCCCCGGGTTCACCCTCTCTTGACTCGACCCGATCCCATGAGCACCCAAGTGTCGACGAGCGGCCTCTTACCAACTCGGGAGGTAGCCGCCCCCACCGATGCCCCCGTCCCCGTCGACGCCGCCACCCCCAGGCCCCGGGTCGTGGTGGTGATGCCCGCGCTCAATGCCGCCCAAACGTTGGAGCGGACCGTCGGGCTCATCTCCCGCGACGTTGTCGACGAGATCATCCTGGTCGATGACAAGTCCACCGACAACACCGTCGAACTGGCCAGGAGGCTTGATGTCAGGGTTATCTGGCACCCCCACAACGTCGGTTATGGGGGCAATCAGAAGACATGCTATTTGGACGCCCTGCAAAGGGATCCCGACGTGGTGGTGATGCTGCACCCCGATGGTCAGTATGACGCCTCCCTGATCCCCGACCTTATCCGCCCGATTGTCGAAGGCCGGGCCGACCTGGTGCTCGGTTCGCGTCTGGCTGAGCCGGGAATGGCCATCGGCGGCGGCATGCCCCGGTACAAATATCTGGCCAACCGCGTCCTTACAACGCTGGAAAACGCGGTGCTGCATACGGATCTCTCCGAGATGCACACTGGTTACCGGGCCTATTCCCGCGAGCTCCTTCTCACCGTCCCCTTTCTCCGCAACTCGCTCGACTTCAGCTTCGACTCGGAGCTGCTCATGCAAGCCATCCATTTCGGATTCCGCATCGCCGAGATCCCGGCGCGCTCCATCTATTTCGAGGAGGCATCGTCAGTCGGCTTCAAGGACGGCGTTACCTACGGCCTGAAGACCCTGTGGGTGGCGGGACGGTTCCTGCTCAACCGGAACGGCGCGTTCGGGTGCCGCAAGTTCGAGCCTTGAGGATCACGGGCGAACGTATCGTCACCCGCGAGGGGGGATTCAATCCCACCTGGCAACGCCACACCGCCAACTACCGTTTCGCCGCCGCGGTCCTGCCGCCCGGTCCCGTACTCGACCTCGGATGCGGCTCCGGCCACGCGGCCCATTACCTGGGTGACCGATGGTCGTCCGGCGTCGACCTCGACCACGCCGCCCTGGCCGAGCAGGAGCGGGCCGGTGTGCGGGCCGACCTGCGGCGACTCCCGTTCCGCCCCGGCGTTTTCGCCTCGGTGGTCTGCCTGCACGCGGTGGAGCATGTCGCGGATCCCGCCCGGGTCGTGGCCGAGTGCCTCCGCGTGGTGGCTCCGGGTGGGCGGGTGGTGATCGCCACCCCCAACCGTCTCACCTTCGGGCGCCCCGACGAGGTGATCGACCCCTACCACTTCATCGAATTCAGCCCCGATGAGCTGCGGGCCCTGTGCGCCGCCCAATTTCCTGCCGTCGAGGTGCACGGCGTATTCGGCTCGGCGCGGTATATGGAGTTCTTCCACCAGGAGCGTCGCAAGCTGGACCGGCTCTTGGCGCTCGACCCCCTCGGGCTGCGGCGATGGGTGCCCCGCAGGCTCCGCCAGCGGCTCTACGACTGGCGACTGACCAAGGAGCGCAGCGGAGACGGTTCTCCCCTCGCCCGCGTTATCACCGCCGATGACTTCTTGTTGCGCGACCAGGATCTCGATGCGTCCCTCGACCTGATCGCAGTGTGCAACCGGGCCAGCTGACCGGTCCTGCCGCGGTCGCGAAGCCGGGCCGGGCCGGGTCGCGCCTCGCCCAGGTCAGCGCCCAGCTCATCGCCCTGGCGCCCCTGGCCTGCGCCGCCCTGTACCTGCTCTGGATCATCGCCCATTTCCCGCGGATCATCTACGACGTCCATCTCGATGCCGATGCCAGCTGGGCCCCGGCGCTGGCCGGAGTGAGCGCCACCGGCCCGGGGGGTGGTCACATCCTGGTCGGAACGGCGAGTCACTTCACCACCATCTGGTTCCTGGTGCTCACCCGCTGGGTCCCGTTCCGCAACCAACTTTGGGATGTGGCGCCGTTCCTGATGTTTCTGGCTGGTCTCGGCTTTGTCGCCTGGGCCTGCCGGCGCATCGCGGGCTGGTGGCCGGCCCTGCTCACCGTCGCCGTCGGCGCCAGCGGGACCGCGTTTGTGCTGCTCACCGTCATGTCCGAGGGGGTCCACGGCGCCACCTATTTCGCCGACAGTGTCCTGGCCGCCTTCCTCGTCTTCTGGGCCACGCGATCGCGCCACCACCCCTGGCCGGCGCGGATCGCGGTCGCCGCGGTCATCGTCCTGGCCGGCACGACCTTGGCTTCGGACACCCTCTTTGCGGCCAGCGGCCTGGCTCCGTTCCTGGGTGCCCCCTTGGCGCGGTGGTTGCTCAGCCGGGACCACGAGAGTCTCAGAA
The DNA here is from genome assembly GCA_030947025.1 of Actinomycetota bacterium. GTDB lineage: Bacteria > Actinomycetota > Acidimicrobiia > Acidimicrobiales > Palsa-688 > JALYXV01. Next base: position 22,912 of record JALYXV010000392.1, on the reverse strand, counting down.
TGGCGCAGGTGACGACGGGCATCACCGCCGCCAGCGCGGTCCTGGCGGTGGGCGTCAACCGGGGGATGCAGGCGCTGGGGTTCCAGAAGACGTTCGCCAGTTCGGGCTATGCGCTGGCCTCGCGCCGGACCGCGATAGCCAATGTGGGGGTGTTCGGGCGCCAGCTGCTGGGGCTGGGCAACGGCACGTTCTCCCACCCGCCCAACCCGGCGGTGGGAGCGGTGCATTTCGTCATGGCCCTGTTCCTGGTGGGCGCGGTCGTCGTGCTGTTCGCGCTGCTCCTGCACTCGGCGCGGACGAAGCGCCCGTGGTCTGGCGAGACGGAGGCGGCCCCCTTCCTGTACCTGGCCTACTGGACGTCGAGCGCGGTCACGGTGTTCGCCGCCTTCTCGCTGACCGCGTTCGCACAGGGCCCCTCCAACCTGTCGCGCTACGTGCAGCCCGCGTTCTTCGCCCTGGCCGCCACCGCGCCGCTCTGGGCCGCCCGCCTGGGCTGGCGCCGCACCGTGGTGGCGCTCGGAGCGGCCCTGTTCTGTGGGTTGAGCGTCACCGGAAGGCAAGGCCTGTTCATCTACGAACCCCTATTGCGGCAGACGCCGCAGGCCCGCCACCAGCGCTCGGAGGCGATCGACTTCCTCAAGCGCCACGGGGTGACCAACGGCTATTCCGGCTACTGGGACTCCCATCCGCTCACGGTGCAGGCCGACATGCAGGTGCATTTCTACCCGGTCATCACCTGCCGGATGCCGGCCTCATCCCGGCTCTGCCCGTTCTTCGTGAATACCCGCACCAACTGGTACCTGCCCCGTCCGCAGACGAGAACCTTTCTGCTCTTCGACGCGTCCAACCCGGCCGGGATCGCCTCACGGCCCACTCCTGACCTCGGGCCCGCCGCGGTCACCGGCCGATTCGGCCCGCTGTATGTGTTCATCTACGACTACGACATCGCCTCCAAGCTGGCCAGACCGTGCCCATCGCGCGCCGAGAACCAGTTCTTCTGCCCAAGCAGTCCGACCTGATCGGCCCAGTGGCCTTGGGGTCAGATCGACGCGCCGTCGGGGTCGAGCCGGTAGCCCCGCCCGGCGATAGTTTGCAGCGCCCCCCCGGCCGGCCCGAGCCGGCGCCGGAGCCGTCCGATGGCGACCTCGAGCAGATGGGGATCGGTCTCGGCGCAGCCCCAGACCCGGCGGAGGAACGTCTCCCGGCCCACGACCGCGCCGGGCTTGCGAGCCAGGATGTCCAGGATGGCGCGCTCCTTCGGTGTAAGCACGTCGACCGCCCCGTCGAGCTCAATGGCCCCCCCTTGAAGGACGAGCGCGTGTCCCGCCAGTTGGAACGACCGCCGGCGCTCGCTCATCTGGTCCCCCAACGCCCGCACCAGCAGGCCCAGGCGGCCGACCGACGGCGTCAACGGGTCTTGGACCCCTTCCTGCCGGGCGCCCCCGGCGCACACCGGACCGACGCACGCCGCCGTCACCGGGCCGTTGAACGCGGCCCGGAGCTGGTCGGCTTCCTCTGGCGTTTCGGCCAGGGCGAACAAGTTGTGCACCGCCGGTGCGCTGGTGAAAGTGACCGCGTCCAGCTGGCCGGAGCAGGCCGCCTTGGCCAGCCGCCGCGCCGGTTCGGGATCGGCCGGGATTCGCCAGCGGTACACCGGGACGGACACGACCGTCGCGCCCGCGCCAATCAATAGCTCGACCAGTTCCGGGCTCTCCATGCCGTACTCCTGAACCGCCACCCGCCGACCATGTAATGGCTCGGCCAGGAGGATCTCGACCAGCGCCTCCATCTGCTCGGTCGGCGACCGTTGCCACACGCTGAGACCGCCGATCTGCAGCGCGGCCGCGGCCTTGGGCCCGCGCGCGATGATCCGGGCCTGCCCGAGCGCCGCGGTCAGCTGGTCGCCGACGCCCCAGGTGGTGGCGGTGTCCAGCCACGCCCGGACGCCGATACCGGTCGTCGCCACCAGGTAGTCGGGCGGGTCTTCGATGAGCGCCAGGGTGGCCCGGCGCAGGTTGTCGTCCGATGCCAGGTACAGGGTCGTGATCGTCGGTCCGTGCACGATCGTGGCGCCGCGGCGCGACAATAACTCGGCCTGTTCTTCCCAGCGCCGGTCGGCGGTGATGCCGACGACGAAGCCGTCGAGCGGACGCAGCGACATTGGAAAATCCATCCTGCGGTGACACTGTGAACGCCCTGTACCCGGCCGATGTCGATCTGAAAAACGGACCCTGACGTCAACCTGAGCGACAGCTTGGGGTCAGAAACCTCACAATGGCCGGCGTGGCGGTGTGCGGGATTGGACAACGACGGTTCATCGGGCGGCAACGGCACGAACACAGAAATCAGATTGTCTGTCACCATGACAATCGACACCGGCGCGGAAGTCGAACGCTCGAGCCCACCACCCGCCTCACCCGACGTACTGGTCTCACCGGGCATCGCGGCGGTGGGTCCAGCTCGGCGCGGTCACTGGATTGACCGCTGGGAACCAGACAACGAGCAGTTCTGGGCCCAGGTGGGACGGAGGATCGCCCGCCGAAACCTGGCGTTATCCATTTTCGCCGAGCACATCGGGTTCAGCATCTGGGTGCTCTGGACCATTGTTGTCATCAATCTCGCCAATATCGGCATCACCATGTCGCTGTCCGAGCAGTTCCTCCTCACCTTGGTCCCGAATTTGATCGGATCGATCCTGCGCATTCCGTACACCTTCGCGGTGCCGAAGCTCGGCGGGCGGGCGTGGACCACGATCAGTGCCTCGCTGCTGTTCATTCCCGCCCTGCTCCTGGCGGTCGTTGTGCCCAGCGGCTGGCTGGCCCACCAGGCGCATGGCACCCAGTTCTGGGTTCTGTTTCTCTGTGCTGCTACCGCCGGCCTCGGGGGCGGCAATTTCTCGTCGTCGATGGCGAACATCTCGTTCTTTTATCCCGAGCGCAAAAAGGGCTTCGCCCTCGGCCTCAATGCCGCGGGCGGCAACCTCGGCGTCGCGGTGGCCCAGCTATTCGTGCCTCTCGTGATCATCATCGGCGTGGCCGCGAAAGCGGCGAAGCTGCCGAAGCACCAAGTGCACATGGCCTACGCCGGATTCATGTGGCTGCCGCTCATCGCGATCGCGGCGATCGGCGCCTGGGTGTTCATGGACAGCCTCACCCAGGCCAAGGCGGACACCAGTTCGTACGTCGCGTCGCTCCGCAACAGCCAGACCTGGATCATGTCGGTCCTGTACATCGGCACGTTCGGCTCGTTCATCGGCTTCTCATTCGCCCTGCCGTTGGTCATCAAGAACACCTTCCCCGAGTTCCTGGCCGGTCATCCGTTCATCGCTACCTACCTCGCCGGGCTCGGCTTCGTCGGTGCGCTAATCGGCTCCCTGTCCCGACCGGTCGGTGGCTGGCTGTCGGACAAGGTCGGCGGCGCAAGAGTGACCTTCGCGGTCTTCTCCGGCATGGCGGTGTTCACGGCCGGGGCGATCATCGGGGTTCAGCACCGGAGCTTCGGGCTGTTCTTCGGCTCCTACATGGTGATCTTCTTCTTGACCGGCCTGGGCAACGGATCGACCTACAAGATGATCCCGTCCATCTTTGCCCGGTTGGGCCGCAAGCATGCCGTCGAGACCGGAGCGGATCCGGCTGAGGCGGCGGTGGAGTTCAAGCGCCGGGCGGCCGCGGTCATCGGCATCGCGGGCGCCATCGGGGCCTTCGGCGGGGTGCTCATCCAAGTCGTGCTCCGTCAAGCCAGCCTGAATGTCTCCGCCCTGGTCAAGGCGGCCAAGACGCCCGCGGCCAAGGTCGCGGTCGCCGCAGCCCACGCCAAGTGGTCGGTCCCGGCGCTGTGGGTGTTCCTCGTCTCCTATCTGGTGTTCGCCGCCATCACCTGGGTGGTCTACCTCAACAAGAACGTCCGCTCGGCCCAGGTAGCGGTTTGATGCCGGGGAGCGACGAGCCGGTGACCGAGTTCGAGTTGTCCGACGGGCGGCGCAAACTGGTCGTGGCGGGCAACGGCATGGTCGGACATCGCCTGCTCGAGGTGCTGGTCGAGCGGGGGGCGACGGCCGAATGGGACATTGTCACCTTCTGCGAAGAGCCCCGGCTGGCCTACGACCGAGTGGCGCTCAGCTCCCTGTTCGCCGGGTGCTCCGCCGATGAGCTGCAGCTGGGCCGCCCCGGCTTCTTCGACCAGGTGGGGCTCACGGTCCACGTGGGCGACGCCGTCACCGCCATCGACCGCGATCGCGCCCAGGTGGTCTCCCGCCACGGGACCAGCGTCGACTACGACACCTTGGTCCTGGCGACAGGATCGGTCCCTTTCGTGCCACCCGTGCCGGGCCGGGATGCCAAGGGGTGCTTCGTCTACCGCACGGTCGACGACCTCGAGGCGATCCGGGCCTACACCACCGCCTCGCAGTGTCGGGTCGGAGCGGTGGTGGGAGGCGGTCTGCTCGGGCTGGAGGCGGCCAATGCCCTCAGGAGCCTTGGGCTCGAAACCCATGTAGTGGAGTTCTTTCCCCGCCTGATGCCCGCCCAGGTCGACGACGGAGGCGCCGCCGCCCTGCGGGCCCGGATCGAGGAACTCGGGGTGGTGGTGCACACCGGCGCGGCCACGAGCGAGATCGTGGTGGGCGACGGCGGCCGGGTGGCCGGGATGCGCTTCTCGGCCGCCCCACCGGAGGCCGACCGGCCCGATGACCTCAGTGCCGACATCGTGGTGTTCTCCGCCGGCATCCGGCCCCGCGACGACTTGGCCCGAGCGGCCGGCCTGGCCGTCGGTGAGCGAGGTGGGATCGTCGTCGACGAAACATGCCGCACGTCCGACCCGGCCATCTTCGCCATCGGCGAATGCGCCTTGGCCCAGGGCCGGCTGTGGGGCCTGGTGGCGCCCGGCTACCAGATGGCGCGCGTGGTCGCCGACCGCATCCTGGGCGGCGATGCCACCTTCGCGGGCGCCGACCTGTCCACCAAGCTGAAACTGATGGGCGTCGACGTCGCCAGCTTCGGCGACGCCTTCGGCGCCACTCCGGGCGCCCAGGCGATCACCTTCGACGACCCGGTGGCCAAGCTGTACAAGCGGCTGGTCGTCGGGCCCGCGCCCTCGCCCGGTCAGGCCCACCGGGTGCTGGGCGGGATCCTGGTGGGCGACGCCTCGATGTACGGGACGCTGGCCCAGATGGCCCGGGGTGACATGCCCACGCCCGAACATCTGGAGGACCTCATCTTTCCCGCCCGCGACGCCGGCGCGGCCGGCGGGGAGGCGGGGACGGGGGTCGGGGCGCTGGCCGGGACCGCCCTCATCTGCTCGTGCAACAGCGTGACCAAGGCGGCCATCTGCGCCGCCGTCGCCGACGGCTGCGCCGACGTGGCCGGGGTCAAGGAGTGCACCCGGGCGGGCACGGGCTGCGGCGGTTGCATCCCGCTCGTGAGCGGCCTGGTCCGCCATGAGCTGCTGGCCGCCGGGGCCGAGGTGGGCGACGATTTGTGCGAACACTTCGCCTTCACCCGGCAGGAGCTGTTCGACCTGGTGCGGGTCGAGCGCATCGGCACGTTCTCGGAGCTCCTGGCCGCCCATGGCACCGGGCGGGGCTGCGAGATCTGCAAGCCGGCCGTGGCCTCGATGCTGGCCACCCGGGGTGACTCGTACATCCTGGACGGCGAGCAGGCGTCCCTCCAGGACACCAACGACCACTTCCTGGCGAACCTTCAGCGCGACGGCACATACTCGGTCGTCCCCCGCGTGCCCGGCGGCGAGATCACCCCCGACCAGCTGATCGCCATTGGCCAGATCGCCAAGGACTTCAGTCTGTACACCAAGATCACCGGCGGCCAGCGCATCGACCTGTTCGGGGCACGAGTCGATCATTTGCCCCACATCTGGCAGCGCCTGGTCGATGTCGGGATGGAATCGGGCCACGCCTATGGCAAGGCGCTGCGCACGGTGAAGTCCTGCGTGGGCCGGACCTGGTGCCGGTACGGCGTCCAGGACTCCACCGCCCTGGCCATCGAGCTGGAGCTGCGCTACCGCGGCCTGCGCTCGCCCCACAAGATCAAGGCGGCGGTCTCGGGCTGCAGCCGCGAGTGCGCCGAGGCCCAGGGCAAGGACTTCGGGGTCATCGCCACCGAGCGGGGCTGGAACCTGTACGTGGGTGGCAACGGGGGGCTCAAACCCCAGCATGCCGTCCTGCTGGCCCGCGACATCGACCGCGAAACGGTCATCCGCTACCTCGACCGGTTCCTGATGTTCTACATCCGCACCGCCGACCGCCTGGAGCGCACCGCCACCTGGCTCAGCAAGCTGGAGGGCGGCATCGAGTACATCCGGCGGGTGATCATCGACGACTGCCTCGGGCTGGCCGCCGAATTCGAAGCCGAGATGGCCCGCCACGTGGCCAGCTACCGCTGCGAGTGGAAGGCCACCATCGAGGACCCCGAGCGAATGGCCCGTTTCCGGACCTTCGTCAACTCCGACCAGGCCGACCCGAACATCGTGTTCGTCACCGAGCGGGGCCAGCCTCGCCCCGCCTACATCGACGAGAAACCTGACCCCGCCCTGCTCGCCCTGGGAGACGCCCCGTGACCATCGCTGCTGAAACCTGCGCTTCGACCTGGGTCGATGTGTGCCCCTTCGATCAGCTCATCTCGGGCCGGGGTGTCTGCGCCCTCGTCGGTGGGCTCCAGGTGGCCGTCTTCCGGGTCGACGAGGAACTGTTCGCCCTGGCCAACTTCGACCCCTACAGCCAGGCATTCGTGCTGTCCCGAGGCATCGTGGGCTCGCGGGGCGACCGGCTCAAGGTGGCTTCGCCCATCTACAAGCAGAGCTTTGATCTGCACACCGGGGAATGCCTGGACGACCCGGCGGTGTCGGTACCGACCTTCGCGGCGCGCGTCGTCGACGGCCGAGTCCAAGTCGCCCGTCCTTGACCGTCCTCGACCAGCCGGTCAACTTCACCGGGACGAGAGGTCGCCGACCCAAGATCGGGGAGGAGGGACCGGCGTTGTTGCCCCTCGACGCGGGCGAGCAGTACCGGTTCAGCTTCGACATGGGCGCCTGCATCGGCTGCCACTCCTGCGAAGTGGCGTGCGCCGAGCAGAACGCCAACCCAGTGGGGGTCAATTGGCGCCGGGTGGGCGAGGTCGAGGGTGGATCCTTTCCCCAGGCGCAACGCTTCAACCTGTCGATGGCGTGCAACCACTGCATCGAGCCGACCTGTCTGAGCGGCTGCCCGACCAACGCCTACGTCAAATTGGACAACGGGATCGTCGCCCACCACGCCGAGGACTGCATCGGCTGCCAATACTGCATCTGGAACTGTCCCTACGAAGTACCGGTGTTCAACCCCCAGCGCCGGGTGGTGACCAAGTGCGACCTGTGCCAGCCTCGGTTGGCCGAGGGCGGCAAGCCGGCCTGCGTCGAGGCCTGCCCGACCAGGGCCATCACGGTGGAGAAGGTGAATGTGGCCGGGTGGCGGGCCGACCACCGCCAGGCGGACGCCCCCGGTCTGCCGCCGTCGGACATCACCTTGTCGACCACGCGCATCATCGTCCCGGAGTCCATGCCGGCCAGCACCCGCTCGGTCGTCCACGACCGGCTCGAGCCGGCCGATCCGCATTGGCCCCTGATCGCGGTGACCTTTCTGACCCAGTTGTCGTTCGGTGCCCTGGTAGCGACGGTGGCGCGGCACGCCTGGGCCCGCCAGCCCGGTGGGGGCGCCCTGGCCGCCGCCGCCGCCGGGGCGGTGGCTCTGGCCGTCTCGGTGCTCCATCTGGGCCGGCCCGCAGTGGCATGGAAGGCGTTGCGCAACTGGCGACGCTCGTGGCTGTCGCGTGAGGTGGCACTGTTCAGCGCCTTCGCCGGCGCCACCTTCGGCTACGCCGCCGCGTCACTCGCGCCCCACCGGGCCCAGGGGGTTTTGCTCGCGCTGGGGGCGGTCGCCATCGCACTCGGCGCGGCGGGCGTCTACGCCAGCGGGCGCCTGTACCTGGTGCCGGCCCGACCGGTCTGGAACTCGGGGCGCACGGTCGTGGCGTTCTTCGCCACCGCCCTGTCCACCGGACCGCTCCTGGCCGTGCTGGCCGAGCGCCCCGGGGCGGGGGGGGCCCGCCTGCTGTTCGGCCTGGCCGGCGTCGGCAGCCTCGTGCAACTCGGGGCCATCCAGCACCTGGTCGCCTCCATCGCGGCTCGCCGGGAGCGGGAATTCGCCCTCACCGGCCGTCTCCTGTTCGGGCCATTCCGGCTGATGTTCGCCCTGCGCTGCGGCGCCGCACTGGCGACGGTGGCGACGTGCATGTGGGCGGCGCTGTCGGGTGACGCCGCCCCGGCGGGCGCAGCAATAGCCGCCGTGGTGGTTGGCTCAGTCGGCGAACTGTTGGGCCGCTACCTGTTCTTTGTGACCGTCACCCCCATGACCGCGGCCCGGCGGTTCTCGGCCGGCGCCCGATGAGCCGCTCGACGGGAATGACAACGGCCGCCTGGTTGGGGCTGGGCACCCAGGCCGACGATTACCGCTATGCCACCGATGACCGTTTCGGAGTCGTGGCCGAATCCCGACTGCCCGAGCGGTGGGTCCGGACCACCTGCGGGTACTGCTCGGTCGGGTGCGGCATGCTCATCGGCGTGCGCCAGGGCGCGGCGGTGGCGGTACGCGGCGACCCCGACCACCCCGTCAACCAGGGGCGCCTGTGCCCCAAGGGCCTATCCGAACACCACACCCTGGCCGCCCCCGGCCGGTTGTACCAGCCCCTGATGCGCACCGAACGGTCGCAGCCGCTCGCCCCGGCCGGATGGGACGACGCGGTAGGCCGGCTGGTGAGCGGATTCACGGAGACCCGGGCCAAGCACGGTCCCGACGCGGTGGCGGTCTTGAGCACCGGCCAGCTGGTCACCGAGGAGTTCTATGCCCTGGGCAAGCTGGCCCGCCTGGGCCTCGGGGTGCGCCACTACGACGGCAACACCACCTTGTGCATGTCGTCGGCCGTGGCCGGTTACAAGGCCAGCTTCGGCAGTGACGGCCCCCCAGGCGCCTACGCCGACCTCGAGCAGGCTGATTGCATCCTGCTGGTCGGCGCCAACATCGCCGACAACCACCCTTTGCTCGCCCCCCGCATCCTGGCCAACCAGGCCGCCACGGTCATCGTGGTCGACCCCCGGGTGACCAAGACGGCCATGATCGCCGACCTGCATCTGGCCATCCGCCCCCGCACCGATGTGGTGCTCATCAACGCCATGATGAAGGTGATCGTCGACGAGGGTCTGGTCGACGTGGAGTACGTCGCGGCCCACACCGACGGGTACGACGAGCTGGCCGCCCACCTGGCGGCGGTCGACGTGGCGGCCGCGGCGGCCGAGTGCGGGATCCCGGCCTGGCAGCTCCACCACGCCGCCGTGGCCTTCGGCCGGGCCGAACGGGGCTTTGTGGGCTGGACCATGGGCGTCAACCATTCCGTGCAAGGCACCGAAACGGTCACGCTGCTCAACGACCTGTGCCTCATCACGGGCAACATCGGCCGGGCCGGGGCGGCGCCGTTCTCCATCACCGGGCAATGCAACGCCATGGGCACCCGGGAGGCGGGCGGCACCTCGACCCTGCCGGGCTATCGACGCTTCGACCGCCCCGCCGACCGGGCCGAGCTGGCCACCCTGTGGGATGTGCCCGTCGAGCGCATCCCGACCGAGCGGGGCCGGGCCTACCCGGACATCATCGACGGGATCCTGGACGGGACCGTCCGGGCACTGTGGATCATCGCCACCAACCCACCGGTGTCGTTTCCCAACCGGACGCGGTTGGAGGCGGCCCTGGCCGGGCTGGACCTCCTCGTCGTCCAGGACGGCTTCGAGACGCCGACCACGGCGCTGGCCGACGTGGTCCTGCCGGCCGCCATATGGGGGGAGAAAGAGGGGACGTTCACCAACTCCGAGCGCCGCGTCTCATTGGTGCGCCGCGCCGTGGACCCGCCGGGCCAGGCGCGAGCGGACTTCGAAATTTTCCTGGCCGTGGCCGAGCGGCTCGGCTGCCGCCACGAACTGTTCCCCGGCTGGCGGGGACCGGAGGACGCGTTCGCCGAATGGGCACGCGTATCCGCGGGCCGGTTGTGTGACTACAGCGGGATCACCTACCCACGGATCGAGGCCGCGGGCGGGGTGCAGTGGCCGTGTCCGGTGGGCGAGGAGTCCCCCGCGGGCCGGGCCCGCCTCTATTCCGACGGCCGCTTCCAAACGGCCTCGGGCCGGGCCCAACTCCGCTGTGTCACGCCCCAACCGATGACTGAACCACCGAGCCCGGCTTTTCCCCTTCTCCTGAATACCGGCCGCACGGTCGAGCACTGGCACACCAGGACCAAGACGGGCCGGGTCGGCATTCTCGAGGAAATGGCCCCCGAGGCGTGGATCGACATCAATCCCGCCGATGCCACCCGGTTGGGCGTGGCCTCGGGCGACCGGGTACGGGTCAGCTCGGCCCGGGGCGCGGTGGACGGCTTGACCGTCCGGGTCACCGCCATCGTCCGGGCCGGCGAGGTGTTCGTCCCCTTCCACTACGACGAGCAGTGCGCCAACCTGCTCACCGTCGACGAGTTCGACCCGATCTCCCGGGAGCCCAACTACAAGCAGTGCGCGGTGCGAGTCGACCGGCGCCCTTAGGACGTCAGAAGCTTGAAGACGGTGTCCACGTCGGACAGGTCGTCCAGCACGGCATCGGGCTCGAGGGCCGCCAGCTCCTCCAATGACGATCCCCCCGTCGCGACCAGAAGGCTGCGCACGCCGCCCGCTTGGGCGCACGCCCAGTCCCGCTCCGTGTCGCCCACCACCCATGTGTCGGCCGGGGCCACGTCGAGGTGGCGGAGCCGCCGGGCCCGCTCGAGCGCGATGGGCACCAGCTCGCAGCGGTCGGCGTGGTCGCTCCCGTACGCCCCGATCTCGAGGTCGAGCCACCCGTCGAGGCCGAAGGCGGCCACCTTGACGGCGGCGTTGGCCGCCAGGTTGCCGGTGAGCAGGGTCTGGTGAACACCGTCGGCCTCGGCCAGCCGGGCCAGCAGTTCCGGTACGCCGGGGAGCGATTCGCCCTGGGCGGCCAGGAGTTCGGCCACCGCCGCCACCTCGGCCGCCAGCAACTCCAACACCGGCGGGATGTGGGATTCGGGGTCCTTGATCTGCATCAGGGTGAGGTATTCGAGGGCGATTTGGGGGTCGGTCTTGCCGCTCAGGCGGATGCGCTGGTTGATCCGAGCGGTCGGCACCTGGCCCAGTAGCTGCTCGAAGGCCCGGTCGAACACGGCCGAGCCGATACCCCGTGAATGGATGAGGGTGCCGTCGACATCCCAGAGCACCAGCCGGACCATGACCGGCGACGCTACCGGCCCGCGGCTGGCTCCGAGACTCGGGGAACCGTCCACCGGCAGAGCAACTCGAGCAGCATGGCCGCCCCGACCGCCAGGGCGCACGCCTCGACCGCGATCAGGGCCGACGGGAGGCTCAGCTGGTAGAACCGGCGCCCGACCGGCAGGGCGAAGGCCAGACCCCCGAGTCCGGCCATGGCCGCCACGAGCGCCATTTTCCACGGCCGCATGGGCCGGGCCTGGATGGCCAGCACCCACAGCGACACCCCGAACAGGATGATGGTGGCTGCGGTCTTGGCCTGGGCCGGGCTGTCGTGGGCGGCCCGGGCCAGGCCGTAGCCGACGAACACCGCCACCGCCGCGATCAGCCCGGCCGGAGTGGCGAAAATCAGCACCCGCCGGACGAATCCCGGGGTGAAGCGCTGGCTGCTCGGGCCCAGCGCCAGGACGAAAGCGGGCACGCCGATGACCACGGTGCTGATCAACGTGAGATGGCGGGGCAGGAACGGGAAGGGCCAGCGGGCGACCGCCACCGCCAAGGCCAGGAGCAGTGACGTGACGTTCTTGGTCAGGAACAGGTTGGCCACCCGCTCGACGTTGGCGATGACCCGGCGGCCTTCGCTCACCACGCCCGGGAGGACGGCAAACTCGCTGTCCAGCAGCACCAACTGGGCCACCGCGCGCGTGGCGGGCGTTCCTGACCCCATGGCCACGCCGATGTCCGCGTCCTTCAGGGCCAGCGCGTCGTTCACGCCGTCGCCGGTCATGGCGACGACGTGACCGAGCGATTGCAGGACGGTGACGAACAACCGCTTCTGCTGCGGCGTGACCCGACCGAACACGGACCGGTCGCGGAGTATCGCCGACAGTTCGGGGCCGTCGGCGGGGAGATGGCGGGCGTCGACCGGCTCGTCGGCGCCGGGCAGGCCGACCTGGCGGGCGATGGCGCCCACGGTGGCCGGGTTGTCGCCCGAGATGACCTTGAGGGTCACGCCTTGGGCGGTGAAATAGCGAAGGGCCTCGGCCGCGTCGGGCCGGACGCGCTCCTGGAACATCACCAGCGAAGCCGGCGTCAGGCCCACCGGCAGCGCGGGCTCCTGCCCGGGGGCGGCGGGCAATACTGAGTCCGAGCGGGCCAGCAGCAGGGTGCGGGTCCCGGCGGAAGCCAGCGCCGCGGCCCGCTGGCTGACCAGGTGGTCGGCGGCCACATCGGGCAGCAGGATTTCCGGCGCTCCCAGCACCAAGGTCCCATGCCCGTCAAATGAGGTGGCGCTCCACTTGCGAGCCGACGAGAACGAAACCGAGGCCACCTTTTCCCATCCCGGTGCTTCGGGGTAGGCCTGGCGGAGGGCGACCACGGTGGCGTTGCCCGCCTGGTCCGCGGCCAGGGCGGCCAGGGCCTGGTCGACCTCGGAGGCACTTGCCCCCATCGGCTCCACCCCGGAGAAGACGATCTGGCCCTCCGTCAGGGTCCCGGTCTTGTCGAGGCACAGCAGATCCACCCGGGCCAGGCCCTCGACCGCGGGCAGCTCCCGCACCAGGACCCGCCGCCTGGCCAGGGTCAGGGCGGCGGCAAAGAAGGTGACGCTGGTCAACAGGACCAGGCCCTCGGGGACCATGCCGACCAGGCCGGCCACGGCCCCCCGGACCGCGTCCCGCCAGTTCGACGTGGTGCCCCACTGGCTGAGGAACAGGATGGGCCCCACCACTGCCAGTGCGATGGCCACGTACTTGAGGATCCGGTTGATCCCCTCGGCCAGCTCCGAGCGGGTCAGGCTGAAACGTCGGGCCTCGTCGGTGAGGCGGTTGGCGAAGGAGTCGGCGCCCACCGCGGTCACCTGGGCGGTGCCCCCGCCCGCCACCACGTTGCTGCCCGACAGGACCACGTCGTCGGGCTGCTTGGCGACCGGCTCCGATTCGCCGGTCACGAGGGACTCGTCCACCTCGAGGCCGTCGACGTGGCGGACCAGGCAGTCGGCCGGCACCTGATCGCCCGAGCGCAGGTCCACCAGGTCGTCGAGCACCACCTCCTCGACGGCAATCTCGGCGAGGGTCCCGTTGCGTCGCACCCGGGCGCGAGGGGCGCTCAGGACGGCCAGCCGGTCGAGGGTCCGCTTGGCCCGCACCTCCTGGAGGATTCCGATGGCGGAGTTGACCACCAGGATCAGGCCGAACAGGGCGTCGCCGATGGCTCCGGTGAGCAGCACCAAGGCGGCGAGGGTGCCGAGCAGGGCGTTGAACGGAGTGATCACATTGGCCCGCACGATGTCGCGGACCGGTCGGCTGCTCACGCGGCCGGTGTCGTTGGCCAGACCCTCTGCGGTCCGGGCCGCCACGTCGCCGTCGGTCAGTCCCCCGGGACCGGTCAGGGGGCGTTCGGGCCTCGGGGCGGCGCGGGGCGGGGACGGGTCGCCGGGGGTGGTCTTCATGGCTGCGCCCCCGCCCGCCGGCTCATCGGCAGCGGGCGAGACAGCCACGACGGACGACGGTAGTCGTTGGCCCTGGCGTAACCGGACCGCCCCGGGCCGCTCCGCGACGGCGGATCATCCTCGGGGTCGCCCGTGGCCCGCCCGATCCCGGGTACAATGCCCATCGCTTCGTTCGGCGCCTGTCGCCGAGATTGCCGGGTGGCGCCGGCGGGTCGTGTTCCGGGAGCGTTCCCGTTTCCCGACCGAACCTTCCCGGTCGCCTGCGATGCGATCTGCGGCGGCCTGACTGCCCGGGGGAGTCAACCGGGTCTGTCGCGCCCCCTGAAAGCCCCGGTATTCCGCCGGCTGGAGTCAACGTCTCATGTCATCATCATTCACCGAACTCGGGGTGCCGCGTGCCATCGCGGACAGCCTCGCTCAACGCGGCATCGCCGCCCCGTTCCCAATCCAAGCCGCGGCCCTGCCGTTGGCCCTGGCAGGCCGCGATGTGTGCGGCCGGGCACCGACCGGCTCGGGCAAGACCATCGCCTTCGGGATTCCCCTGGTGGTGCGGTGCGGCTCCGGTCGTCCCCGCCGCCCGCGGGGCCTGGTCCTCGTCCCCACAAGGGAACTGGCCGCCCAGGTCACCCAGGAGCTGATCCTCCTGGCGGGCCCCAAGGGGCCGTCGATCGCGTCGTTCTACGGCGGCGTGGGTTTCGGCCCCCAGATCCGGGCGCTGCGCAAGGGCCTCGACATCGCCGTGGCCTGCCCCGGTCGCCTGACCGACCTGGCCGAGCGGGGCGAGGTCGACCTCAGTGACGTCTCGATCGTCGTGATCGACGAAGCCGACCGGATGGCCGACATGGGGTTCCTGCCCCAGGTGCGCAAGCTGCTCGACCAGATCCGGGGCCACCACCAGACCATGTTGTTCTCCGCCACCCTGGACGGTGACGCGGCGGCGTTGACCCGTCGGTACCAGACCGACCCAGTCACGGTCGAAGCGGCACCCATCGTCCAGGAGTCCAGCAGCCGCCATGTCTTCTGGTGGGCCGACGGCTCCGAACGGACCGCCCTGACGGCCCAGCTGGTGACCGCCCACTGGCCGGCGGTGGTCTTCTGCCGCACCAAACGGGGTGCCGATCGCCTGACCGACAAGCTCAACCAGGCCGGCGTCGATGCCGCGGCCATCCACGGTGATCGCAGCCAGGCGCAACGGGAGCGGGCCCTGGCGTCGTTCATCGCCGGCAACGTCCAGGCGCTGGTCGCCACCGACATCGCCGCTCGGGGCATCCATGTCGATGACGTCGCCTGCGTCGTGAACTTCGATCCGGCCGAGGACGAAAAGGCCTACGTGCACCGCTCGGGCCGCACCGGCCGGGCCGGGGCCTCCGGCCTGGTCGTGTCGCTGGTCAGCTCGGCCCAAGCGGTCGACATCAAGAAGATGCAGGCCAAGCTGAATCTTCCCCGGGCCATCGACCGCCCGGAGATGACCGGTATCGCCGCGTCGGCGACGGGCACGTTCCGCCCGTCGCGTGCCGCCACGGGTGAGTCGGCCCGCAGGAGCGTCCGCTCGCACTCCCCCGCCGCCCGGCCGGGTCGCGCCGCGGCCAACCGCAACCCTGCCCCGGGGCGCAGCCAGCACGGCGCCGACCGCGGTGGCAAGTCCAACCGATACGGACCTCCCCGCCGCTCCGGTCGGGGTTAAGGGGTACCTGGGGCCGCGAGGCGGGCTAGCTCGGCCTTGCTTAGCCAAGCTGATGGCGAGCGGGAACCGTGGCAGGTTGGCCGGTCTCAGGCGAGTTATCCGCAAGAGTAGCGATAAGGCGCCACAGAACGCTGAAGCTGCCACTGTTCGTCCCTGCCAGTGGACGCCGATCACTGCCCGGGCGAGGCGGGGCACATGACGGCCACACCAAACCGGACGGACGGCCTCACATCCTTCGGACGGGGCTGATACGCCCATGATCGAGGGCCTCAGGCGGGCGGCGTGCCGCCTCAGGCGGGCGGCGTGCCCCCTCAGGCGGGCGGCGTGCCGCCTCAGGCGGGTGGGCCCGCGTTGGCTCGCACCGCCGCGTCCAGGGCCGGGGCGGACAGCTCGGGCAGCGTCAAGTAGCGGGCGTTCATCGCCTGGGCCAGGTCCCGGGCCAGACCAAGACGGGTCGGTCCGTCCTCGGCGTCGATCACCACCGCGGTGACGCCCCGCCGGCGCACCGCGTCGGCGGCATGGTGGGCGGCCGTGACCGGGTCGGTGCCAACCGAGGCGGCTGAACCGGCCGAGGTGGCGCGGCCGTCGGTTATCAGCACCAACAGCGGCTGGTGGGTGGCCGAGCGGCCCGGCGCGGTCGCCACGTCCAGCGCCGCCCTGATTCCTGCCGCCAGGGGCGTGCGGCCACCGGTGGGCAGCTCGGTCAGCCGGGCCCGCGCTACTTCCACGCTGCTGGTCGGCTTGAGGGCGACATCGGCGGTCTCGCCGCCAAAGGTGACCAGGGCAACCTTGTCTCGCCGCTGGTAGGCATCGAGCAACAGGCTGAGCACCGCCCCTTTGGCCGCCTCCATCCTGCGGTCGGCGCCCATCGATCCCGAGGCATCGACGGCCAGAACGATCAGGTTGCCGGCTCGCTGCTCCCGCACGGCCTCCCGCAGATCAGCTTCGACGACGACCGCGGCCGGCTCCGGCGACGGGGTAGCGCGGCGGGCGGCGGCAGCCCGGACGGTGGCGGCCAGGGCCAGCGAACGGATGGCTCCGTCCGGGGCCCGGTCAGCGACCTGCCGCCCCCGCGGGCCCTCCACCGTGCTGCGCCGTCCCGCCGCCGGGGCGGTGACCGACGCTCCGGCCGAGGGTGCCACCAGCCGCACCACCGCGGTGGGTTGGTCGGGACGGACGACCTCCTCGCCCTCGCGTCCCGAGCCCTCGCGTCCCGAGCCCTCGCGTCCCGAGCCCCCTCGTCCCGAGCCCCCTCGTCCCGAGCCCTCACGCCCCGAGCCCTCGCGTCCCGAGCCCTCGTCGTCGGACCCAGCACCGTCTGACTCGGCCCCGTCTGACTCGGCCCCGTCTGACTCGGCCCCGTCCGACTCGGCGGGAGCGGCGGCCTGATCCATCGCCCGCTGCAACTCGTCCTCGGTGATCCCGGGGGAGTCGAACGGGCTCTTCCGGCGGCGGTGGGCCAGTGCCAGCGGCGCCACCCGGCGCACATCGTCAGTCGTCGCAACCGGGCGGCCTTCGAACCCGGCCAGCGCGGCCGCGGCCCGGCAAATGGTCAGGTCGGCCCGCAGGCCCTGCGCCTCCACCGCGGCGCACAACCGGCTCACCTGTCCGACCAGTTCGTCGGGCAACATCGCGGGCGCCACCGCCGCCAGCCGGGCCGCCAGGTCAGCCTCGGCCGATGCCCACAACCCGGCCGGCCCTGACGGGTCGGCATCGAAGATCAGCCGGCGGCGGACCGCCTCGGCCCGCACGACCGGGTCGACCGGCGCCCGCACGTCCACGGCCAATCCGAAACGGTCCAGCAACTGAGGCCGCAGGTCGCCCTCCTCGGGGTTCATGGAGCCGATCAGGACGAAACGGCTGGGGTGGGTGTGCGAGACGCCCTCCCGTTCGACCCGGTTGACACCGCTGGCGGCCACGTCCAGCAGGACGTCAACGAGATGGTCGGGCAGCAGGTTGACCTCGTCGACGTACAGGACCCCGCCATGGGCGGCGGCCAGCAGGCCGGGCTGGAAGCGGCGCTCGCCACCGGTAAGGGCCGCGGCCAGGTCCAGGGTCCCGACCAACCGGTCCTCGGTGGCACCCACGGGAAGTTCCACGAAGGGCGCCTGGCCGGGCAGCAACGACGCCAACGCCCGGGCCAAGGTCGTCTTGGCGCTTCCCTTCTCGCCCCGGAGCAACACCCCGGCGATGGCGGGGTCGACCGCGGCGAGGAGGAGGGCCAGCTTGACCTCGTCCTGTCCCACCACGGCGGAGAACGGGAACTGCCGGCTGCCACGATCCGTCATTCCCAGGACTCCAGCACCAGTTGCCCCGGTTCGGCCGCCCGGTCGAGCAGCCAGGCGCACAGCTGGCGCCGGGCGCGGGGATCGCCCAGCCGGCCGGGCACCGTCGCCAGGGCCCGGGGCAGCTCGTCGGCCACGAAACCGTCCGACCAATCCTCGTACCCGAATCCAAGCCCCAGGTCGGCGTGGTGCACTTCGACCTCCCGCCAGCGACTGGACGGGAGCACTTCGATCGGAAGGACGGCACCCCCCACGGCCCGGGCGTACCGGGCCCAGGCCACCTCAGGCAGGGACTCCCAGGCGGCGTCGAGCGCCTCGGCCGTGGCTCGCACGTCCGCCCCCAACTCGGCCGCCGGCCGGCCCGCACCCGCCTCGATCTCGTCCCTCCGGCCCTCCCGGCCGCCCGGGTATTGATCGACCACTTCGTCACGGATGG
The DNA here is from genome assembly GCA_030947025.1 of Actinomycetota bacterium. Taxonomy (GTDB): domain Bacteria; phylum Actinomycetota; class Acidimicrobiia; order Acidimicrobiales; family Palsa-688; genus JALYXV01. The sequence goes on along the minus strand of JALYXV010000392.1, from coordinate 4,754 downwards.
CACCCTCGATCCGGCGGATGTGACTGTCGGCGTTGCGAGCCAGGTGCGCCAACACGTGGCCGACGGTCCAGCCGGGCAGACGCGACGGCCGGCGGACCACCTCGTCGGTGACACCCTCGACGGTCGCCAGCATCCGGGCATGGGCGGCTCGGCACCCGTCGATGTCGGCTCGCACTCTCGGGTTCATCGCGACTCCTCCCACCCTTCGGCCTCCAGCAGGGCGGCGCGCAATGTTGACAGGCTCTCCGGCGACGGCGAGGCCCAAAGGCCCCGGTCGACTGCCTCCAGCAGCCGCTCGGCTATCGACCGCAGCGCCCACGGGTTGGACACCTCGAAGAACTTCCTGACCGAGGGATCGGCCACGTAGGCGGAGGTCACCTGTTCGTACATCCAGTCCTCCACCACGTGGGCGGTGGCGTCGTAGCCATACAGGTAGTCCACGGTGGCGGCCAGTTCGAAGGCGCCCTTGTAGCCATGGCGGGCCATGGCCGCGATCCACTTGGGGTTGACCACCCGGCTGCGCACCACCCGGGCCGCCTCCTCGGCCAGGGACCGGACCCGGGGCCGGGCCGGGTCGGCCGAGTCGCCGAAGAACGCCTTGGGCTGGCGGCCCGTCAGGGCCCGGATGGTGGCGATCATCCCGCCGTGGTCCTGGAGGTAGTCGTCGGAATCGAAGATGTCGTGCTCGCGGTTGTCCTGGTTCTTGACCGCCACCTCGATGGCGGCGAAGCGGCGGGCCATTGCCGCCCCCGCCGGTACCCCCATCCCGGCCCGGCCGTAGGAATAGCCCCCCCATGCCTGGTAGACCGCGGCCAGGTCGTCGTCGGAACGCCAGTCCCGGCTCTCCAGCAAGCCCAGGATCCCCGACCCGTAGGCGCCCGGCTTGGCCCCGAAGATCCTCGGGTCTCCGTCCGCCCCGAAGCCGGCCAGCCGCACGGCGTCGTCGAACAAGGCGATGAGATGGGGGAAGGCGTCGCGGAAGAAGCCGGAGATGCGCAGCACCACGTCCACCCGGGGCCGGCCCAGCTCCTCCGATGGGATCAAGGCCACGCCGGTGACCCGCCCGTTCTCGGCGCCCCACACCGGGCGGACGCCGAGCAGGGCCAGGGCCATGGCCATGTCGTCGCCCCCGGTACGCATGGCGGCCGTGCCCCAGACGACGAGGCCCACCGAGGCGGGATAGCGCCCCTCCTCGGCCAGGTGCCGTTCCACCAGGGCGGAGGCCAGGCCCCACCCCACGTCCCAGGCGAGCGGCGACGGCAGGGCCTTGGGGTCGACCGAGTAGAAGTTGCGCCCGGTCGGCAGCACGTGGGCCATCCCCCGTGTCGGTGCCCCGCTCGGTCCGGCCGGGATGTACCGGCCGTCGAGGCCGCCCAGGATATTGACCAGCTCGTCCGGGGTGCGCTGAAGGGCGGGAACAAGGGTCGAGCACACCCAGCGCAGCGTCGGGTCGGCGCCGTCATAGGTCCACCCGGCCCCCTGGCAGCGGGCCAGCAGTTCGCGGCACGCGGCCTCGACGGCATCGACGCCGCCTCGGACCCCCGGCACCGCCTCTTTTGTTATGGCAGATCCACACTGGATGTGGGGTTCCCGCGAAGAAAAGCTGCCGGCGTCCAGGTCGACCCCCAGCCGGCCGGCCACGGTGGCCCGAAGCGAGGGCACGGGACCGGACACCGAGGAGGCCTGGGGCAGGCGGGTCAGGGCGAGGACCAGGTCCAGCTCCGCCTCCCCCACCGGCGGCTGGCCCAGCACGTGGAGCCCGCCCCGGATCTGGGCGTCCTTCAACTCGCACAGATACCCGTCCACGTGCAGGATCAGCTCGTCGAACGCCTCGCCGTCGGGCGCTTGGTCGACCCCGAGGTCCTGGTGGAGCGAGGCGGAGACGAGCAGTTCCCAGACCTGGCGCCGGATGGCGGCCAACTTGGAGGGGTCCAGCGCGGCCACCTGGGCGTAGGCGTCAAGGAGTCCTTCCAGGCGGGCCAGGTCGTCGTAGGTCTCGGCCCGGGTCATGGGCGGGAGGAGGTGGTCGATGATGACGGCATGGGCCCGCCGTTTGGCCTGGGTGCCCTCCCCCGGGTCGTTGACCACGAAGGGGTAGATGAGGGGGATGTCGCCCAGGGAAGCGTCGGGGAAGCACGATGACGACAGGCCCACGCCCTTGCCGGGGAGCCACTCCAGCGTGCCGTGCTTGCCTGCGTGGACGATGGCGTCGGCCCCCCACCCCTCGTCCAGCCACCGGTAAAAGGCCAGGTAGTGGTGGGTCGGGGGCAGGTCGGGCGAGTGGTACACCGCGATCGGGTCTTCGCCGAACCCGCGGGGTGGCTGCACCGCGATGACGACGTGACCCAGGTCCAGGCCGGCGAACACCAACTCCCCGCTCGAATGGTCGAGATAGACCGAACCCGGCGCCGGGCCCCATTTTTCCCCCAGTTGTTCCTGGAGACCGGCGGGAAGGGTGGCGAACCACTGGCGGTAGGCGGCGCCCGGCCAGCGCCCCACCGCCCGCCCGAGCTGGGCGGCGGTGAGCGTCTCACGCTCGTAGGAGAAGGTGTCGACGAGCTCGGCCATCAGGGCGTCGCCGTCGTCAGGGATGCGGTCGACCCGGTAGCCCGCGGCCCGCAGCCGGTGCAGCAGGGCGATGACCGAGGCCGGCGTGTCGAGAGCCACTGCGTTACCGATGCGGCTGCGTTTGGTCGGGTAGGCGGACAGCACGATGGCGACCCGGCGTTCGGCCACCGGCACCCGCCCCAACCCGGCCAGGCGCACGGCGATGCCGGCCACCCGCCCGACCCGGTCGGGGACGGTCCGGTACGCACTCACGGGCGTGCCCAGGGTGTCCCCGTCGTCGACCACTTCCTTGAAGGAGAACGGCACGCTGATGATGCGGCCGTCGAACTCCGGTATGGCCACGCTCATGGCGACATCAAGGGGGAAAAGGCCCCCCGGGTTGGCCTCCCAGTCGGCACGGGGGCTAGTGGCCGCGGTGGCTTGGACCACGGGCACGCCGAGACCGGCCAGGGAAGCGGCGTCCCAGTCTCCGCCGTCGGAGCCGGCCGAACCCGACGCCAGCACGGTCGTGATGACCGCGTCGGGCCGGTGCTCGGCCAGGAGGTCGAGAGCGGGGATGCGTCCGTCCTCGCCCGGCCGCAGCGAGTAACACCACAACGCCAGAGCCCGCGCCCCTTTGGCCTCGATGGCACGACACAGGTCGTCGACAAAGCTGGTGTTGCCCGCGATCAGGTGGGCCCGGTAGAAGACCACGGCGATGAGGGGAGCTGGGCCGGGCGGCGTGGCCCGGTAGACGCCCGTGGCGAGGACCTCGGCGGGGGGCTCGAAGCCGAACCCGTGATAGAGGACGGTGTCGGCCACGAAACGCAACAGGTGTTCGGTGTTGGCCAGGCCGCCGTGGACCAGGTACTCGAACGCCTGGGCGAGGGTGGCACTGGGCACCGTCGACAGGGCGGTCAGTTCGGCGTCGGGTGCCGCCTCGCCGCCAAAGGCCAGCAGCGGGATGCCCTCGTCGAGGCACCGGCGCCGCAGTTGGTCGAACGGCTCCTGCCACGCCCGGCGTCCCCCGAGCAGGCGGACCAGCACGACCTGGGCGCCGGCCACCTCGGGCACCACCTGCGCGTTGGGATTGGCCGCCCGGACGGGCGGGAACCCGTCGGGGAGCCCTTCCAGCACCGACCGTAGGGCCAGGATCTCGGTGTCGGCATTGGTGAGAACAAGGATCACGTGAGCAGCGCCTCCACTGCGGCCAGATCGAGGTGGGCCTCGAGCAGGTCGGCCAGTCGATCGATCTGCGACTCTCGGGCGGCGGCGAACGACACACCGCTCGCTGTGTGGCGCTTCCCTCGGCGGGCCGCCACGTCGGCAAGGAAAGCAGCCCGGAACCCGTCCTCTTCGAACAGCCCGTGCAGGCTGGTGCCGACGACCGCCCCGTCGCGGGCCAGGGCGCCGTCGGAGGCCGTGCCGTAGGCGTCGTCCAGGGTGATCCAGGCGTCGGAGGCGGTGGCCGCGGTGGGCGCGGTGGGCGCGGTGGGCGCGGTGGGCATCGTCGCGGTTGGTCAGCGCGGATCCGAGGGCCGGCCGAGGACGTCGTTGCGCACCACAAAGGCCAGCTCGTCACGTCGCGACCGGGGCACCACCCGAGTGACGTCGAACTGCTGCAGCCGGCGCAACGTCTCGCCCCGGCGGCGACCGATGAGGCGCAGCACCAGCACCGGCAGGCCGACGGCACTGCCGGGCAGGCCGATACGCCGCAGCTCCCGGCTCAGATCGCCGCCGGTATCGGCCACCAGGGCCTGGATGCGGTCCTCGGCGGCACCCAGGCGGCCCACCGCCATCAGCCGGCGCAGCACGGCCATGACCAGCGCCCGGAAGGCCAGCACGACGAGGGCGACCACGCCGATCAGCACGGCCAACCAGTGCGGCCCGATCAGCCACACCAGTACCGCGACGGCGAGAATCGCCAACGCGATAGCCATCAGGCCCACCGATACCCGCGCCGCGATTGCGCGCCCGACGAGGTAGCGGGCCAACATGGTGGCGGCCAACGGGTGCGCGCCGTCGACGAACCCGACTTCAGGCTCGCCGGGCGGCCCGCCGCCCTCGCCGCGCCGCGGCACGCCCCGGACGGGCCGGGCCGGATCGGGGGGAAGAACTTCGCTCACCCGGCCAGCGTAGTGACTCAGGCGGCCACCGAGGCGGGACCGAGTAGGGCCTTCAGGTCGCCCATCAGCGCCGGCGAGGGG
>JALYXV010000359.1 GCA_030947025.1 Actinomycetota bacterium | reverse complement strand
TCGCGGGAAGATCGTCCGCCGTAGCCGTCGTCTCGGTTGCTCATCTCGATCGTGTCGATCGGACCAGCTCCCGGTCCGGCCGAAGGTGGCGGGATTCTGGCACGGGCGCTACCCCGGTCGAACTGCCCCGGGTCGTCAACGAGGAGGCGACGGGCGCCGAGGTGAGCGCGAGGGCGTACACCCGGCTGCGCAACCTGCGCATCCGCTCCCCTGGAGTGAGCCAGACGACGGCGACTACAAGCGTGATCGCCGCGAGCGTCGCAACGAGGAGAGCGGAGCTGACCGGCTCTGGAACCTTGGCGGGAAGAGCGTCGGCGACGAAGGTCTCCAGGGCAGTCAACCCACCGACGTAGGCGAACACTCCGGCGGCAGCACCGAATGCCGCGGTTGCGACCGCCGGGACGGGCCGGAACGGGGCGGAGCGCAGCCACCCATCGATGGCCCGGGCTGCCGTTGCCCACGCGAACACCGTCACGAGCACGCCCGCCGCCGTCGACAGGTGCGGGTGGATGACCACGTACGCGACCCAAAGTGCCGCGGCCGGCACGAGCAGCGCGACGCCCAGCCGAACGCTGCGGGCGACGACATGTGCGGGAGGACGTTGCCGCTGGCGCTGATGGTCCATTACCGCGCTGCCGGCCCTGAGGAACAGCGCGGCCTTGTACATCCCGTGCCCGATGATGTGGAGCAACGCCGCTGGGAACGCTCCTATGGCCACCTGCACCGTCATGAACCCCATCTGTCCTGCCGTGGACCACGCCAGGTTCCCCTTCACGTCGCTGCGCACCAGCATCACGGTCGTCGCGTAAAAGACAGTGACGGCACCCGCGGCAAAGGCCACGTGCGTCGCTGCGGCCGATGACCCGAACACCGGAGCGAGTCGTACCAACAGCATGCCGGCGCCGTTGACCACGCCTGCGTGGAGCAGCGCCGACACCGGCGTGGGCGCGGCGATCGTGGACGGCAGCCACTGGTGCACGGGTACCAGCGCGGATCGGGAAATGCCGGCAACGGTCAGGAGCACTGCGACCACCCACAACACGTTCCCACCGAGCACCGGGATCGACGCGTTGGCCAGCTCCCTGGCGGCGTCGGCCGGGGAACGCAGGTCGATCTCGCCGACGGAGACGACGGCGAGCAGTGTGGCCACCAGTAGTGCCCCGTCTCCCACCCAGAGGCTGCGCAGGGTCCGCCGGGACGAGCGCCGCGCCGGTTGCCAGGTGGCCCGGTGGGTCACCAGCGCAGCCAACGCCAGGCCGGCCACGATCCAGGAGGCGCACAGCAGGCCCAGGGTGGCGGCGAAGGCCACCGTCGTCGTCGCGGCAGTCAGCAGCGAGGCCAGTACGAAGAAGCGGCGCGCGAAGAGATCCCCCTGAAGGTTACGGCCGGCGAAGGACTGTACGATCAAGCCGACGCCGGTGGTGAGCAAGCCCAACAGAGCGGTGACGCGACTTGCATACAGGCCAACGAGCGCATGGCCATCGCCCCCCTCGACCACGGCTGCGACCGGTCCGATGACCGCCACGATGACCGCCACGACGACCGCCGCGGCGAACGCGGCAGAGGCCGCTCGTACCCCCCACCGGGAGGCCCGCTCTCCGACGGGGCGCGCCACCGCGATCGCCGCGGCGGCGATCGCCGGCAGCGCTGGGACAACGATCAGCAACGTCTCGGCCGGCGTCATCTCGAGTGAGGCACGCTAGGTAGCAAACGCTGTGCTGTCGACGGCCGCTCGATCAGGGGGTGGTCCCGTTGCCGCCCGACCCCGAGAGGCGGAAGATGTCGACCGCCACACCCAGCGCCCCTGCCGCGCGGGCGGCGCCGATGTCACCAGGCCCCAGCCCCCCTTGCGCGTAGACGGGCACGGGGCTGGCCGCGACCAGCGCCTGCAGGCCCTCCCAACCCAACGCCTGGTCTCCGGGATGCGACGCCGTGGGCAGAACTGGCGACACGAGGGCGAAGTCGGCACCCAGTGCACTGGCGCGCTCGAGGTCCCCTGCGTTGTGAGCTGACACCGCCCACAGGCGCGTCGGCGGCCGCTCTATGAGGCCGGCCAGCGCGGCGGCGCTGCTGTGCAGCCCGCACGCACCGGCCTGGCGTGCCTCCAGCGCTGTCCCGGAAAGGAGGAGGCGCAGCCCGGTCCCCCGCCGGAGCTGGCGCAGCCGGCGGGTCAGCTGGACGCGCTGACCAGGCGCGAGCTCCAGCGCTCGCACGATCAGGAGTCGCAGGCCGTCGGCCGCCAACGACGGAATCCTCGCCAGCAGCTCCTCGGGAGCGCCCGGCGCATGGTTCACCCGGGCGACTCCCACCAGCGCGGGGAGCGCCAACGTCGCAAAGGCGAGTTCGTTGCTCGGCAGCAGTGGCCCGACCGTCGGACGGGCGGGGTCCACCCATGCCACCCGCTGCCCTTCCCTGCCCTTGGGCTCGCCCGACCACTGGCGCACGTTGAACCAGTGCAGCCGCACCCGCTTGGCCGGGAAGTCGTGCTCGTAGACCCGCCAGGGCGCGAGGTCGAGGGCGTGGACGCCGACCTCCTCGAGCAGCTCGCGGGCGGCGGCCTGGACCGGGCTCTCGCCCGGCTCGATCTGACCCCCGGGGAGCTCCCAGAAGCCGGCCGCGTCCTTGCCGGCCTTGCGTTCTGTCAGCAACACGCGCCCATCGGGCGCGCGCAGGACTCCGACCGCCACGTCAACCACGGGACGACCGAGGAGGGGTAGAGGGCGGGAAGGCAGCATCAGTCCGGCCAGACGGGTAGCGGGTAGAACGAACCAGATCGCCTTGGCGAGTGCGTCGTCGCCCGGTCCTCAGCGTCCAATTGCCGGGGCTCCGTCGGCGGGGCATCCCGCGTCGGACCTTCCTGGGCGATAGGTTCGCCCTCGGGGCCGAGCAGTTGGGTGCCGTCCTTCGTGTCCGCCGGGGGCACGGGCGTCGGGGCCACGATGGGTACGTCCGGGGCCGTCCTCGTCGGTCCCTGGCTGGCGGGGGTGGCCGGGCGGCGTTTGGCGGGGGTCATTGTTAAGCAGCCTCCACAGTGGCGATTGTCTCGACCCGGGCGGCGAACTTCCGAGCCTCCGCGTCGACGGCTGCTCCACCCGAGCCATAGACCGTGATGTTGACGTATGTCCGGCTGAAGCTCAGATCCGGATAGAGCCCGGTCTCCTTGGAGAGGCCCGCGAGCCGGTCGAGGAATGCTCGGGTCTCGGAGTAGGCGGCGAACTCGAAGCGGCGGTACAGCGACGATGGTCGCTCGACCTCCGTCCAGCCCTCCGGCCAACGGGGTTCCATGGTCATCTGGTTCTCCTCATCGGTGAATGGGGATGTCAACGCCAGCCCGACTGCCTGGCGTTCAGCATCCTCGCCGCCGCGGACTACCGCGGCGGTGTGAATAGCTCACTGGGAGGACGCCTAGACCGGTGCGACCTGGGTTTCGAGGGTATTGGAGGGAAGGATGGACTCCACCTCGCTGTGGGGCCGGGCGATGATGTGCGCGGCGGCGAGGCCGTCGCCCACGCGCTCGCACGCGTCAGCACCGGCACGGACTGCGGCGTTGACGGCGCCTGTCTCGCCGCGGACCAGCACGGTGACGTAGCCGCCGCCGACGAACTGGCGGCCGATCAGCCGCACCTCTGACGCCTTGGTCATGGCGTCGGCAGCCTCGATCGCCGGGACGAGGCCCCGGGTCTCGA
>JALYXV010000323.1 GCA_030947025.1 Actinomycetota bacterium | reverse complement strand
CCGGCAACTCGGCCCGCGCCGGCAACTCGGCCCGCGCCGGCAACTCGGCCCGCGCCGGCAACTCGGCCCGCGCCCGTGACGCCGAAGGCCAACGCACGAGGGGAGCGACCCTCCCGGCCGCTGCGGGCCATTTCGACCCGTGGGGGCGATGCGCGGGCGCCCAAGGCGTCGCGTCGACGAGACGAGGCCGGGTCTGGGGTTGCGGAGTCAGGTTTGAACGCGGATCGCCAGCTGAGGCCGGAGCCGGCGTCTGCGGCGCCGCCTGAAGCATCGCGTCGCAGGGCCGCAGTTGGATCGGCGCCAGCGGACTCAGGCTTCAAGGCGGATCGCCAACCGGCATCTCGGGCGTCGCGTCGTCGGGACGCAGCCGGGTCTGGCGCGGTGGGGTCGGAGTTGAAGCCGGCTCTCCGGCCGGCGTTGGTGTCGCGCGCGCCCCGGGCCCCCCGGCTGGGGACGACCACCGTCAATAGGCCGGACGCCTCGCTGCGCCCCGCGCCTGATCAGCCGTCCGAACCGGCCCGGGGTCCCAGGGAGTCGCGATTGCGGACCGCGACCGTGACCGCGAACGGCCCTGGGGCGCCGCGTGTGGCTTTTCCGCTCGTTCAACCGCCACCGGCTTCCAGGGCGCCTCGGCCGGGGACAACGACCGAGCCTGCGCCCGAAGCAGCCCGCTCGTATGCCACCGCCGTGAATCGGCCGCGGTTGACCGGCCTGCCAGCCGCGGAAGAGCAGCCGGCGTCGCCCGCGGTCGTGGACGGCCCAGGTACCAACGCCGAAGGCGGTGGGGCGGCAACTTCGTCGATGTCCCCACCGCGCCGTGAACGGCCTCTCCGCGCCCCGTCGAGGATTCGGCGCGACGAGTCGAGCGATCCCCTCCCGCTCGTGACTCGGCGCCCGGTCGTCCCGCATCGGACCGTCGCGCCCATCTCGCGCCCCGAACCCCTCGCCCGTCGCTTTGCCCCGCCTCGCTCGGATGACGAGTCTGACTTGTCTACGCCCGGGCGGTTCCGCGCCCGCCGGGTCGCCAGCCCCACCGCGCTGGGCTCCGCCGCCGCGGCCTCGCCGGGGCGGGCCGCGTTCGCTCCCGCTCGACCGGGGCCCGACACGATCGGCGAGCCGCAATCCAACAACCATTCCGGGCCGGCCGCCGAGGAAGACCGCGGTGACCGTCAGCCGGTCCGTGTCCGCCCCCTCCGCGCCCGGCGGTTCGGCGCTGAGCCGGAGCCTAACGACGAGCCCAAGGTGGAATATGACTTGCGCCCTGCCCACGAGGCCGGCGAGGACGACGAGGGGTTTGACGGCTCCAGCGGTGACGGCCCCATAACTGCTCCCGTCCCTGCCATTGAGATCCGCGACCGCGATGGGATGGATAGCCCTGAGGTAGACGGCAAAGACCACGTCTTCATCCGGGCCGGGCAGGCCGGTGCCCCCGAACGCTCATCCGGCCGGGCGGACCGGGCGGACCGGGCGGACCCGGCGGCCGAACCAGCCGAACCAGCCGAACCAGCCGAACCCGCGACCGAGGAGCGCCCGAGTCGGATTGGCTTGCTCAAGCTGCGCCGCCGACGCGGCAGTCCGGCATAGGAAGAGCCGCTCTGTCGGCCGCCGCCACCCTGGCCGGCGAGCTTCGCCACGTGGGCCTGACGGCGGGACTTGACGCCGTCGGGATCACCGCGGTCACGCCCTTTGCCGAGACCCGGCACCACCTCGAGGAGCGGCGCGCCGCTGGGCTGCATGGCGGTATGGCGTTCACCTATCGCAACCCGGCCCGTTCTACCGACCCCGCCCGCATACTCGGCGGGGCACGAGCGATCGTGGTGGGCGCCCGCCGGTATCCGTCCCACCGCCGGGCCGAGACCCCGGCTGACTCTGGCCATCCGACCGGGGCGGTCGCCCGCTACGCCTCGGCGGACCACTACGGGCCCCTCCGGCTGGCGCTGGGCGCCGTGGCCGACCGGCTGCGGGAGGACGGGTGGCAGGCCCGGGTGGTGGCGGACGACAACGCATTGGTCGATCGGGAGGCAGCCCACCGAGCCGGGCTCGGGTGGTACGGCAAGAACACCAACCTGCTCCTGCCCGGGCAGGGCTCATGGTTCGTGCTGGGCAGTGTTGTCACCGATGCCCCATTACCCGCCCCGGTCGAGGTCCTTTCCGATGGCTGCGGCACCTGTCGGCGGTGCCTGCCCGGATGCCCAACCGGCGCCTTGGTGGCGCCCGGGGTACTGGACGCCCGCCGGTGCCTGGCCTGGCTGCTCCAGGCACCCGGGGTGTTCCCGGTCGAGTACCGGGTGGCCCTGGGCGGCCGCATGTACGGCTGTGACGACTGCCAGGAGGTTTGCCCCGAAAACCTGGTCGCGGCCCGGGGCGACAAGGACGGGCGACTCGACCCAGGCCCGGCCGATCAGCCTGGTGTCGACCTGCTGGAAGTGCTCGGAGCGTCAGACGAGCAACTTCTGGCCCGCCTGGGCCGCTGGTACATCCCCGAGCGGCAACCCCGATACCTGCGCCGAAACGCCCTGGTGGCGCTGGGCAACACCGCCGACGGGCGCCACCCAGCCGTCGCACAGGCGCTGCACCGGGCCCTGGGCGATCCCGACCCCCTGATCCGCGGTCACGCGGTTTGGGCGGCGGCGCGCCTCGGTCGGCGCGACCTGCTGACGGCCGTGACCGACGACCCCGATCCCGACGTGTGCCGAGAGCTGGAACTCGTGGCGGCTGATCTGACGAAGCCACCCGGCAGGTGAGAGGCTGAACGGGTCCGGACGGCAAGGCGCGGTCACCGGCGCACACCCTTGATCTGCGCCCAGCCCCGACACGCCGTGCCTCACCTCCTCGTCACCAATGACTTCCCGCCCAAGATCGGGGGCATCCAGTCCTATCTGTGGGAGCTGTGGCGCCGGCTGCCGCCCGGTGATGTGACGATCTTTACCGCCGCCCACCGCGGTGCCCAGGTCTTCGATCAGGCCCAACCCTTCCGGATCGTGCGCAGCCGCCAGCCGGTCCTGTTGCCGAACCCCCTTCTGGTCCGCCGCATCCGCCGGCTGGCCACAGAAGTGGGGGCCAAAGCGGTGGTAATAGACCCAGTGCTGCCCCTCGGGCTGATCGGTCCCAAGCTCGAGCTGCCGTATGCCGTCGTGCTCCACGGGTCTGAGATGACCGTTCCCGGACGGCTCCCGCCCAGCCGCTCGATGGTGGCCCGGGTTGTGTCGCAGGCGTCCCTCGTGATCGCGGCCGGCGGCTATCCCGAGCAGGAGGCCCGACGGGCGGTCGGAGCGGGCCAACCGTTCCCGCCCGTGGTGCGCATTCCCCCGGGAGTGGACACCGACCGGTTTCGCCCCCTGGCGGCCATCGACCGGGCGGCCGCCCGAGCCCGGCTGGGCCTGCCCGCCCACGGCCCGCTCGTCGTGAGCGTCAGCCGACTGGTTCCCCGCAAGGGCATGGACACCCTCATCCAGGCCGCGGCCCTACTGGCTCCCCGCCATCCCGCTCTGACCGTTGCCATCTCGGGCGGTGGGCGCGACCTGCCCCGGCTGCGCCATCTGATCAGGCGAACCGGTGCTCCGGTGCGACTGCTCGGCCGGATCACCGACGTCGACCTGCCTGAGCTGTACGCCTGCGGTGACGTCTTCGCCATGTGCTGCCGCCGTCGCTGGTGGGGTTTGGAGCAGGAAGGCTTCGGCATCGTGTTCGTCGAGGCGGCCGCGTGCGGGGTGGCGTCCATCGCGGGCGACAGCGGCGGAGCCGCAGAGGCCGTCGACGACGGTAAGACCGGCTTCGTGGTTGCTGATCCCGACAACCCGAAGGCGGTGGCGGCGGCCCTGAACCGGCTGCTCGATGATCCTGCGCGGGCATCGGAACAAGGTCAGGCCGCCCGAGCCCGGGCCGAGCAGGAGTTCAACTATGCCACCCTGGCGGTGCGACTCGAGGATGCGTTGACCGACCTGTCAGGAGGGCTTTCGGCATGAGCAGGCCCAGAAGGGGCGGGCATCAACACAGAGCTCCGACGGCCGGTGCGGGCCGGGTCGTGCCCGGCGGCGCCGAAGCGATACGAGCCGAGCGGCGGGCCACCCGCCAGGGCATGTCCGAGCCGGTCTCATCAGGCGGAACCCTCCCGGGCGCGGCGGTCGTCCGGTCAGCGTGGGCGGGCACGGTCGGATTCGCGGTGGTGACGGTCCTGGCTGCGGTCGTCCCGTCCGCTCGGATACCCGCGGTCGTCGTCGACTTGGTCCTGTTGCTGGCGGGCACGGCGCTGTACCTGTGGGGCTGGGCGGTGGCCGCGGGCCGCAGCCGTGCGGAGGAGATCAGCCTGTGGAATCTCATCCTGCTCCAAGACATTGCGCCCCGCCCGGTGCGGGTCCGGCTGCTCGGCGCCCTGGCGGTCCAGGTGATCGTGGCCGCCGCGACCTGCTGGATCACCGCCGCCCTGGCCTTCGGATGGCTGGTTCCGATGTGGGGGCTGGCTCATTGCGAATACTGGAGTGCCCGGTACGGAGCCTTTTTGCCCCGGAAGACCGAAGGGCTCCGGCGGCACCGCGGATAACCTCAGCTCTCGTCGTGCCACTCATCTTCGCCCTCCTCGTACTCGAGTCGATCCCATTGCTGGCCCTGGTCGACTGTCTGGGCCGGGAAAGCGAAGAGTTTCCTGACGGGGCGGCCGACCGCCGGGGGTGGATCCTGTGGCTGTGCGTAGGCGTCGCCACCGCCTGGTTTCTCGTGGGCAACGGCATCGTCCTCGGGTATTACTACGCCGTCGTCCGGCGCAACACAGCCAGGTATTGACCCGGCCGGAACTGAGAGACGCCATCGTGGAGGCACAAGTCGCGGAGCGCACGATGATCCGGGCCAAACCGGAACAGCTGTTCGCCATCATCACCGACTTCGAGGAGTATCCGCGATGGTCAGCCGACATCAAGGCCGTGCAGGTGCTCGAGCGCGATGATCAGGGAAGAGGGACCAAGGTGGCCTTCCGGGCCGCCGCATTCGGGCGCAGTACCTCGCTGACGTTGGTGTACGACTACCACGGGGCACCGGAACGGCTCTCGTGGTTCCAGGAGTCGGGGGACCTGACCCGGTTCTATGACGGGTCGTACTCCTTTGAGACCTCGGGCGACGACTGCGGCGAGGAGGAGGAGACCGAGGTCGTCTACCACCTGAACGTGGAGTTGAAGGTTCCGCTGCCCGGGTTCGTGAAGCGCCGGGCGGAAGGCCGCCTCGGGATAAGAGTGCTCCGGGAGCTGAAGGCCCGGGCGGAGCGGTGACGCCTTGGTCCCGAGGTCGGTCGAGCACTACTCGGTCGGCCGGGCACCAAGCCGGGCACCAGGCCGGGCACCAAGCCGGGCACCAGGCCGGGCACCCAAGGCTTGACCCTGCCCTAGCCTCCGGCAATGTCCATCTATGACGTCATCCTGGCCGGGTTGAGCGGCGAGCCTTTTGACTTCATCGTCAACGCGCCCCGCAGTGCGGCCCGACCCCCAGTACACCGGTTTGGAACGGCCCCAGCAACGCTTGGGCCAAACCGGATTCACCGTGCTCGTCGTGCCGTGCAACCGGTTCGGCGCCCAGGAGCCGGGCAGCCCCAGGAGATCGTATCGGCAGCTGGTCGAGCAGCCCGACCCTGTGGGCGAGGCGGGCGACATCCAGTGGAACTTTGAGAAGGGGGAACACGGGTGGGCCCGGTGCTGCCGATCCGGGACTCGGACGACCAGCGGGTCGACGACTACCGCAACCTGACCGATGCCGAGCTCCGGCAGCGGGAGGAGCCCGCAGCCGGCCTGTTCATGGTCGAAGGGCCCGCGGTCATCCGGCAGCTGCTCCGGTCGCAGTACCCGGTCCGGTCGATGCTGCTGACCGAGAACCGGCTCGAAGAGCTGCGCCCTGATCTGCCCTCTGAAGCCGGCTGGCCCATCTACCTGGCCGCCAACGACGTCATGCGAGCCATCACCGGTTTCCATTTCCACCGCGGTGCGCTCGCGGCCGCGGGAAGACGGTCGCCCGCCGACTGGCGAGCCGTCGTGCGCAACCAGAGCTTGATCGCCGTGGCGGAGGATGTGAGCGATCACGAGAACATGGGCGCCCTGTTCCGCAACGCCGCTGCCTTCGGTGTGGGCGCCATCCTCCTCACCCCGGCGTCAGTGGATCCGCTGTACCGACGAGCCGTCAGGGTCTCCATGGGGCAGGTACTGCACGTTCCCTGGGCGCGGGTCGAGCCCTGGCCCGAGGTCCTGGGTGACCTCAAGTCGGCCGGCTTCCGTGTCCTGGCGCTGACGCCCGACCCGGCCGCGCCCGAGTTGAGGGCCACCAGCCAAGCGACCGCGATCTTGGTCGGCGCGGAAGGCCCGGGCCTCACGGAGCGAGCCCGAAGTCAGGCCGACGAACTGGCCCGGATCCGAATGCAACCAGGTCTGGATTCCCTGAATGTGGCGACCGCCGCAGCCATCGCCTTTTACGAATTCGCGCAAAAGGCGACAAATCCTGCCGGGCGGTAACGCGACGCTACCCTCAGAGCGATGCAGCGCGAGGTCATCGGCGTCGATGTGGGCGGGACCAAGATCCTGGCGCTCCAACTGGGAGCGGACAACACCATCGGCGACGAGAGCCGCCAACCGACGCCGGAGAGGGGCGAAGACGTCCTCGACGCCATCGCCGAGGTCGCCACGCGCCTCGGCCCGCCCACCGCGGTCGGCGTCGGCGCCCCCGGTCTGGTGGATCACGCCGGCGTGCTGCAGTTCGCGCCCAACCTGCCCAACATCGTCGGGCTCCCGGTACGGGCCGGCCTGGAGCAACGCCTTCCCGGCGTGGCGGTGACCGTCGGCAACGACGCCACCTGCGCGGGCTGGGCGGAACGGATGATGGGCGCGGGCCAGGGGAGTCAGGACGTGCTGATGGTGACCCTCGGAACCGGCATCGGCGGGGGGTTGGTATCGGGCGGCCAGCTCGTGCAGGGTGGGAACGGTTTCGCGGGTGAGATCGGCCACATGGTGGTCGACACCCACGGGCCCCCTTGTACCTGCGGCCATCGGGGCTGCTGGGAGCGCTTCGCGTCGGGCAGCGGCTTGGGCCGGCTGGGCCGGGAGGCGGCCGAAGCAGGCCAGGCGGCCCGCATCGTGCAGCTGGCGGGCGGCGATCCGGTGGCGGTCCGGGGCGAGCACGTGACGGCGGCGGCCACCGAGGGCGATGCCGGCGCGTTGAGCGTGATCGACCGGTTCGCCTGGTGGGTGGCACTCGGTCTGGCCAACCTGGCCAACATCTTCGATCCCGAGTGTTTCGTCCTCGGCGGGGGCCTGGCCGAGTCGGGCGGATTGTTCCTCGAGCCGGTCCGGACGGCATTCGCCGACTTGGTGGAGGCGGGCGAGCACCGCCCCGCTATCCGTATCGTCCTGGCCCAGCTGGGGGGACGGGCTGGCGCCGTGGGAGCCGCCCTCCTCGCCCGCCAAGCCGCCCTCGGCGTTGACACCGCCCACCTCGGTGATGCTCCGCTCGTCCGCGACGTTCCCTTTGCGTGAAGGTCGGACTGGTCGTTCCGGTATTTACCCGCTCGTCGGAGTTGGCGCTTCGGGTCGCCCAGGACGCGGACGAGAAAGGGATCGACGGCGTCTTCAGCTACGACCACCTTTTCCCCATCAATAGCCCGGACCGACCCGCTCTGTCTGCCATCCCCATGCTGGCCGCCACGGCCGTGCGGACCCGGCGCGTCCGGCTCGGAACCATGGTCAGCCGGGTGACCCTGCTCCCCGTGCCGGTGCTCGTGTCCGCCCTGGCCACTCTGGACGAGATCTCCGGCCACCGGTTTATTGCCGGGATCGGGACGGGCGACTCGCTGACCAAGGCGGAGAACGAGGCGTACGGATTGCCGTTCCCCCCCGTCGGGGCGCGGCTGCAGCTGCTGGCCGAGGCGGCCCGGGCGCTGCGGGAGCGAGGGGTGACGACGTGGGTCGGGGGCCGGTCACGCCAGGTCCGGGCCATCGCCGCCGCCCATGGGGACGGCTGGAACTCGTGGGACGGGCCCGTGGACGAGCTGGCCGCCTTCGCGACCGCCAACCGGGGCGGGGCGGTGGCCACATGGGGGGGACCGCCGCCCCCCGACGGGCACTTCGAGGACCACCTGCGCCGCCTAGCCGACGCCGGGGTCGAATGGGCCGTGTACGGGCCCCCGCCGAGCACCGACTGGGCCGCCCTGGTGGCCAAATTGGCGGGCGCCGCAAAGGCCTTCCGGTAGCCTCGGAAGCCCTATGGAGTTCCGCCGCATCAACGGTCTGCCCCCGTACGTGTTCGCCGTCATCAACCAACTTCGGGACCAGGCCCGCCATGCCGGTGAGGACGTTATCGACCTGGGCTTCGGCAACCCGGACATCCCGAGCCCCGACATCGCGGTCGAGAAGCTGTGCGAGGCGGCCCACAACCCCCGCAACCACCGGTACTCGGCGTCGCGGGGAATCCCCAAGCTGCGCCTGGCGGTGTCCAACCTGTACCTGCGGCGCTTCGGTGTCGAGATCGACCCGGAGACCGAAGTGGTGACCACCATCGGCGCCAAGGAGGGGCTCTCACATTTGATGTGGACCCTGGTCGGGCCGGGCGACACCGCCCTGGTGCCCACGCCGAGCTACCCGATCCACATCTACGCCCCGCTGTTCGCGGGCGCCGACGTCCAGCAGGTGCGGCTCGGACCCGACCAGGACTTCTTCGCCAACCTGATGAACAGCTGGGAGTCGACGTGGCCCCGGCCCCGGGTGATCGTGTTCTCGTTCCCCCACAACCCGACGACCGAGACCGTCGACCTGGCGTGGATGCAACGCCTGGTCGATTTCGCCCGCGAGCGCGACGTGGTCCTGGTCCACGACTTCGCTTACTCCGACACCGCCTTTGACGGCTACCAGCCGCCGTCGATCCTGCAGGTGCCGGGGGCCAAGGACGTGGCGGTGGAGCTCTACACCTTGACCAAGAGCTTTTCGATGGCGGGGTGGCGGGTGGCGTTCCTGGTGGGCAACGCCGCCATCGTGGCCGCCCTCACCAAGCTCAAGAGCTACCTCGACTATGGCACCTTCCAGCCCATCCAGATCGCGGCCATCGTGACCATGAACGAGGCGCCCGACTACCCGAAGTTCGTCAACGAGATTTACCAGTCGCGGCGCGACGCCCTGTGCGACGGCCTGGCCCGCATCGGGTGGGAGATCGAAAAGCCCAAGGCGACCATGTTCGTCTGGGCTCCCATTCCCGCTCCCTACGAGGAGATGGGGTCGCTGGAGTTCTCCAAGTTGCTCGTCACCGAGGCCAATGTGGCCACCTCGCCGGGAGTGGGATTCGGCCGGGGGGGCGAGGGGTTCGTCCGCTTCGCCCTCATCGAGAACGAACAGCGGATCGCCCAGGGCATCCGCACCCTCCGCAAAGCCCTGGTCAAGCTCTAGGAACTCGGGGAAAAGGCCGGCCCGGTCGTGCAATCGCCTGCTGACGCACCATGACCTATTGGTTGCTCAAGGTGGTCCTCACGCCATTGCTGCGCTTCTTCTATCGCATTTCGGTCGAAGGTGGCGACAACGTCCCCAGGGGCGGGTCGGTGATCCTGGCCAGCAACCATGTGTCGTTCAGCGACTCCATCTTCCTGCCCCTCGTGCTGCGCCGCCGGGTCACCTTCGTGGCCAAGGCTGAGTACTTCGAAGATCCCAGGACGGCGTGGTTCTTCCGGGCGGTGGGCCAGATCCCCATCAAGCGGGGCGGCGGGTCGGCGTCGCAGCGGGCGCTGGCCGCAGCCAGGGACGTCCTGGATGGGGGCGGGATCTTCGGGATCTACCCCGAGGGCACTCGCTCACCCGATGGCCGGTTGTACAAGGGCCACACCGGTGTCGCCCGCTTGGCGCTGGGCTGCCGGGCGCCGGTGCTGTCGGTTGCCATGGTCGGCACTCGCGAGGCACAACCGATCGGTCAGGTGAAGCCCCGGCTGTTCATGCCCATATTGGTGCGGTTCTCTGAGCCCATGTACTTCGAGCGGTTCTACGACCACCAGGACGACCCGCTGGTGCTGCGCCAGATCACCGACGAGATCATGTGGAAGCTGCGGGAGCTCTCGGGCCAGGAGTACGTCAACCGCTACGCCAAGCGGGGCGACGCGGTCGAGGCGGTGGGCGCGGAGACCTCGGCAGTGGTGGCGGCCCGTCGCGCCGATCGTGCTGATCGTGCTGATCGTGCTGATCGTGCTGATCGTGCTGATCGTGCTGTGCCCGCTTCGGTCCCGGCGTGAGGTGCGCAGAATGACGGAAACGTAACCACCCCGTCCCCTCGGGGAAACGCCTTGTTCACAGCCGGCCCCTAGCTTGGGCCGCCATGACGACCTTCGTGGTCCGCGTCTGGGTGCCCGACCGCCCGGGCGCGCTCGGCTCCGTGGCCAGCCGGATCGGCGCGGTCAAGGGCGACCTGGTCGGGATCGACATTCTGGAACGGGGCGGCGGCCGGGCCATCGACGAGTTGCTGGTCGATCTGCCCGAGGACTCACTGGTGCCGCTCCTCATCAGCGAGGTGGAAGAGGTCGACGGGGTGGATGTCGAGGATGTCCGGCCCGCGGCCGACTGGCTGGCCGACCCGCGACTCGACGCCCTGGAGACCGCCGCGGTGCTGGTCGAGCAGCACAGCGTGGCCAATCTGCTGGACCGGCTTGTTGCCCACGCCGCCCACGACTTCACGGCCGAATGGGCCGCCATCGTCGACCTCGATGCGCCCCTGCCCGTGACCACCGTGGGGCCGGCGCCCCCTGCTCCCTGGCTCGAGGCATTCGTGGCCGGGAGCCGGGCGTCGGTCGCGCCCACCAACGGAGCGGGCGGACCCGACGACGTGGCGTGGGCGGAGATGGAGACGGCCAGCCTGGTCCTTGTGATCGGGCGCCACGGCCGCCCGTTTCGGGCCCGGGAGCGCCACCAGTTGGCCGCCCTGGTCCGGATTGCCAACCACCGCTGGGTGGAGTTGGTGACCCGGGTCAGTCGGCTGATCCACCCCAGCGCGGCGCCTTAGACTTAGCTCTCCCGGGGCGACGATCGGGCCGCTCCGGCTCGACGGGGAACGT
>JALYXV010000318.1 GCA_030947025.1 Actinomycetota bacterium | reverse complement strand
GCCGCGACCGTCGGTGCTTCCCGGCCCGTCGCCCCGCCGCTCGCCGCCTCCCGGGCCACCACCGCCTCGACGGCCGCCGCCGCCTCCGGTGGTCAGCGGTCCGCCCGGCCGGGACCCGCGATCAATTCGCGGACGATCTGAGCGCGGCGGTCGGGGCCCACCGGCGCCGCGGTCGGTTCCCTCCGTCCTCGCCGGCCGAGCCGACCGATCGGGGCTTTCCCCCCCTGGCCGGTAGTCGCCCCGGGCCGACGGGGCGTACCCGTTACGCCCGGGATCCCCCTCGCCTCCACGGCGGGGGCGGCGCGGGGATTCGTCACCATCGCGATGCGGGCGGGTCAGGCTGGTCGTCACGCCCGGTGCCGGGGTCCGGGGTGGGCCGATGATCTCGAGGCGCTCCGGTTCGGCCCGCTTCTCCTTCGATGGCAACACCGCCACGATCGTGATGCCCTCGATCTCAAAATCGGCATCCACTCGCAGCACGTCTCCCGGCTTGGCGCCCAGGGACAGGAGCTTGCCATCGAGCACACCGCGCGGCTTGAGCGCCCCGGCAGCCCGCCACGTCCAGGTTCCGTCTGGCCGCGCGCTGGTCAACTCGATGTCGATCCTGCGGGCCATGCGCTTAACCTACAACGGTTTGAAGTGCCACTTCTTGGGCGATTTCGCGCTCCTTACTCGCGCGCGCCCGCGCCGGCCAGTTCCCGCTCAGGCTCGGGCATGACCTCCATGCTGATGGTCGGGACGGCCCGGTCGAGCCAGTGGGGGAACCACCAGTTGGCGCCCCCCAGCAGCTCCATGGTGGCGGGGACCAGGACCATCCGGACGAGGGTGGCGTCGACCAGGACCGCGGTCGCCAGGCCCATGCCGAACAATTTGAGGATGCGCAGGTCGCCGAGCACGAAGCTGCCGAAGACGCAGACCATGATGGCCGCGGCGGCGGTGATCACCCGGGCGGTGTGGGCCAGACCGTCGGCCACCGACGTGGCGTTGTCGCCGGTCCGGAGCCACTCCTCCCGGATCCGGGACAGCAGGAACACCTCGTAGTCCATGGACAGCCCGAACAGAATCGTGAACAGCATCAGCGGCACCCAGGGATCGATCGGTGCCGTCTTGCCGATGCCGAAGAACGAGCCCAGCCAACCCCACTGGAACACCGCCACGATCACGCCGTAGGCGGCGCCGATCGACAGCAGGTTCATGACCGCCGCCTTGATGGGCACGGCGATCGAACGGAACACCGCCATCAGCAGCAGGAACGACAGGATCACGACCGCGCCGATGACGAGGAACAGGCGCGACGACAGCTGCTTGGACGCGTCCACGCCCCCTGCCGTCAGGCCGCCGGTGTAGGCCGTTATGCCGGTGCCGGCCAGGGCCCGGGGCACTTGCTGGCGGACCCGCTGGACGAACTGCTGGGTGGCGGCGTCTTGAGGTGAGGTCTTGGGCAGGGCCACGATGACCGCGGTGTCGCCCGCGGGATTGAGAGAGGCGGGCGACACGAACGCCGCGTCGGGGTCGGCCCGCAGCGTGTTGACCAGCTCGTCGAGGGCGGCCTGGTCGGCTGCGCCCTGGGGGAGGGTGGCGGCGATGACGAGCGGGCCGTTGGTGCCCGGGCCGAAGCCCTGGGCCAGCAGGTCATAGGCCCGGCGGGTCGTGAAGCTGGTCGGGTCGTTACCGGAGTCGCTGAACGCCAGGCGCATGGAGAAGAGCGGGATGGCGAGAACCAGCAGCACCAGGAACGCCGAAATGGCGGCTGGCCACGGATGGCGTTGGATGACCCGGCTCCACCGCCAAGCTGCGGTCTGGCGCTGCTCGCCCTTGTGGCGGAGGTGCGGGACCTTCCAGCGGTCGATGGCCCGGCCGGTGAAACCCAAGATGGCGGGCAGCAGGGTGAGGGAGGCCGCCATCACCATGACCACGGTCACGATGGCCGCCAGGGCCAAGCCGTACACGAACGACAGCCCCATCAGCATCATGCCGAACAAGGAGATGATCACCGTGGTACCGGCGAAGAGCACCGCCCGACCGGCCGTGGCCAGGGCGATGATGACCGCCTGTTCGGGATCGACGCCGTCGTGCAGCCCCTGGCGGAACCGGGTGACGATGAACAGCGCGTAGTCGATGCCCACGCCGATACCGATCATGGCCGCCAGCTGACTGGCGAAGGTGGGCACGGTCACCACGTGGCTGATCAGGTCGATGAGGCCGGCGCCCATACCCAGCCCGAACAGGGCGGTCAGGATGGGCAGGCCCATGGCGACGAAGGATCCGAAGGCGATGAGCAGGATGAGGATGGCGGCCCAGACGCCGACGATCTCGCTGATGCCGAAGTTGAAGGCCTGGCCCTTGGCAATGGGCTGGCCGCCCAACTCCACCTGTATGCCCGGGCCATTGAGGGCCTTGCCTGCCTTGACCAGGGACTGCATGTCCTTCTTGGGCAGGTCCTGGGTGGTCTTGTCGAACTGGATGACCGAGTAGGCGATGTGCGGGTCGGTCCGAGAGATCTGGCTCTGGCCGCCCTGGTCGAAGGGGCCCCGGACACTGGCGACGTGGGGCATCTTGGCCAGCTGCTGGTCGACCTGGTTGATGGCCGCCATGCCCTGGGGTGAGTTCACGTTGTCGGCGACACGGAACACGGCATTGGCGGTGTCACCGGCCCGGGCCGGGAATTTCTTGGTCAGCAGGTTCTGGGCCAGCTGCGACTGCGAGTTGCCGCCGCTGAACTTGTCCTCGAACTTGCCCTTGGCCATCTGCGAGAGAGCCGTGATGGCAAAGAACCCGACGATCCAGGCGATCAGCACCAGGCGGCGTCGCTCATAGCAGAATCGGGCCAAGCGTCCGATTCGGGTTCCCTCGATGGTCGGCGGAAGTTCCTTCGAGCTCATGATTACATCCTTACCAGGCTGGTTTGGGTAGATGAAACCCTTTTTCGGCGGGTTTTGTCAGTACGACGCCTGAGACGGGGGAAAATGATCGGCCCAAGGTTGGGCGAGTCTTACTCCTCGAGCAGGTCGGGTTGCCGGGCCACGATCCAGTCGTACAGAGGTTGGAAAGAGAACCAACCGGCCAGGTGGTTCCCGATCTGGGTGCAGGTGAGGCGGGCGGTTTCCTCGTCGATCGTCCGGTAGTCGCCCGCCGCCATGGCCAGCAGCTGGGCCTGGCAGCACCGCTCCATGGCGAGGAACCACCAGACCGCCTCGTCGACGGAATGGCCGACCGTGAGCAGGCCGTGGTTGCTCAGGATGCAGGCCTTGTAGCCGGCCAAGGCGTGGGCGATGCGCTTGCCCTCTTCGATGTCGTACACCACCCCGGCGTAGTCGTCGAAGACGTCGTGATCGCCGAAGAACGAACAGGCGTCCTGGGTGATGGGCTCGAGCTTGCGGTGGAGGGCAGAGAACGCCTTGCCGTGGACGGAGTGGGAGTGGGCGGCGGACACCACGTCGGGCCGGGCCGCATGGACCTGCGAGTGGATGCAGAACGCGGCTTTGTTGACCGGCCAGGTGCCTTCCACGACTTCGCCGCGGTAGTTGACGAGGAGGAGGTCGCGGACCCGGATCTGGCTGAAATGCATCCCGAACGGGTTGACCCAGAAGTGGTCGGTCCGCTCGGGGTCACGGGCCGTGATGTGACCGGCCACCCCTTCGTCGAAGCCGAAGTGCCCGAACAGGCGGAATCCCGCGGCCAGGCGCTGCTTGCGGTGCCGGCGTTCGTCGGCCGGCTCGTCGAACAGCGGAATTTGGTGTGGCTCGCGATCGCTCGCCATGGCCACCTCCTCGTGGGTCGCCGACGCTTGTCGCCCCCCGATCGTACCGTCAGAAGCCTCTGCTGGTGACCTCGCGGGCGCGTACCACCGCGTCGGGCTGGGCTGTGCCGTCCGCCTCGGCTTTGGTCGCCGCGAGGCGGGCTTTCAGGCCCGCGATGATGATGTCGAGGCCGAACTTGATAGAGGTGCCGGAGAGGTACATCACCGTCGCCTCGATATTGGGGATTTCTTCCAGGGGCAAGGCGGAGAAATAGAAGCTCAACCGGTCGTGCTTCGATTTGAACGACCCGGGGGGGCGTTCCCTGTCCCGGCCGAGCGGCCGCATTGGAGCGACGAGCAGGGTGGCCACGATCCAGCGGTACAGCATGAGGAAGGCGGCGCCCGCGTCCTCATCGGTGAAACCCGCCTCCCGCAGGATGCCGATGGCCTGTTCGCAGTTGGCCAGCGCGTTGGGGCCCATCGTGACGCCCTCGGTGTACACCCGTACGAACCCGGGATGCTCCCGCCACATGTCGTGGTTGTGCTGGACCAGCAGCCGCAGCCTGGTCTCCCAGTCCCCCGTGTCCTGGGCCGACTTGGCCACTACGTCGCCGATGACGAAATCGACCATCAGGTCGACCAACTCCGCCTTATCAGAGACGTGGTTGTACAGCGACATCGGCGTCACCTGCAGGGCCGCCGCCACCCGACGCATCGTGAGGGCGTCCAGGCCGTGCTCCTCCACCAGGCTCAGGCCTGTCATGACGATCCGCCACCGTGTCAGAGCGGGACGGGGAGGGACCTCCTCGTCGACCGGCGGAAGCCATCGTGGGTGGTCCTGCGCTCGATGGTCCGAGCCCTTGCTCGCGGCCTTGTTTGGTGTCGGGCCGGACGGCTCGCCGGAGGCGCGCCCGGCGCTACTCCGCGGGGTGCGACTCGCCGATGAGGAACTCGACGGATCCGACGACGCTGCACGGCTGGCAGAAAGACTGGTGATAGCCCGAACTCTCCCTTGTCGAGTATTCGGCGCCCTACGAGGGGTAGGGCTCAACCGGGTCTGTGTGGGTTGCCGCCTCAGTGGCTTGGAGGCGGCGGGCGGAGGAACGGTCATAGACCTCGCCTCGGGCGGCGAGGAGTGGGTCGGAGGACAACCCGATGCCCGGCACGAGGCGGGTCGGGTTGAAGCTGAGCAGCTCACAGCCGTGGAACTGGTCCTCGGGGACATCGGTCAGCCGGAGCTGGCCCATGACGACCCGCGGCCGCTGCACTGGCCACGGCCTGGTCGAGTCGGCCGGATCGTCGCCTTGCTCCGCCAGCTGGATGCGCAGGACGAACTCGGCGTGACCGTTGGTGATGCGGTCCTTCAGGCCCCCGCGCAAGAAGTTGCCTTCGGCTCCGGGGGGCGCCGACTGGACCCCATCGACCGGTTCCCAATGGAAGCGGGCCAACCGCGTCGACGCGTCGGGCGCGGTCAGGGCGAAGGCATGAACGGCGTGGTACGAGCAGGTGGTGTAGCTCTCGGGTACGAACTTGCCGCCCAGGTACGCCACCGCCGGGCAGGCGGGCGGGTAGTGGGCCGCGAACTCGAAGATGCCCGGTTCGCTCGAGGGCGTTCCGAGGGGCGGAGTCGGGTACGGCGTGTCGAGTCGCAGCGCCTCGATGAGCTTCTTGAAGGGCGACCGCGCCTTGGGCAGCACCGGGGTGGCCGCGACCACAAACTTCCGGAAGCGCTCGACGTCCTTCACGAAGAACATGGGAAGGGTCATGGCAACCAGGTCGGTCTCCACCTCGGAGTGCAGGACGCCCCACTCGTCCCGGGTCGTCGGGCCAACATGGAACTTGACAGCCATGCCCCGAACCGCCGGGGTGGAGTCGGGTTCGTCGGCGTCGCCCGTTCCATTGGAGAACCGCACGGTCACCGGCACGCGCCCGCCCGCGAAGTGCTCGGCGGTGGTGAACGACGAGGCGACGGGACTGGGGCTGAACCAGCCGGTGGCGGCGATACCAGGAGCGTGAATCGGCCGGGTCCCGAGTCGGTGGGCCGGGCAGGCCCGGATCAGGTCGTCGACGAGCTGATCGGCGAGGTCTGGTGCGGGGGTTCGGTTCGCCTGGTTCGCCTGGCTGGGCACCTTACAAACTGTATCCATCCGGGTCGGTGCTGCCATGACCGACGGGAACAATTAGACGGAAAGATAGAGATCGTCCGAACCCTTGCCCGGTCGGTGCCGGCAACCGTAGGCTCACCCGCCATGGGGAGGGCGACTCGAGCGGGCGGCGCATGGGCACGGTGCCGGGCCTATCTCACCGATCCCAGGCAGCCCCCCCTGGTGTACTTCGGCTCCCTGCTCGCTGCCATCTGGTCTCGTGTCGAGCCACCGATCAAGGTCACTGACCGGAGGTCCTCGTTGGCACCTTCGGACAACCTGCAGACACCCATGAACCTGGTGATGCCGCTTCGGTATCCCCAGGTGGCTTACAAGGCGCAGTTGGGCCAGATGCTGTTCGAGGCCGTGGACGAGATCCTTGCCGGACTCAACAATGTCGGGACCGTTCATTTCGCCCGGTTCGATGTCATCGAGGGAAACCTGTGCATGTTCTCGATCTTCGACGGCGACTTCAACGGCTACATCCGCGATTTCATCGGAGCGATCGGCGGGGCGTTCGACGGGATCATGGGATTTGTCAAGGACCCGGCTCCGACTCCCTGCGGCGAGAATGTGGACGAGTTCGTCGATTGGGTCCGCCGCCACGACTCCCTGCAGATGCCTGAGTTTCCCACCGACGTCTCACCCGACCTGGTGGCGTTGCAGCGCCGGACGCTGGTGCTGCTGCACCGCAATCAAAACGCCCAGATGGGGGTGTACCGCGGCTATCCCGGCTACTCGGTCGCCCAAATCCGCCAGGGGTTGGGGATCGGGTGGTAGCTCCCATGGGACTTGCGCCCGACTGTGTGCCCGGCGTGATGGAGGAGATCCAGGGCAACATCCTGCGGGCCTACGGCAACGAGTACCGGGTGGTTCGCCACCTGGTGCTCCGTGTCGCCGATCCGGCCGCGGCCCGTCTCGCCCTGGCGCTCATGGTCGACGGCGACCGGAGCACGCCGGACGTGACCTCGGGCCAACGCCCCCCCAGGGAGGCGGGCTACGGGTGGTGCCTCAACATCGGGTTCACCTACCAAGGCCTGGCCGCGCTCGGCGTCCCCGCCGACAGCCTGGACACCTTCCCACCCGAGTTCGCCCAGGGAATGGTCGCCCGGGCGTCCCGGCTCGGCGACGTCGGCGACAGCGCCCCCGCCCATTGGGTGAGCGGACTGGCCGATTCCGAGTGGGTCCATCTGATCGTTACCATCCACGGGCGGGCCCTGTCCGACATCGAGCAGGTCTCGGACCAGGTGATGGCCGCAGGTGGGGGCCGGGCGTTCGCCCTGGTGTCGGGTGAACCCCTGGACGGGGAGGCGTTGTTCGACGAGCACACCGGGCGGCGCATCGTTCATTTCGGATATGCCGACGGCATCTCACAGCCGCGCTTTCTCGGGGTTCACGACCCTTCCGAAGTTCCCGACAAGCTTCCCTACTCCCCCATCGGGGTGGTCCTGCTGGGCTATCCGAGCGCCATCCCCCACGTCAAGTGGAGAGTGCCGAGGCCGAATGTGCTCGGCCACAATGGTGCCTTCAATGCGTTCCGGGTGCTGGGCCAGGACGTGGCCGCGTTCGAAGAGTTCCTCTCGACGGTCGAAGCTGCGCTGGGCGGGACAGACGGCGTTGACCGGGAACTGGTCGCGGCCAAAGTATGTGGTCGGTGGCGCAATGGCGTTCCGCTCTCGCTGGCGCCGACGCGGGCGGAGATGGAAGCCTTCAACGACCCGTCCCGGCTCAACGACTTTGACTACGTCGACGAAGATGCCGACGGGGCGGTGTGCCCGATCGGGTCGCACATCCGCCGGACCAACCCACGCGGCGCCCACATCGTGCAGCGATCGGCGAACCAGACCCGGGCCGTGATCCGCCGCGGGGTTCCCTACGGTCCCCGTTGGAACCCTGACGAGCCCGCCAGTCGGGACACCCCCCGGGGCCTGCTCGGCAACTTCGTCTGCGGCAGCCTGGCGGTCCAGTTTGAGGCCATGCAGTACGACTGGATCAACCTGGGGTTCCAAGACCCTCGGATCACCGGCACCAACGATCCACTGATCGGCGCCAACGACCCCGCCATGAGCGCCTTTTCCTGGCCTCGCCCGGGTGCCGATCCGCTGGTGCTGCGGGGCTTCAAGCGCTTCGTGCTCACTCGCGGCGGGGCCTACACCTTCCTTCCCAGCATCCCGGCCATTCGCTGGATCTCGGCCCAAGGGAGCTAGCCGGCGACGGGGCGACGTGCGCCGCCATCCTCGGCAGCCGGGCAACCTTGGCAGGTTTTGGGTGTGTGGGCCCCCCTGGCTGACGCGGAACGCGGGGGCCCCCGCCGGCCCCCCGCCGGGCTAGCAGGTCGTGCTGATGCCTTGGTCGCCTCCGTCGGGGCTGGCGAAGCGGGCGATGATGTCGAGGACGAAGTCGGGAACGATGCCCTTGGGGTTGACCGTGGCGATCCACGCCCCGCTGCCCTCGGTGTCCGACGATGACACGGTGAACATCGATCCGCTGGTCGTGAACCTCGGATGGGGCCGCAGGTCGATGCTCACCTTCAGGAATGTGATCGACGGCGGCACGAAGGAGATATCGCACGGGACCGGCGTCGGCACGGATTGCCAGCTGCCCTTCACGTTGTCGGCCATGCGGAAGTTGCCGATCACATTGCCCAGGTTGAGGTTGTTGATGTCGACCCCCACCGCGTCATGCCATGTCCCGATCCCGAGGTCGATGTCGAGGTGGGAGTGCAGGTCGATGGTGGTGACGCTGGTCTCACCGAAGGTGAAACTGCCGTAGTTGCCTTCGATGGCGGTACTGACCCCCAACTTCAGCGTCAGGCTGGTCATGTCGGTGAAGCCGATGATCAGCTGACCGACGTTGAGATTGATCTTCAGGTTGCCGGTGTTGGTGAACGGACCGGCGTTGAAGCCCAGGCCGATGTCGAAGGTGAACACCCCGGTCCCGACCAGCATGAACGAGCCCGTCGGGGGGCTGGACGCCAGCTGCATCGTCTTGCCGCTCAGCCCGCTGGTCACGTCCTGGCCCAAGTTGGCGGCCGTGACGGTGACCTGGGCGTTGATGCCGCTGAAGGCCGACGCATCGACGAAGGCGAACAATCCCAGTCCCGCTGCGCCGCCGTGGTAGTTGAACAGCGGCGCCGCGATCCCCTGCCCCCCGTCCTGCTTGCCAATGGTGATGGCGACCGTCTTCGGGACGGTGGTGAGCTTGGCCTGGGCGATGAAGGTGGCGTCGGTCGTGCGCTTGTAGAAGGCGTCGATCTCGGTGATCGAGTCACCCAAGGCCACGTTGATGGTCTTGGTGTCGGCACCGAAGTTGGCGTCCAAGCCGACCGACCGCGGGATGTTGCTGACGAACAGCTGAGCCACGTTGGTGCCCGCGGTGGCGTCGGCGTTGAACGAGCCCATGGGCCGGTTCGAGCTGTACTGGACGTGGATCAGCTTGGACCCGTCGCCGCCGACACCGGTGGAGAACGGGCCGAACACGAAGTCGACCGGGCTGGTGTCGCCGCCGTTGAACACGTGCTGTACCGCCAGGAGGGCGATTGGCGTGGTGGCGAACTGGTTGAGCTGCACGTCGAGCGTCAAGGCGTCGACCGTCGGGGCGTAGCTGGTGACGCTGTAGATGCCGTTCGGCGTGTCGAAGCTCAGCCCGAGCGGCAGGCCGGTCAGGAACACCTTGGCCCCGATGGCCCGGCCTGCACCCCCGCCCCCGCCTCCGCCCCCGGCGTCGCGCACGACGATGCCATGGGTGAAGCCGGTGGCGGGCAGGGCCGCCACCGCCGATCCGTCGCCGTAGTTGACATCGAGGGTCAAGGTCGGGTGCAGGTTGCCGGTGTAGGTGATCACCGCGTCCTGGCTGTGCAGGTGCAGTTGGGTGGGCATGTCGGTGAAGCCGCCGACGGCGTTGAGCACGGTGCCGTCGGTGCGGGTCAGGTGGGCGTTGATGCCGAAGGTCTCACCCACGCCCACCCCCATGTTGAACGTGGCGTCCAACCCGCCCGCCCCTCCGGCCGCCGGGACCAGCTTCTGGAACTCGGCCTTGGTGAGCTTGGAGATCTGGAGCGACGCGTCCAGGTCGCCGCTGACCTCGCTGTAGTTGACGCTCAGGCCGTCGCCGCCGGGGGTCACGAACGCGCCATGGTTGGTGAACGCCGCCGCCACCGTGCCCAACGAGCTGCCTGCGCCGCCCGTGACCTCGAACAGCACATGGCCGGTGCCATAGGTGGCGTCCCAGCTGGCCGGGATCCCCGCCAGCGTCAGGGCGGCGTTGAACGTCCGCCCGCTGATCCCCGTCGACGGGGCCCCGAATTGGGCCGTGACGTTGATCTTGCCCGTCACGTCCGAGGCCAACCAGGTCACGGCCGATCCGCCCGAGTCGAAGGTCAGGTCGATCGACATGGGGATGCCGGTGGTGTCGGCGTTGAACTGCTCACCGTTGCGCCGGTCCACGGCCAGGGAGATCTCGTTGATCGTCGACGAGGCGCGGTAGTGAAGGGCCTGGCCCACCACGTCGAAGGTGACGTCGGCGGGCACCTTGTCGATGAACCCGTTGACCAACAGGTTGGGGGTCGAGAGGGTCACATCGAACAGGCGGGCGGCGGTGTTCTGAACCTCGCCGTGGAGGTGCTTTCCGGTGGTGTCGACGGTGAAGAAGCTGAGCCCGTGGTACACCAGCTCGGCGTGGGTCGTGTCCGGCCCGCTGGTCGTGGTCAGGGCCACGTGGTCATTGGGGTCGCCGGTGCCCGTCAAAACCCCGTCCGACCCGTAGGCGAACTGGATCGTCCCCACGTGGTCGGAGCCGGCCAAGCCGGCCGCCGACCCCGGCGCCGTCTGGGCGCTGAACACCAGCGGGTCCAGCCCGGACAGCTTCATGAACGGGGGCAGGTCGGCCACCGTGGCCGAGAACGTGGTTTGGCCCGGCGCCTGCTGGTAGAACGCCTGCAGCGACCCGAGCCGGCTGTCGGCGTTGTAGGTCACGCTCGGGTTGGCCCCGCTGGTGTTCCAACTCAAAGCCACATTCTTGGGCACCGAAACCAACGTGGCGCTGCCGATCAACACGTTGGCAAACGCGCTGTCGCGCTGGGAGAAGAACGCCGACACGTTGCTGACGACGGCGCTGGCCTGGTAGGTGGCGCTGCCCGCGGCCGGGTCCATGGTGACGGCGATGCTCGGCGGCAGGTTGCTCACGGTCAGCGATGCGGCCACGTTGGGGTTGTCCAGGTCGGCCTGGGCCAGGAACTGCTGGCCGCCCGGTGACAGCCCCAGCTGGTAACTGGCCCGCTGCGACGGATCGGCATGCGCTGACGTCAGCCCCGAGATCCGGAGGTCAACGCCGAGTCCCGGTCCACGCTTGTAGAAGGTGGCGTGGTCGACACACGAGGGGGGCGAGAGCGCGGGCAGGGCTGCGCACGTGGGCGGCAGGAGCGTCGCCCCGCCGCCCCGGCTGAGCGATGCCCCGATGGTCGCGATGGGCCCGTTGGCCGAGTAGTCGAAGGCGCCGGTGCTCTTGGTCTGGACCATGGTGGCGTGGGTCGGCAGCCCGAGCAGCAACCCGTTGACGAAGGTCCGGTCGTGGCCCAGGTCGAACAGGGCCAGGGCGATCGACGTCAGCGACGAGTCGGCGTCGTAGGTGACGGTCTGGTTGTCGGCCCCGGTGTTGTTGTTGAGGTGGATGTTCCTGGGCACGCCCCGGGCGGTGGCGGTGATCAGGTTTTGCAGGACGCCGTCGAGCTGGGTCTGGGTGGTGAACTGCACCTGGGGCACCACCGACGAGCCCCGGTACACGACGTCGCTCGACCCGGTGAGGGTCACCGCCACCGACGACGGGACCCCGAGGACGTCGTAGTCGCTGCGGGTGAACGACCCGGGGTGCGACGTGTCGCCGACCGCGTTGTCGGAGGCGTGCACGTGGGCGATGCCCGCGCTGGCGTTGTAGGTGATCGTTTGCTGGGCGCCCTGGTGGACCACGTCCACGTTGACGCTGGTCGGCAGCTGGTCGATCAGGGCGGTGAACTCGCGGTGGCTCTGGGGCGACCGGCTGGTCACGTCCTGGGTGAAGTCGATGGCGGTGGTGCTCGGCTGGCTGGAGTTGAGCGAGACGATGTCCTCGTCCCGGCTGGCCGCGTGGACGAGGTGGAGGTCGGCGTTGACCGATGTGGGGACGGGCTGGAGCTGCACCGCCCCGGCCATCGGGTCCACCTCCTTGGGCAGCTTCAGGAGGCCCTGGGGCTGGAGGGTCTTGACCGCCAGCGTCTCGGATTCGACCGCCCCCGGGCTGGCGTGGGTGATGGCGAGGTTGACCTCGACATCGCCGGTGTGCAGCGCGGGCGGGACCTGGATGGCGTTCTTCAACAGCACCGTCGTCTTGGTGTCGTTGGCCAGGGTGGAGGCCCGCCCGTCGTAGCCGTACTCCAACCGGGTGTTGATGGTGGGCGGGTCGTAGACCGCGAAGACGTGGCCGGGCAGCGGGCCTGAACCCGGCGTCAGCCGCAGCACCTCGAAGGAGAACCCGACATCGGTCGACGTTGACAGCGGGATCAGGCTCTTGAGCGTGGTCGACTGGGTCGGGATGAGCTCGGCCAGCACGTCGGGGACGTGGTCGCCGTTGACATCGGTTGGGATGGGCACGCCGACGGGTAGCGAAAGGCTGCACGACAGCGAAAGGGTGGCCGACTCGGCGCACACCCGGTAGGTCAGGCCGCCGAGCAGGCCCAGCGGGGGCACGGTGAACAGCACCTGCTGCACGTTGGCGATGTCGGTGAGCAACGTGTTGAGGATGGCCAGGATGTTGCCGAGGGGCGGGGTACCCACCACGCCGACGATGAGGTTGAGCAGATCACGCAGGTTGACCGTGGCCGCCACGCTGACCGCGGCCGGTGGCAGCGCCACATTGGGGGAAAGGGGGACCGTCACCGGGGTGTGGTTGATTTCCCCTCTGAGCGTCACTCCTGCGCCCGTGGTGACGCTGCCCGCGGCGTTGACAATTACTGGAGCGCTCGGTGGCGGCGGCGAGGCGGGCTTGGTGACCAGCGGGGTGTGCGCGGCGGCGTCGACCTGGGGCTGCAGGGGCGACGGTTGGGGTGGAGTGGCCGCGCCCGGCGTGACCGCGGGGGCATGGGACTGGGCCCGGAGTTGGTTGAGCCGGTCCTTGCCGAAGATAATCAAGTAGAGGACGGCCCGGTACTTCTTCAGCTGGTCGGGAGCGGGGGCCGAGGCCGGAGGCAGGGCGGCCACGACACAGGTAACCAGCCACGCCTTGGTGGCCTCGTCCATGGCGTGGAAACCCTCGGCCACGATGTCGGCGGGAACGGCGGCCTGGTCGAGGTACGACTGCAGCCACGCCTGGTTGGTGATGCGGGGGGCCCACAAGCTGATGAACCGGTCACGGTTGGCCGCGGTGGCGTCGGTACTGCTGGGCGGCGTGTCGCAACTGGCTGGATCGGTGGTGGAGACCGCGGCCGCGGCCGCGG
>JALYXV010000313.1 GCA_030947025.1 Actinomycetota bacterium | reverse complement strand
TGTCAGTCTCCTCCAAATCCATCGGCGCTCACTGTAGAGCCGATTGGGGCCGGCATGCAGGCGCCCGGTCGCTCCAGCCGGGCAGATGTCACCAAAAGAGGACCGAATCTGGTCGCTACGGCTACGGCAACCGTCGCGCTAAACCTCGGGCGGGAGGAGCACTTCGAGCTGGCCGTCCCGTTCGCGCACCGACAGACGCGGGAGGGGTGCCAGGGGCGCCGGGAGCTCATGGTTGAGAACCTCGCCGGACAGGGCGAACGACGCCCGATGGCACGGGCAGTCGAGTTTTCCGGCCGGCTGGTTGAGGGCCAACAGGCAGCCCTGGTGGGTGCAAGCCCCCGACACGGCCCGCAGCTGTGTCCCTGTCGTGCTGATGAAGCCCACCGCTTGCTTGGTCGTAAAGCGAACCACCTGTCCGTTCGCCACCGCGGAACTGGCCGCCACCGGCCGCCAGCGGGCGCCGTCGGGGACGAGGTCTCGGCCGGCGGCGGGCGTCGTGCCGGGGGCACCGATCAGGTCGTGGTCGATGACCGCCCCCGCGACTGCGGCCGCGGCCGCCGCGGCGGCGCCCGCCAGCAGGCCACGCCGCGAGAAGTGGCTCGGGGGGGCTCCCGCTGGATCCGCGGCTGGTAAGGCCAGCTCTTCGGCCAAGCGCCCGTGAAGGTCGGCGACGAACTCGGGACGGACCAGGCTGGCGCCGGGCTGGCTGGCTCGCAGTTCGATGGCCGCCCGCATGACCTCAGCGTCGTCGGAGTCGGCGTCGAACGGCATCGGGCGGTGGCCGGCCAGCACCGCCTCGACAAAATCGCTCACGCGGCGGCGGGTCATGGGGCTCCCGGCGTCAGGTTGGCGGCGTGGCGAAGGGCACGGTGTTGGAGGACCTTGGCGTTCCCGACAGTGATGTCCATGGCACGGGCCGCCTCTCGCAACGAGCAGGACTGCAGGAACCGGAGTTCGAGGATACGCCGATACCGTTCGGGCAAGGCATCGAGGATCCGCACGACGCGCTGCGGGGCGTCGGTCTCGGCTGGAGGGTTGTCCAGATGGAGCCGGTCGGCCTCCGGATCGATGGCGGTCACTTCGAGGCCGTAGCGGCGGGCCCAGTAGGCCGCCAGTACGGTGCGGGCCGTAGCCAGCAGGTAGGCACGCACTTCACCGCCTGATGCCGAGATTCGAAGCGGCACGAGCGCCGCGTGGAAGACCTCGGCCGTGAGGTCCTCGGCGTCTGGTCTGTTGCCTACCCGGCTGTACATGAGGCGGTACAACCGCTCGACGTTGTCGAGGTAGATCGCCTGCCAGTCGGGATAGGAATCAGGGGGCACCACCCTCAATGCTGGGACATTCTCTCGGACCCCGTCAGCCGGCCCGGTCCCCGGGAGCCCGGGACGTCGCGATGGCGACTTGGGGGGCGGACTGCTGGGAGGGAACGACATCGAGCTCCGCTTCACGAGTGGGGTGCGGGAAGGTGCCGGCGGTTGACCGTCATGGAGAGATAGGCGGTCGGGTTACACCTGCGTCCGGGCCGGCGTAACCGTCCGGCTATTAGCACTCGACAAATCGGTTTCTGCTGTGGGTGGCCCTTCACATCGCCTCGATCCTGGTCGGCGTGGTCGAGCACAACCGACGCCCCTTTCCCCGCTCCTTTTCCGTGCCGCAACGCCTGCTCTCCAAAACAGACACCACCGGGTCCTTTTGGGCTCAGAAAGGCACATAGATACCCATGTCACTCTCCTACCGGCCGGCTTTGCTGGGCGCGTCGCTGCTCGGCGTCGCGGCTCTCGGGCTCACCGCCTGCGGCACCGGCTCCGGCGCCCGCTCCGACCCGGCCGCCCGGGCCGCCGCCCCCGCCAGCCAACAAGCCGCGACCACGGCCCCGTCTACGGCCGGCCTGCCCGTGGCCGCCCCGGCGGCGGCCGCGGGCCCGGCCGTTGCCACCAACGCGGTCACCATCTCGAGCTTCAAGTTCGGGCCGGCCGCCGTCGCCGTCAAGGTCGGCGCCTCGGTGACCTGGACCAACACCGATGACGAGGCCCATACCGTCTTCTTCAGCTTCGACGGTTCGATCTCACCCATCCTGGTGAACAGCGCCAACGTCTACCACAAGGCCTTCACCACACCCGGGACGTTCGTCTACCACTGCACCATCCATCCGTTCATGACCGGCACCGTGGTGGTGACCGCCTGATGCCCGACTCCCAAACAGAGCCCGCCGGTGCACAGATCGATCGTCGCAGCTTCATGCGTCACGCCGCTTGGGCCGGGGCGGCGGTGGCGGTGGCGGTCACCGGCGGCGTAGTCACCACTGACCTGCTGCGATCGGACAAGTCCAGGCACCGAACGGCCGACTTCACCTTCGTACAGATATCCGACAGCCATCTGGGGTTCCAGGGCAAGGCCAACGCCGACGTGGCGGCCACGTTCGCGCAGTCGATCGGGCTGGTCAACGCCCTGTCCGACCGGCCCGATTTTGTCATCCACACCGGTGATGTGACCCACTTCTCGACCATCGATCAGTTCGACCAGGCCAAGCAGATGATGGGCTCGCTCCGGACCGCCCAGGTGCTGGTGCTCCCAGGCGAGCACGACGCGGTCGACGACGGGGGCCAGAAGTACCTGAGCGTCTTCGGTGCCGGCACCCAGGGCACCGGGTGGTTCAGCTTCGACCACAAGGGGGTGCACTTCATCTCCCTGGTCAACACCTCCGGCCAGCAGATCCTCGGCCACCTGGGGACCGAACAGCTGACCTGGATGCGCAACGACGTGGCCCATCTGTCGAGTGAGACGCCGATCGTGGTTTTCTCCCACATCCCCCTTTTCGAGATGTACACGCCGTGGGGATGGGGGACCGATGACGCCTCCCGAGCCTTGGCCCTCCTCCGGCGCTTCGGGTCAGTGACCTGCCTGAACGGCCACGTCCACCAGGTGATGAGCAAGACCGAAGGCAACGTCACCTTCCACTCGTGCGCCCCCACCGCCTACCCGTTGCCCGCCCCTGGGCAGGCGCCCGCACCCAACCCCGTCGTTCTCCCGGCCAGCCAGCTGCACGCGGCGTTGGCCATCCGGGATGTCAGCTATTCCTCCCGATCCCTCCATCTGGGTCTCAGAGACGAACAGCTCCCCTGACATTTGCGGTCCACGGATCGGGGTGATGATGTGGCTCGACCGTGACATCGCCGAAACCCACCGCGTGAACGGTCACGCCACTCACTCAGGGATTCCGCGGCGGGGCCGGTGGCTCAGCGGGCGGCGTCTGCCAGGCCCCGGCGTCGCAGCACCGTCTGTTCCAGCCTCTTGAACACGACAGCGTCGAGGACGAGGCCGACGACCAGGATGACCACCATGGTGGCCATCAGGCCGGCATAGTCGTTCTGGCTGGAGGCATTCTCGAGCGTTTGGCCGAGGGACGGCTTGTGGGCAATGACGACCAGCAACTCGCCTGCCATCAGGGATCGCCACGCGAACGCCCAGCCTTGTTTCATGCCCGCCACGAAGCCGGGCAGGGCGGCGGGAAGCACCACCCGGCGGTACCTCGAATAGCCCCGCGCCCCGAGCACCCGGCCGGCGCGAAGCAACAACGGCGGGATGTTGTCGATCCCTGAGATGACGCCGTTGGCGATGGAGGGGACAGCGCCGACGAGCAACACGAACAGGATGGCGCTTTCGCGCACGGTCGTCGAGAATCTCCAGCGCCTCGACCTGACCGGTAACGGACCAAGCGGAATTGCATTTGATGCAACATTCCGCTCACTGGCGAGTAGCCTGTGTTTGGTGGGGTTTCGACAGCGTACCGGTCGGGTCGGGCTTCGTGTGGGAACCGTCGCTCTTGGCCGCTGAGCAGGACATTACCACATGAGGGTCAATTTAGATGCAACAATGTCGGGGGGACTCAACCAGTGTGAGAGGTAAGCGAGCGGCTCTGGCCGGCTCGGCGGCGCTGTGCCTGGTCGAGGGCCTGCTGCACCTCGACGAGCACCGGGCGGTGCTTGACGCGATGGTCGAGGGCTGGGTCACGCAGATGACGTCGCGGGGTTTGAAGGCGACGACGATCGCGTCTGGCCGGTGGCAGGTCCGGCGCTTCGCCGAGTTCACCAACGAGTACCCGTGGCAGTGGTCGCCTGCGGATCTGGAGGAGTTTCGGCGTCGCTTCGGTCACGGTCCAAGCCGCTGGCGCAATCGACGATCCGGGGCTACCAGAACCAGCTGGGCACGTTCATGTCGTTCCTGACCGACAACCGCTACGGATGGGTGGCGGAATGCGAGAAGCGGTTCGGCACGTACCCGGTGCAGATCTGCCACGAGTCGAACACCGTCCGGCATTGCGACGACTTCGAGGGCGACCCGGGCCGGCGGGCGTTGACGCTCGACGAACTGCAAGGGCTGTTCGACTACGCCGACGGCCAGGTGGCCAAGGTGGCGGCGTCGGGACGGAAGGGGACCGTGGCGGCGTTTCGGGATGCGGCGCGCTGTGGAAGACGGTGTACGCCTGGGGTCTGCGGCGCAACGAGGCGGCCATGCTCGACCTGGTCGACTGTCACCGCCATCCCGGCGCCGATCGCTTCGGGGGCTACGGGTCGCTGCATGTCCGGGGGGGCAAGTCGGTCCGGGGAGGCGGGCCCCGGCGTCGCAACGTGCTGTCGTTGATGGACTGGGCGGTCGAATCCCTCGAGGAATACGTCGTCGATGTCCGACCCCGCTTCGACCCGGGCGACCATCCGGCCATCTGGGTGACCGAGCGACGCTCCAGGATGTCGCCCCGGTCGATCGACGAACGCTTCGCGGTGTGCCGGGCGGCGGTCGGGTTGCCCGAGGAGCTCGATCTTCACTGCCTGCGCCACTCGTATATCACCCATCTGATCGAGGCGGGCTACCCGGAGCGTTTCGTGTCCGAGCAGGTGGGCCATAAGGCGGCGGCGACCACCGCGGTGTACACGTCGGTGTCGGACGACTATAAGAACCAGGTCCTGGCCCGCTCCCTGGCCGGGGCGTTCGTTATCGGGGGGGCGGCGTGAAACGCAAGATGGGCTACCGCTGGCATCTGCGCCAACTGATGGCGACGAGGGACATGTTCGCCACCTCCGACCTGGTCCCGTTGCTGGCCGAGCGGGGCGTCCAGCTGTCACGCGAACAGGTGTACCGCCTCGTCACTGCCACCCCGGAACGGCTGA
Source organism: Actinomycetota bacterium (assembly GCA_030947025.1). GTDB lineage: Bacteria > Actinomycetota > Acidimicrobiia > Acidimicrobiales > Palsa-688 > JALYXV01. Next base: position 9,038 of record JALYXV010000313.1, on the reverse strand, counting down.
ACCTGAAGGTCCTGGCCGCTTTGTGCGACATCTTGGACTGCCAGGTGGGCGACCTGCTCGAAGTGTTCGTCGAACAGGCCACGGTGCGAAAGACAGCCGGTGCGGGCAAGGAAAAGGCGTCGGGGCTCAAGTCGCTGAAGCCGACCAGGGCCCGCATCGTCCCACCGCAGTGACCGCCCGCGCCGCCCAACGCCACCCCTACGAGCAAAGACTGCACGTCTGCTCCCATCCAACGGCCGGGCCCCATGTGGGCTGCCTTGAAGCGCCCACACAACCCACCGGCCCCCCGTTCGGTGATGGGACCCGGCGCCGGGCCTCGTCGGCGCCGGCCAGGTGACGGTGGCAGGTACCGCCCGCCGGCTGTGCCCGGCTGGTCTGCATCTGGCCTCCGCGTCGACCGCCCGCAAGGGTGCCTGCGCACGCTGCGCGGCCATGGTGGCGCTCGACGACGCGGTCGCCCTCGTGGCCGAACAGCTACCCGGTCTGACGGCATCAGGGGTCCGAGATTTCGTGGCCGCCACGGCCAAGACCGGCCAGGCCCGCCGACAGTTGGCCGCCCACCTTCGTGCCCATCCCGACGCGCTGCGCAGCGGCCACTCCGACGTGGCGGCCGTGGTCTACCGCTTCGTTGACGCCCTGGTTGCTGCCGGCGTCGACGGGGCGGTGTTGTTGCGCTGCATCGGGTGCCAAAGACCGCGCCGTGGCCTGGAGCTGGTGGCGCCCGGGGGACGGATGTGTATCGGCTGCGGTCAACAACGCCGGGACCCCGAGCCCTGCCGTCACTGCGGAAGGGTCCTCCGGGCGGCAGCCCGCGACGAAACAGGAAAGGCGATGTGTGCGACATGCCGGGCCAACGATCCCGCAAGATGGCGCCGTGCTCGCGCTGCGGGCACCTGGCCCAGGTCGTCGCCCGCGTCGACGGCGAGGCGATCGGCCGCTGCTGCTACGTCCGGCCGGTCATCCGCTGCACCATGTGCGGACTGGCCAAAGGCGTCAAGCCGTGGAAGACCCGCCAACCGGTCTGCGTCGACTGCCAAACCGTCGTCGCCGTTCCGTGCTCGGTTTGCGGCCGCGACGCCCCGGTGCCCGACGCCGATCAGGCGCCCATCTGCGCCGTGTGCCGTTCGGTGCCCGCCCAACCATGCCGGACTTGCGGCGTGGCCACCGCGGCCAGGGGACGCGACGGTGCCGCACTCTGCCCGGACTGCTACCGACGTCCGACCCGGGCCTGTGGCCGCTGCGGACGGGTCCGGGTCATCGTCCGCCTCGCCCGCGACGGCGACCCCGACCTGTGCAACCTGTGCTGGACCGGGCCGACCGTCACCTGCGAAGGCTGCGGCAGGCTGCGCCCGTGCCGAGGTGAGCGCCGCCACAAGATGCTGTGCATCGCCTGCGCCCCGGTCGAACCGCAAGTCTGCGCCCCCTGCGGGCGGCTCAAACCTGTCGCCACCCGCTGGGTCGAAGGCCCGCTGTGCCAACAGTGTTACGGCCGGGCCCTGGCCGCCAAGGCGACCTGCCCCGGATGCGGGGCGTGGCGGCGACTACGCCTCCACCCGGGCAGCACAGAGAAGGTTTGCTCCGACTGCGCCGGCGCCGACCCCTACTCGACCTGCCGGACATGCGGGACCGAGGACTGCCTGTACGACAAGGGCCGCTGCGCCCGCTGCGCCCTCGAGGTCCGCCTCACCGCCATCTTCGGCGACCCCGACCAGCTCGGCCCCCTCGAGGCGGTGCACGCCGCCCTGAAGACCCTGGAGCACCCCAAGGACGTCATCCGCTGGCTTCAGCACAGCGACGTCACCGCCATCCTCCGCCGCTTCGCCAACCACGACCTGCCGGTCACCTTCGAGGCCGTCGACGGCCTCCCCCGCTGCAAGGCGACCTGGTTCGTCGAGCACCTCCTCACCACCGCCGGCGTCCTGCCCGGCCGGGACCCCATCCTGGCCCGCTTCGAGCTGTGGGTCGCCGACTACCTCGAATCGATCGACGTGGCCGACCACGAACGGATCATCCGCCGCTACGCCACCTGGGAGATCCTGCGACGCGTCCGGGCCGCCAGCGCCCGGCGCCCCCTGTCCGACCACGCCCACAACGGCGCCAAGACCAAACTCAAAGCGGCCCACCGATTCCTGCGATTCCTTGCGGCACGCGGCCGGGCGATCGGCGACTGCCGACAAGGCGACCTGGACGCCTGGGGCGCCACCGGACCTTCCAGCCGCTGCCAGGCCGCCCGACCATTCCTCACCTGGGCGACGAGCCAACACCTGGCGCCATCCGGGCTCGACTACCCGCCCCGCGTCGACCGCGGGCACCCCAACGTCGTGTTCGGCGACGGCCAGTGGGCCCTCGCCCGCCACCTCCTCCACGACCCCGACGTCGATCCCCGCGACCGGGTCGCAGGGCTGCTCGTCGTGCTCTACGCCCAAAACCTCACCCGGATCAGCCAACTCACAGCAGCGGACGTGACCATCACCGCCACCGCCGTGACGATGCGCCTCGGCGTCACCCCCATCCGCCTACCCGCACCCATGGACAACCACGTCAGAGCCCTGCTACCACCCCGCCCGCAGACCACAGCCGCCAAACTCGCCGGGAACATCGACTGGCTCTTCCCCGGCCAGCATCCCGGCCGCCACATGCACCCCAACATGCTCAGCATCCGCCTCCGCGACCTCGGGATCTACACCTCCACCGCCCGGACCGCCGCCCTGGCCCACCTCGCCGCCACCATGCCAGCCGCCATAGTCGTCGACCTGCTCGGGATCAGCGCCAAGACCGCCACCACATGGGCCGACGCTGTGGCCCGCTCCAGGGCCGACTACGCCGCGCACCGATGACCCAACCCTTCTTATGATGTTGGCTTCCACACCCGTCTTCGGGATGGCAGTGTCGTAGTCTCAGTGCGCGACATTGGTGGCTTCGTGGACGCGAGGTCAGCTGGAGCCGACAGGTGCTTCTCCTCCTGCCCTCGTGCCGGTTATGCACGGCCAGAAGTAGCCATATCAACTACAACTACTCACAACGTCCATTGACAAGAGGCAGTCCAACGACTATTAACACCTGCCTACGACGGAGGAAGGGGCAACATTGTTGGGGAACGGCTGCATGAGGTCGCGTATACGTTTGGGAGGGCTCGGACAACACTTCGCTCATCGCCAACGCAGACATGTCTTGAAGTTCACCCGTCTTGGAGCCATCATTGGTTTTTTGATGATGACATGTTGGGGCGTCGTGGCAAATGCCTCGCCCGCAGGCGCTTGCGGTTATCTGTGGGGAGGACCCACAAACCTTGTGGCACATGCCGCACTCGTGGACGTGGTCGGAACACACACGACAGTCCACAGGCCGCCACTCCTGAGCGCTACTCTTACTACCGGAGACAAGGCACTCGTTGGTCCAGGGCGTCCGATGAGCAACTTCACAATCAACTTCACGGTCGGGGGGCAGACAGTCTGTTCAGCAGTGACGAACGTGGATGGTCTAGCGAGTTGCGCGGCTCCGAGCACTATAGGGTTGATAGTAAACCATGGCTATACAGCCAATTTCGCCGGTTTCAATATCGACTGCGTTCACAACCCACCGAACCACGCCCACGGGCCGCTAGTCTCGATCAATGGACGTAATATAGGTTAGCCTGTCGTCCCCTGCTGATCAGATGTGTTGACCAGGCTCCCGACGTGTTTCGACAGGGTTCGTGCCCTATGGGGGCGGGCGGCCGCGGCCCCCCGCTATCGCTCACCGGCGCTGGGGTGGCCGGCGTCGGCCCGAAGGGGGAAGGCCGAGGGCTCAGCCTAGCCCCGACCGAGAGCAACGTGGCATACAGCACGTATGGAATGAAGTCCTTCCGCCGGTGATCTTGATGTCGCGCGCGGAAAGTTGCTCGATTTGGGTCGAGTCTGGCTGGGGCGAATTTGTGCAAGAGCAGGGTGAGATTGGCGCTCCACTGGCGGAACAGCAGGGCCTGATGGACAGCCATTGGCCCGGTCGCCACGACCCCTATGGCTTGGTCGCGGACCTCCCAGCCGTGGCAGTACGGCCAGTGCAGCACATCACGGCCCCACCGTTCGCGTACCCCGGGTATGTCGGGCAGTTCGTCGACCAGCCCCGTGGTAACGAGCAGGCGACGGGCCCCAAACACCTGTCCGTCGTCAAGGGTCACGGTGAAGCCGTCGCCAGTGCTGGCGGCCAAGGTGACCTGCGCGCGAATGACCTTGCCACCGTACCTACGAACCTCCGCCCGACCGATTTCGGTCAGCTGGGTCGGAGAAAAGCCGTCTCGCGACAGGAACCCGCGCACGGCGGCGGCGGGGGCGCTGCGCGGCTCGCCCGCGTCGATGAGCAGGACCGATCGTCTGGCACGGCCGAGCATCAGCGCGCCGTTCAGCCCAGCAGGACCGCCGCCGACCACCGCCACGTCATATGAATCCATCAGATTGTCGGTCACGGTGACCACCTCCATGTGCACCGTGGGTCTCATGTCGGCGCATGGCAAGTCGTCTTGCCAAAATGGCAAGGTAGGGTTTTCCGAACACGGCTTCCAACGGGGGCTGAGAACATGAGCCCGCCCCCGGGCTACCGGCTCAAGGCGCCCTCATGCCCAAGTTGCCGGTGCCATCGTGGCCCTTGGGGTTGCCCTAGAGGGGCGGTGGCTCCCCAGCCTCGCCGACGCGTAAGCGCTATGGGATCTCAGCGGTCCTCCTATGGATTGTCGACAGCTCAATAGCTCAGCAGCCGTAGCGCGACCCGCGCAGGAAGTGCTCGATGGAGTCGGCCAGCAGCTGGTCCAGCTGCTCAGGTTGCACCATGCCGGCAATGACGAGCGCAGCTATCCCGTGCACCGTCGAGAAGAGGATCAGGCCGACGCGCTCCGGGTCGCCGACCCCCAGAAAGCCTTGGGCCTGCCCCTGCTCAATCAGCTTGAGCATGACGGAAAGCCCCCGCTCGGCCGCTTCTTGCAGCGCGGCCGCCCCGTCACGGTGCTTGCCCGCGAACATCAACTCCAGCAACGCGGAGTCGTGGATTGCGAAGCGGACGTACGCAGCCGTCGCGGCGCGCAGGCGGCCGATGAAGGCCTCACCGGCTCCTAGGACCGCCGCGCTCAACTCCGAACTGAGCCGCTCAAATCCGTACTCGGCCAGGGCATCGAGGAGCGCCTGACGATCGGCAAAGTGGCGGCGGGGCGCGCCGTGGCTGACGCCGGTCTCGCGTGCCAACCCGCGGAGTGACAGGTTGTCGACCCCGCGCTCGCGCACGGCGCGCTCGGCCGCCTCCAGCAGGGCGTGCCGCAAGGCCCCATGGTGATAAGGCTTCTCTGTCTCGGTCATCACCCCCCCCAAGGTAGCCGGAACAAGTTGTCGTTGACAGCATTGTTGTCATCGACTACTATGTTGTCTATGGCTACTTTCTCCACGCATGACATCCCCGACCTGACCGGTCGAACCGTGATCGTCACCGGCGCCAACAGCGGCATCGGCAAGGCCGCCGCCGCCGCTCTTGCGGCGCACAACGCCCGCGTCGTACTTGCCGTGCGCACCGCCGAGAAGGGCCGCGAGGCGGCGGCGCAGATGCCCGGCCTCACTGAGGTCCGCCCGCTCGACCTGGCCAACCTCGCCTCGATCAGGGCCTTCGCCAAAGCATGGGAAGGGGACATCGACCTCCTGATCAACAACGCAGGGATCATGATCCCGCCGTACTCCAAGACCGCCGACGGGTTCGAGATGCAGTTCGGCACCAACCACCTCGGGCATTTCGCGCTCACTAATCTGCTGCTGGGGCACGTCACGGGGCGGGTCGTGACCGTGGCCTCCACCGCCCAGTCCTTCGGCGCTATTGACTTCGACGACCTCAACTGGGACCGCAAGGCTTACAAGCCCTGGAAGGCCTACGCGCAGTCAAAACTCGCCAACCTGCTGTTTACCGCCGAGCTCCAACGCCGGCTGACAGCGGTCGGCTCGAGTGTGCTCGCCACCGCCGCCCACCCCGGTTATGCCGCCACCAACCTCCAGTTCCACTCGGGACAACGGAGCCTGGACATCGTAGGCCGGATCGGAAACCGGCTGCTGGCCCAAGACGCCGACGGGGGCGCCCTGCCGACGCTCTATGCGGCCGTGGCCGCGATCCCAGGCAACAGCTTCGCCGGGCCAGGGTTCATGCAGCAGCGCGGAGCGCCGAAGCTGGTGGGCCGGAGCACGGCCGCAACAGACATGGACGTGGCCCGCCGCTTGTGGGAAGTCTCTGAGGGACTCACCGGCGTGCGCTTCCCGCTGGTAGGCAAGTCCGACAACTCGGAGACCGCGTCCTCCGCGGCCATCTGAACTTGCCGGAGCGAATTGCTCCCACGGCCCGGCACCAGCGTTTAGATAGATAGAAAGATATAGATAGATAGATAGATAACCCCGCCGTTTGTCCATGATGTACTGATGGTCGCTGCCATCTTTGCCATCGCCTGCCTCACGCTCCTCCCTGTCGTCACGCTATGGATGTGGCGCCTGCAACACCGGGTCATCGCCTCGCTGGTCCCGGGCGCCAAGTTCAGCGACATCGCGGCCTTGGCCGACCTGCCCGTGACTCGGACGATGGAATCAACGCCGCCGGTCGTGACCGGCCCGGCGGTGCAGCTCTTGGGTGTGACGCGAGAGGCGAGCTGGGTACTGCTCGCCTACCGTGCGCTCACCGACGTTCCCGCCCCTGGCGGTGCCGTGCGGACCGTCCTGCTGCTGCTCGAGGACCGCGGCGACCATGAGATGGCGGTCCTGGAGGGCTGGCGTACCTCGGGGACACCATTGGTCCTCGCGGACGTGGCCGCCGGAGAGGTGGCCATCCAGCACCCGCTGACCAGACTCACCCTTACGCTCCCGCTGGTCGCCTGACGCAGGCCGTTCCCGAGGTCACGCCCGGTGGTGTTGCGCATGGACGGCGAGGGCGTCGGTTCGTCGCCGGGACGTACGAATGGCGTCCACCGCCAGGAACAGGAGGCCGATCCACACCAGCACGAATCCCGCGACGCGTACGGGTGTCAGAGTCTCGCCGAGAAGCAGCACGCCACAGAGCAACTGTCCCGTCGGCGTCAGGTATTGGAGGAGCCCGAGCATCGACAGGGGGATGCGTCGGGCCGCCTCGGCGAAGAGCAGAAGGGGAGCAGCGGTGACGACCCCGAGCCCGACCAGCAGCGCGCTGCGGCCGATCGGGCCGTGACCGAACGCCGCCCGGCCGTGCAACTCCAACACCGCCAGCACCACGAGAGCCACCGGTGCCAGGATCGCGGTTTCGACCGCCAGCGACGGGGCGGCGGCAACAGAGACGCCCTGCTTTTGAAAGCCGTACCCGGCGAAGCTGACGGCGAGCACGAGCGCGATCCATGGAAGACGGCCGAAGGCCACGGTCAACACGACGACGGATGCCGCGCCAAAGACCAGCGCGATGACCTGGAGGCGGCGCAGCCGCTCGCCCAACACCACCACGCCAAGGCCGACAGTAAGCAGCGGGTTCACGTAGTAGCCGAGCGCCGCCTCAACGACATGGTTGTGGTTGACGGCCCAGATGTAGACGAGCCAGTTGACGGCAACCAGCCCGCTGGCGATAGCGAGGCGGCCGAGCTGCCGCCGGTCGGACAGCAGCGGTCGCGCCCAGCCCTTCGGCCCCCGCCAAGCCAGCAGCACCAGTACGACGACCAGTGACCACAAGATGCGGTGCAGCAGGATCTCGGCCGCGCCGACGGTTTGCAGGCGGTGAAAGACCAGGGGGAACAGCCCCCACATGAGGTACGCGCCAACGCCGGCCGCGACGCCGCGGCGATCGGTTTCAGTGTCCTGTCCATCCACTACGGAATGAAGCTACTCAGAGCAGCGCCAAAAGCGTCTCATCAGGATCAACCACCCCCGAGAGTCACGGTGGTGGGCGGGACGACCGCCTCGTGACCAACCGTGCAGCTCCCTCGGCCCAGGGGCGTTGTCTCGACACCTCAAATCGCGGGCTTGCGAGCACTGAATTCCATGGGCCGCCGTCGGATCCTCAGTAGTGGTTGTAGAGCGGGTAGCGCGCAGTGTGACCGAAGGCGGCACGTATCGCGGACCCGAGGACCCGACTGTCGACGAGAAGTCCTCTATCCTGCACGCCGGCGGGTATGCTCCTGCACGGAGCGGGGCGAAGATGCGAACCAGGGCATGGCGATCACGGATGTTTGGCGCATTGTGCGGCCTTCTGGTCGCCCTGGCAGCGCTTCCCGGTCTTGCGCGGCAAGCATCGGCCGATCCACAGGTAGCCATTTCAGGAACCCGTCACCGACGCATCCGGCTCGCCTCTTTTCGGCGTTCGCGTTGACGTGATCGTGTCCGGAACCGGCGTGTCGGTGGCCAGTGCGACAACGGACAGCGGTGGCGGTTACGCGGCAACAGTGCCCACCGCTACATTCGACCTGCATTTCATCCCTCAGGCCGGATCGGGTATAGACTAATACTAAACGACGGCAACCTGCTCAACCAAACGATCACCAGAACACAGTCTGAACATCGTGCATCTACAGCGACGGAACAGGCGATGGGGACCTACTGCGACAGCTCGCACCAGGATCTCACCGCCAGCATCAACTGGTCGACATCTCAAGACACCGTGGCCACAATCAGCAGTACCGGACTGGCAACAGCAGTAGCGGGCGGTACCACGATGATTGCGGCAACGCTCGGCGCGGTCACCATGTCCACCCGTCTCTCAGTCCACAGCCAGCCTGTTGCGAGGCTGTGTCTTTTTCTGGGGCACTCGCGAGTGGCCTCGAAGGGCTCAGAACTACGGCCGGTCGGAATCATTCGACGACCCCGACGAGTCCGAAACCAGTACCGGGGCCGGCAACGTTCGGCCGTTTACGCCGGCCCAAGGCGCTTTCTCAGCGTCGGCGAGGCGGCGGAGATGCTTGGCCGGAGGCGCTCGTCGCTCTAACGGGCGATCCACCTCGGTGAGGCGCCGTTCCTCGTCGGTTGGCGGGGTATCGGGACGTTCCGCATCCCCATCGCGGTGATCCAGAGACTGCTCAGCCGGGAAGCGCC
>JALYXV010000311.1 GCA_030947025.1 Actinomycetota bacterium | reverse complement strand
GTGGTTACCCGTCCCACCGTCGGCGTCTCGCCCAGAGCCGTCAGTACGTTTCGAGACTCAGGCGCGGCCCAGGCTTGGGCCGCAGCCGAGGTTACGAAGGCCCGGCGTGCGGGACTGTCGGGATCACGCCGCTGTGTCGTTGGTCACGGCATGGAAGTCGCCATGTGCCGCGTCCATCTGCTCGACCTCGATCCAACTCTCCACATCCAGCACGACCGCCACCGGCCGGCCCTCGAGGGTCAACACCACCGGCTGCCCACCGGCGATCCGCTCAAGCAACTCGGCGGAGCACTCCCCCGCCACCTCCAGGCGGCCACCCGCCAACCAAACCGCTGCGCTCACTGTTCGCTCCCTTTTGTCGGCGTCGACGCACGCGAACGTGCTGTGTTGGTCCCCCGTTTCGGTGACGTCCGGGCGGGCGGCTGGTTGTCCCGGGATGTCACACGGTCCAGCTCGGCTCGGTACATCTCCACCCGCTCCCGGGCAGCTTCCAGCTGCGCCTGGGCTGCGTGGAGGTCACCCTCCACCCGGGCGACCTGGCCTTCGTGGCGTGCGGCCATGGCATCCAGCTCGACGCGATGACGGTTCCCCACCCCCTCGAGCTCCGCCCGATGACGGGCCGACAGTGTTTCCGTCACCTCAGCCCGGCCGGCGGCCACGGCCCGGGGTAGCGCCTCGCGCGTTTCAGCCAACTCCACTTGAAGCCGGTCAAGGTCGACCTGTAGTTGCGCGGCCGCGCCCTCCGCCCGCGCCCGCTCTCTGGTTGCGTCCTCAGCCTCGTGAACAGCCGCCTCCACCGCCGCGTCGCTCTCCGAACGCACCGATGCCACCACCGCCTCGTGCGTCTCCGCCGCGGCCATCATCTGGGCCTCACGTTCCACGCGCATCGCCACCAAGGCCTCGGCGTGCTCAGCCCGCAGGTCGGTCATCGCCCGCTCGTGATTTGCCAGCAAACGCTGTAGCTCCGCCTCCGACTCCTGCAGCGACTCCCGCACGGTGGCCAACTCTGCGTCTTGGGCCTCAAGGCGGTCCCACGCGCTGCGAGCTGCGTTCTCAGCCTCCTCAGCGGCGCTGACCGCTTCCTGGGCCGCCACCTCGGCAGCGCGCTGCGCCCGACTTGCCGCACCAACCCGGGCCTCCGCTTCCGAGGCCACCTGGCGGCTTTCCTCCCGCATCGAGTCGAGGGCATCAGCGATCGCCTGCGGATCGTTGAGAACTCCGACCGCCTCCTCCACCCGCCCGACGACCTCACTCAAAGCCCGCTCGTGGCCAGCCGCCAGGGCGCGGAGCTGCTCTACCAGGGCCCCCAGCCCTGCCTCCGCGAACATCACCTGAGGTATCGGTTCGGCGACCTCGCCGCGTTGGCCGCGGGTGCGTTCACGCCAAGCCCGCGCCCGTTCAGCATCGGTCTCGTATTGGCGCAGGCGGCCACCGGTCGCCGGCCTCTCCCCCACTGGCGTGTCGCTCATGCGGGGATTGTATCAGAACGTTCGAACGACCGGCGTGCTATCCGTACGTGCGTACGTACGAACGTATGAACGTTTGGGCCCGTTCCTGCGCGCTGTTCCGGGGGGGGGATGCACATTGGTTCGTCAGAGAGTGAGTTCTCTTCCCCACCGGGATTGCGCTCCCCGCGTAGTGTGCGCATGTGCACATGTGCACATGCGCACATCGACCTAGGAGCGCATGGGCGCACCGCCGCAGATGCCGAGTAGCATAGGAGTGCACGGGCACATGAGCGCAAGACCCGTACACTGCCCTCATCACCGAGCGCGGGCGCACAGGAGGCTAATCTTGTGCGCATGAGCACACTCAGCGACGCCCGGTTGCTATCGGGTCAGACGAAGTCAGCGACCATCGTCACCGTGAGTGCCACCAAGGGCGGCGTTGGCAAAACCACGATCGCATACGAGTTGGCTGCCGCTCTCGGTGGCGTGCTTGTTGACCTGGACTGGGACGAGGGAGGAGCGACCCAGGCTTGGGGATACGGCGCACAACGCACAGCCCCCCTCATTGACGCCCTTGAGAACGGCCCGAGTGGGCGGCCGCCCAAACCGCGGCATCGTCCACATCAGCCCGCCCTTGTGCCCAGTCATCCCGACTTAGCAGCCTGTACCGTGACCGACGGGCTGATCGTGGACTGCCTGGAGGCCTGGGCACAGCAGTGGGCTGAACGCTTTCCGTACCTTGTCGTGGACACCCATCCGGGGAGCAACCCGTACACCGATGCGGCCATGGCTGCCGCCCACGTAATCGTTTCTCCCGTCGTGCTCGCCCCGAAGGAGATGGCCGCCACGGCGGAGCTTGTCAGGCTCTTCGGCCACCACCCGTTGATCCTGGCGCCCAACATGGTCGGCCTGAGTCCACCCACTCGCTTCGTCGATCAGCTCGAGGCGATCGCCGCAGCCCACCCATCCCTCACTGTGGCCGAGCCCATCTCGCGCCACAACTTGCTCGGCCGACGAATCCGGAGGTCCGCCTTGGTCTTACAACCAAATCCCGGGCGAGCGGTATCTCGCGCAGCTGACGAGTTCCGTGCGCTAGCCGCTGTTGTTGCTAATCATGGCTGAGCCCACCGCTACCGACGGGGTCCAGGCTCTGCGCGACCGGCGACTAGTCCGCGGGACACGAACCGTTCCCGCATCTCGACACGAACCTGAGCCGCATGTGCCCCATGACGAGCCCGAAGCGCCGGTGGCGACGGCCGCCGAAGCTGATGGCGCCGTTGAACCACAACTACCCGCTGTACCTGACAGGGGCCGGCACCCAGCTGCGCCGACAGCGGTCTCGCCAACCCCTGCCCGCTCCACCAGTCGTGACTCGTCGAGCGCCAATCGCACTCGACAAGATCCTGCAGGTAGGGGAGTCCCCAACGAGGCCCGCCCAGCGGTCGGCCCGACCGATCCCCATGTGTATCTCTCTGCACGAGTCCGCCGACCCATCGAGGACCACGTCGTCGAACTGATCCACGTGCTCCGCCGCCAGGGCGTCCGGACAACCAAGGTGGAGATCATCGAGATGCTCCTGTGGTCCTTGCCGGCGGAGCCTACCGATCAGTTCTTGTCGCTTCTTCGCGACTTCCGGGCGGCGGCGCCTCGTGACACGCTCGGGCCCGCCTGAAATAGGGGGGGATCCCAACAAGCCACACAACGACTTCAGGCGGTCGGAATGATCAGACTCACGGCCGCCTGAATCTGCTCACTGGCGGACCCCACGGGGGGAAGCCAAGGTCAGGGAAGTTGACGATTCCGTCCAGGCACTCGGAACGTCGGGTCGTCAGGGTAGGGGAGTATCCACCCAGATCAGTGGACCCGTCACGTACTATCGATCAACATTCCTTGACTCGTCAATTGATCAAATAGATTGACGCCCTACAGCAGCAGCAGCAGCAGCAGCAGCAGCAGCAGTTCACACCCTCGCGACCGTCGCGTAGCGCGCATATGGCGCCAACCACCCGAGGGTCAAGTCGCAGGTGGGGCCGTTGCGGGATTTCGCAATAATCAAATCGGCGATACCGTGATTCTCCGGCTTTGGGTCGTACGTTTCCTCTCTATGCAAAAATAACACGACGTCACTATCTTGTTCCAAACTGCCACTTTCGCGTAAGTCCGAGAGTTGCGGGCGTTTGTTAGCCCGCATTTCAAGGTTGCGCGACAACTGGGATAGAGCGAGAACGGGGACGTCGAGTTCGCGCGCCAGGATTTTCAGACCGCGGCTGATTTCTGAAACCTCGACTTGCCGGTTCTCGGCGCTGCGCCGGCCTGACATCAGTTGGAGGTAGTCGACGACGATGAGGCCGAGCGAGCCAAGACGGCTGCGGAGCCGGCGGGCTTTGGCCCGGATCTCCATGATGGTGAGGTTGGGATTGTCGTCGATGTAGAGGGGCGACTCACCGAGGCGGCCGACCGTGTGGCTGATCTTCGGCCAGTCCGACTCTTGGAGTCGTCCGTTGCGTATCCGGGTGGAGTCGATCCGAGCTTCTGAGCACAGCAGCCGCTGGGTGAGCTCGCTGTGGCTCATTTCGAGGGAGAAGTACAGGACCGGGACCTGCTGCTCGATGGCGGCGTGGGCGGCGATGTTCAGCGCGAGGGCGGTCTTTCCCTGCGATGGTCGGGCACCGAGCATGATGAGGGTGGAGGGTTGGAGTCCGGCCAGTTTCTCGTCGAGGTCGAGGAAGCCTGTCGGGACCCCGGTGACGGTTTCCCCCCGCTGGAAGCGGGACTCGATTAGGTCGAGGACCTCGCTGAGGAGCTCAGGGATGGGGCGCAAGGTGTCGGCGACCCGGCGCTCGGCGACCTGGAAGATCATGTTCTCGGCCGTGTCGAGCGCCTGGCCGACGTCTTCGGGGACGCTGTAGCCGATCTCGGCCACCTCGCCGGCGACGCCGATGAGACGCCGGAGGAGGGCGTGTTCCTCGACGATCTTGGCGTAGCGGGCGGCGTTGGTCGTCGCCGGGGTGTTGGCCTGGAGTGAGATCAAGCTGGCGGGACCGCCGATGGCGTCGAGCAGCCCGGCGCGGCGCAGCTCGTCGGCCACGGTGACCGGGTCGGCCGGCTCACCCTGGCCGTACAGGCAGCAGATGGTGGCGAACACGTGCCCGTGGGCGGGCTTGTAGAAGTCATCGGCCGAGCAGCCCTCGACGCCGGCGGCGATGGCGTCGGTGCTGAGCAGCATGGCGCCGAGGAGGGATTCCTCGGCTTGCAGGTTGTGTGGGGGGACTCGGCCGGTCTCGGTGCCGCGAGGGCGGCGGCGGGCGTCGTCGAGGGTCATAGCGGTGCTCATGGCGACTCCTTGGCTGGCGGGTGACTGTCGGCGGAGTTGAGACGGGCCCACACTCCGACGCGCTCGGCGTGCAGCCGGTTCGGGCTGCCCCGGACCCGTTCCGCCCACTTCTGGGTGCCCGCCACGCTGGTGCCGAGAGCCGCGACCCAATGGCGGTCCAAGTCGTCGAGCGCCGCCGTGTCGCCGCTCTCCTCGAGGGCGGCCACCGCCGCCTCGGCCGCCGCCGGGGGTTCGGTCCAGGTTGGCGCGTCGGCGACGACCACCGCTTTCGGTTCCGGCCGCGCTCGGGGGGGAGGGAAGTACCCGGGGTTGTTCTCCAGGCTCGCCTTGTACAAAACCCCGAACGGACTTCGCAGCGAGCTTCCGTTGCGTACCTGTTGGGCGATTTGACGCTGGGCGTAGACGATCTGGGCCCGGGTCTTTCCGGCCAACGCCACCACGAGGCCGGCAGGGTCGGTCATGGCTTGGCAGTTGGCGGCGCCGCACGCGTCGATGAGCTCGGCTACCAGTTCGGCGAGGTCGGCCGCCTGCCAGTCCCGGTCGGGTGAATCGCCGAGGCTGACCGCCGGCCGAGGTTCCGCGCCCTCCGCGCCGCGATCCGCGCCTCGGGTCCGCGCCCTTTTCGGCGCGCCGTCCGCGGGTTCCGCGCCTTGAGAGGAGAGGAGAGGAGGTTGTGAATCACACTTCAAATCCATTTCAACTCCTCTCATCTCCTCTTTAGATGAAGTGTCCGCGCCTTGACCCGCGGAATCCGCGCCTTTTTCGGCGCGCAGCGCGCCAGGAAGGCGCGGAACGGGCGCGGAAGCGGCCGCGGATTCCGACGGGTCGAGCAGGCTGTAGAGGCGGTCACGTTCGGTCATGTCGGCCAGCAGCTGCTGGTGGGCGTCGATGATGCGCTCATCGACTGCGAGCAGCGCCTCCAGGACGGCGGCGCGATCGGTGGTCACGTCGGGGTCATGGTCGTCGGGTACCGAACGCAGTGTCGGCCGGGACCTGCGGGCGTCGGCGATGTGCCCGTTGTCTCGTAGCGCTTGGACGTGGCGGTGGGTGCTGGACCGGTTGATGCCCAAGGTGTCGGCCATGTCTGCCAGTTGGGCCGGCCGGCTGCTGCCGTCACCGCGGTCGACCTGAAGGGTCATGGTGCCGTCGGCGGCGGGCCGACCGAAGGTCTCCAGGAGCTGCTGGCCGACTTCGACGGTCCGGGCGCTGAGGGGCCTCACCACCAAGGTTTGCTCGAGCTCGATGAGCCGGCGGCGGTGGAGGATGACCTCCCCCCGTTTGCGGATCACGACGTCGCCGAGGTCTCGGAGGTAGGTGTAGACCCGCCCGTCGTTACGTCCCCAGCCGGAGAGGGCGGAAAGCTCGGCTTGGGTGTAGCCCAGGGCGACGGTGCCGTCTGCACGTTCGGCGCCGTGGTCGTGGATGACATCCCAGGCCCATGCGACTGCCCGCCGGGGCGCGTGGGCCCGCCGTGTCGGTTTCGCCGGGTGGGGGTGGTGGGCGGGTGTCGCCTCGCCACCGGGTGTCATAGCCAACGTGTTCAGGGTCTCCTTCAGACGCGCGCCGACCAAGGGTGCTTGCCGGATGCCCCGAACCCCGATACGATGGGAACCGTTCTTGGTGGTCCCGTGGCCGGCCTGGCAGCCGGTGTGTCGGAGTTCAAAAGCGACGATCTTCGATGCCTCAGGCCAACAACCTGAGGCATCTGTTGTGTGCGGGGGGTGTGATGGGCTGCTAGGCGGCCGCCCCTTCCAGGTTGATGGGCTGGACGTGCGGAGCGACGCTCATAGCGGCCCCGCCCGTGGCGGCACCGTGTCGGCCTCGGAATGGCTGTCGAGCCTCGGGGCGGCCGGCCGCTCCGGTGGAGGATTGGGTATACGAGGTTCCACTCCCGGCTAGTTGGCGACTTCGGGGAGCACAGTGAGGGCATTGCGAAGCGCCCGGCGCGGGCGAGGCGGTGTCGGCCCGCCGGGGCTGGGTGGCGGGCCTCGAGAGCGGGGGGCGGGGGCGGACAGGAGGGCGACTCATAGGTTGCTGCGCTTGGGGCGCGCCTCCACAACGTCCGCCACGCCGAGACCTCGAACCGGTAGGATCGGTGGCCAGTTGGAGTGCCAGCAAGTCCCGATGTCGGTGTTGGTCGTGAGGCTGCTGTGGTTGTGAGACGGGATCGCACGCAACTGCGGTCCCGTTTTCGCGCTGGGGGCTGTCCCTCCCTTCGGAGTTAGTCCCCGTGGTTGTACCGCGGGGTTGCGGCTGGCAGAGGGATGGTTTCGCCTGGTTCCGGTAGGAGATGCAACCCAGCGGGGTGAGATGGCCGATGGTTTCGGTTGGGGACGGTAAAGTGAAACCGTGCCTGCCGCGCAAGGGTCCCGCCTTGCCTGACGAAGACGGGGGCGGGGTGCCCGACGGCGCCGACCTCGTGGCTGTTGGGACGGCCGCGAAGATGCTGGGCTGCTCGACGGTGGCGATAAAGAAGCTGGCGCAGGCGCGAAATCCGAAGGTCCGGGGCCTGGCGCCGGGGCAGGGGCGCAATCACAGCCACCAGTGGGTGTTCGTGCGGGGTGATGTTGAGCAGCGGGCAATTCTGATGGGCCGGAGCCCGACCCCAGCGATGGACCTTCGGGCCGATAGAGACAACCTGGTGGCCGCGTACGAGCTCGCGGAGCAGGGCCGGCATCAGGAGCGGGAGGACCGTCTGCTGGCCATGGTGGCCGACGGTCAGCGGCGCATCGCCGAGTTGGAGGCGGAACGGGAGAGGCTGTGGGATGCACTCGAGCACGGCCGGCGACAGATCGAGGCGCTTCGTCCCACTCGAAGCGTTTCGGCGACCTAGACCCGCCAACGCGGCCGTCGGGCCGGACGTTGTCGGCGAGGGGACAAGTCGCCGCGTGAGAAGCGCGGTGCCGATCGCGCCGTAGGACCCGGCCGGGCCGGTGCGCCGGTACCGGGCTGGAGCCAGTGGTGGCGGCAGCACCGGACACATGCCAGTGACGCATACGCGTTCGTGCTGCCCGCCGGCGGCCGTAGGTCATTGCCACAGCCAGTACGGGTCGGATCGGCGTCGGAGGGGCGGTCCTCCACCACTCTCCCGCCAGCCAGCGCCACTGCCACGGGGCGACGGCCCACGCGTGCGTCCCGGCCGCGGCGACGTTGGCCCCCCACCCGAGCACCACGACAAGCATCACGGCCACCGCCCATCGGGCCAAAGGCCTCGGCGGCCGACGCGACCACGTCCGTTCGGCCCGCCTGAGTTCGGCGTGCGGGATGACGTTGCTGCCCTGCCGGGTTCGGGTCGAAAGAGGAGGGCCGCTGGCCGCGACGGTGGAGATGACATCGCGGCTTCTGGAGCCGGAACGTGTCCTGGAGGGATACCGTCGCCTGGCCGACACTGAGCGCACGGCCCGGCTCGAGGAGACTCTGGCCGCCAAGGACGAGGAGACAGTTCGCTTACGGGCTGAGCTGGCCCGGCGTGAGGTGGCGGTAGCGCAGCTGACGGAGGTCGTGGGGACCCTCGACGGCGGCCGTCAGTAGAGTGGCCGCGGACCGGAACCCGCCGCCATTTGTCCAATTGGGATCCCTTCAGGCCGCCGGTCACCGCCTGGCATCGCCACGGTCGAGTCCGAGCTAACCGGGTCCGTCAACTCCGGCGGTCTGAGGCCGCCGTTATCTCTTGGGCTTGCTTCCGCAGCACGCGCGATTCTCGCGGCTGGCGTCTAGCTTCACCGCGCGACGTTGTTCTGCCGGATATCTCTTGTGGGGGTAGCGGTGAGGATCCCGGCGGGGGAGAAGACGAAGGGTGAAGAGTGTCGGCAGGGTTGGAGGGCCAATCATTTCGACGCAACCCATCCAATGCAGCGGCTGTGGCCCCCATTGCGTGCGCCGGATCTGCTCGTCGAAAAGCGCGTTCGCTGTCGCTCTGTTGTGGACAGCATCATGCGCCCGCACGATCGACACAAACCTTGTGCTCGGGAAGTTCTCGGTGTACCGTCCGTTTCGCGGCGCCGCTGGCAGTCTTTGGCGACAGCCGCCTCGGAGGCGTATGCCTTCCTCGCAGATCCGGTAGGAGCGGGTCGCGCCGGGGAAGGCGCGGCCCGCTCCCCGACAAGGGGAGGTCGGGTGAGGACAGACGCAGTATCAGCAGGCGACCCGGTGGGGTTGTCGGTGAACCCTGTGGTTGCCACCGTCGCGCTCGGAGTCTGTCATGAGTCTGAACCGCTGATCGAAAAGTCCGACACGGCGCCCCTTGCAGGGCATACCGTCTCATTTTGGGATGGCGCGACTCCCAGCCAGCGGGGGGTGGACACGTGCGGCAACAAGAGGGACTGACATCGCTGCTCCTCGCCGACGAAGGTTGTTTTGGCGCGCGTCGCCGACTCCCTCTCCCCCTCGCCCATGGCGCGCGTGCGCTGACTCGGCCGTCCATTCACCGGAGTTCGATAGCGACCACCCGCCGCACCGTCGAGTCGGTGCTGACCCCTCTGACCGCGATCGACTAGGAGGACACCGTTGTGACTGCAGCCACTAGGACGCTGTCGTCGTCCAAACAATCCGACCGGGCCTCCAGGCCGCCCCGACGGCGTCGGTCGCTCGGTGAACGCCTCACCACCGGGCATGTCGTGCCTGTGGTCGTGGCGGTGATCGCCACGGTTGTCCTCATCGCCGCCGTTCAGGACCGCTCGAAGGTAGTGATGGTGCCGGTGGCGTCCAGGACGATCCCGGCCGGGGCCCCCGTCGACGGGTCCTCTGTCACCTTGCAGCGGCTCCCGGCCAGCTCGGCGCTTCGGGCCGGGATCGTGTCGGCGTCGTCGTTGACCGGCGGCGGCTGGGTGGCCACCACGTCGATCCATGCCGGCGATCCGATCACCACCAGCGAGGTGCAGCGATCCACCGGTTCCACCGCCGGCATGGGATCGATGAGTCTGACCGTGCCGGCTGATCACGCCAACGGCGGCAACCTCGTCACCGGCGACCGGGTCGACGTGATCGCGGCGACCGGCGGCCAAGCCCAATATGTCGCCCGGGGCCTCCAAGTGTTGTCGGTGGCTCCTAACACATCCAAGAGTGTCGGGCTCGGCTCGGGGTCGGCGTCGACCAACTACTACATCGTGGTGGCGGTCGACCCTGGGCGGGCGCTGGCGCTCACGGCCGCCTTGCAGGGCGGCTCGCAGGGCGTGGTGGAGGTGGTCCGCACCACCGGTTTGGCGAACGACACCAACGACAACCCGGTGGCCTCGCCGGTGCCGCTGATACCGACAACCCAGCCCAGCACGCAGACCACGACTCGGGTGGGGGGGTAGCGCGGTGGCCGACGTTGTGGTGGGTATCAGCGGCCTCAAGTGTGTGTGGGCGACCACGCTGCGAGGCCACATCCACGACCACGTGTCAGGGATGGAGGCCATCTCGGTGCGCGACCCGGCCGTCATCGTCGATGGTGTGGTCGGGGTTGACGTGATCGTCGTCGACGATGTCGTCTGCTTGTTCGACGCGGCCGACGTGGGCGCCGCCGGCCATCGCGACATCCGCTGCATCGGTCTCCACGACGACGTCAACGGCCGGGGCGAGGATTTCCTGAGGGATCTGGGTGTCGATTTGGTGTTGTCGACGGCGACACCACCGGCGCAGATCGTGGAGTCGATCCGCCGTCTGGCGCCGACCCCCAACGTCCGCCAGCAACGCCCACCCGATCGTTTCGGCCCCAGCCGCCACCGGCCCCTGACCGCGACCACCCCGGCGGCGGGGGGCGGCCCGGCCGGGGTGGTGACGGTGGTGAGTGGGGTGTCGGGTGGTGTCGGCAAGGGCGAGGCGACGATCCTGTTGGCCGAGCGGATGTCGAGCCGGGCCACCACCGTTGTCATCGAAGCCGACGAGATGGCCCCCTCGATGGCCAGTCGTCTCGGCCTGCAACCCGACCGTCACCTCAGCCGGGCTCTCGGGCTGGTGGCCCACGGCCACCCGGTATTTCCCGACGGCCTGACACCGGGCCGCGACGACGGCGCCCCCCATCCCCGCCTCGGCTGGGACGTGGTGGTCGGGTCCACGAACCCGGGTGGCCCGCCGCCCGCCAACCCGATCCACTTTCGTCGCCTGGTCGAGTCGGCCAGCGACTCCTACGGCGAGGTCATCGTCGAGATTGGCGCGGTGGTGTCGGCCACGGGCGATAGCGGCCACGACCGTTTCGCGGCCGGCCGGGCTGCGCTTGACGTGGCCGACCGGGTCGTGGCGATCGCCGCGCCGAACCCTGAGGGGGTGACCCGGATGCTGAACTGGCTGTCGGTGGTGCGCACCTTGGTGCCCGACACGCCGGCGTGGGCGGTGTTCGGGCTGGTGCCCCGGTCGCGCTACGTACGCGCCCAGCTGGGCGACACGTTGCGCTCCAAGCTCGACCTGATCAGCTGGCGCGGCTTCGAGTCGGTTCACCTGTTGCCCCTCGAGGCGGTCGGCGCCAAGGCGGCGTGGAACGGACTGATCCCCGCCGGCGGATTGCGGCGGGCGGTGAACGCCCTGGCCGACGAAATGGGCCGCTACCCCGTCGTGCCCCGAGCCCGGCTCGACCAGCCTGCACGTGCCCCCAGGAGTCGTCCTGTCAGGACCGGCCGATGAGCTACCGCTGCCCGCGGGGGGCGCCTCAGTACCGGTGCCGCTACCGAGACTGCGCGGCCGCACTCGACAGCCCGGTGGCGCTCAGCGCGTGGAGCCCGCCGCGCCTCGACGGCGCGTGCGGGTTCACGTTGCGCCCGGTGCAACTGGACGGCCGGCACATCGACGACCTGACCACCATCGCCCGGTTCAGCG
The DNA here is from genome assembly GCA_030947025.1 of Actinomycetota bacterium. GTDB lineage: Bacteria > Actinomycetota > Acidimicrobiia > Acidimicrobiales > Palsa-688 > JALYXV01. The sequence continues at coordinate 18,189 of JALYXV010000311.1, read as the reverse complement.
CCGAGGCGGAGACGGCGCTGCGGGCACTCCTCAGCCCCGACCACATCACCCCGAGACCCGACCAGGAGGAGAGGTAAATGGCGACCGACGATCGTGACAACCGGGCCGGGTCCATGCTCGGCGTGTTGGCCGACCCCGAGGTGGGCGAGATCGCAGGAGCCGACGACCTGATCGTGTGCCGCATGCCCGACGGCACGTTGCAGCCCGTCGACAGGCCGGCCAGTGCCGACGAGGTGCACGAGGTCATCCAACGATTGGCGGCCTCGGACTCGACCTCGGCGGCGCGGCGGGACCCGGCGGCGGGGGAGGGGCAGTAGTGGCCGCCGCCTACGACCAGTTGCGCACCACGGTGCTCGGCATCCTCGAGACGCGGGTGTTGGACTCCGGCGACCTCGACGGCCTGGTGGCCCTCATCGACGACCAGATCGACAAGTATCAGCGCACCGCCGATCCCGGTTTCGGGACCGAGCCGCTGACCGACCCTGAGGCGGTCCGCGAGCGCCTGGTGCGCTCCATTCGGGGCAGCGGGCCGCTCGCTGCGGCGCTGGCGAACCGGCGGGTACGTGAGATCAGCGGCGACGACGACGACCTGACGTGCCGCATGTCCGATGGGACGTTGCAGCCCATCGACGAGCCGACCAGCGCCGACGAGGTGTACGAGGTCATCCAGCGGATCGTCACCGACGCCGGCGCCGAGATCAATGAGACACACCCCGGGGTCAACGGTCTGCGGGTCAAGCTGCCGTCGGGCCGGTTGGGCCGGCTCAGCGCCTCGGTGGCGCCGCGCATCGACGGAAAGATCTCCTTCGTGTTGCGGATCCCTGAGCAGCGCAACATGGTCCTCAAGGACTGGGTTGATCTTGGCTCCATCACCCAGCCGGCCGCGAATCTGCTCCACGTGGTGGCCCGCACCCGGACCAGCATGGCCATCGCCGGGCCGCCGGGGGCGGGAAAGACCTCTCTGCTGTCGGCCATGATTCGCGCCTCGGGCGACATCCGGACGATTCTGCTGGAGGAGAACCGGGAAATTTCGGCGCCGATCATCGACGGCGCCAAATGGGCGACAAGCACCGCCGAGAGCATGTACGACCTGGTCGTGAGCACTAAGACCGCCAGTCCCGAGCTCGTCATCGAAGGCGAATTTCAGGGCGACGAGGCATGGGAACTCACGAAAGTCGCTAATATCGGGGCGTCGTTGTGGTGCGCGATACACTCAAAATCGGCCTCGGAGGCCATCAACGCGGTGGCGTTCGCAGCCAAAGGCGCACCGGAGGCGGCCGGGATGAGCGTCTTCGAGTTGCTCCAGCGGTTCGCGACGCTCCTCGACGTCGTGGTCTATGTCGACCGGGAGGACAACGACTCGGCCCGGTACTACCGGCGCAAACCGTTGCAGCGGGTGACGGAGATCTCGGTCCACTCCGCCCAACCCAGCGCCCTCGGCGTCACCCTGCAACCCATCTTTATCCGCGACGACCTGGAGTCGCCGCTGCGCTGGACCGAGGTCGAGCTGCCCGAGGTGCTCCAACGCCGCTTCGACCTGGTCCTACGCCGCCACGGGCTGCGCACCATCGACCTACTACAGGGGGCGGCGATCCAGTTTTGATGCTCCTCGGCGCACTACTCGTGTTCGTGGCGATATGGACCGGGATCCTGGCCGCCACCGGCCGGCCCGTCGACCTGTCCGGGCGGCGCCGCAACACCGGCCGGCCCCGGCGGCGCGTCGACCGCCAGGTGTGGCTGTCCCAAGCCGGTGCCAGTGTCACCCCCCGCCAGTTCACCGGGGTCAGCGCGGCGATCGGGGCGGTGGCGTTCCTGATCTGCTACGCGCTGAGCCGCACCGTGATCGTCTCGCTCATCCCCGCCGCCGCCGCCACCGCCGTGCCCTACGCCTACTGGGGTGCGGAGCGCCGCAAGCACGCCGCCGCCCAGGGCCGCGCCTGGCCGGAGGCGATCCGCCACCTCTTGGCCGGCATCCAACGGGGCCTGACATTGCACCAGGGACTCGAGGAGCTGGCCGTGTCCGGCCCCGAGCCGCTGCGCCCGGCCATGGCACGCTACGCCCGCCTGGAACGCCAAGTGGGACGCCAGCGGGCCCTGGAGACGGTCCGCACCGAGCTGGCCGACACCACCTCTGACCGGGTGCTGCTCACCTTGGAGCTGGCGTTCAGCAAAGGCAAGGAGATCGTGGTCGACATTCTCGGCCAACTGGCCGACGAGACCACCGAGGACGGCGTCACCGCCGAGAAGGTGGCCACCGCCGCCGTCATGCCCAGGATCAACATGTGGGCGACGCTCTCCGTCCCCTACCTGATCCTCATTTTCTTGTGCGCCACCGAGGGGTTCTACCGCGACTTCTACTCCTCGGGGCTCGGGCTCGCCGTCGTCGCCGTCGGCGCCGCCCTGAGCCTGTTGGGAATGCTCAGCGTCCGCAAGTTGGGCCAACCGATTCCCGAGTACCGGGTCTTCGAGACCAAACCGGCACCCCCGGCGCTGCCCGCCCCAGCCTCGTTCGAAGGAGCGCAGCGATGAACGACCAACCCGAAGGGAGACATTGATGGTCCTTGACGACGTTGCTCCCGGCCATGCCGTGCTGGTGGCGTTGCTCGTCGCCGGTGCGGTGATGCTCGCCGCGTCGATGATCGCCCCGTCCTCTGCCGTCGGTCCGGTCCTGGCTGTGCTGGTCGCCTTGGGCGTCCTGGTCGGCTACGCCCGGTCGTGGGCCGAGTCGTGGGCACAGGCTGTGGCCAACTTGGCGATCCTCCTGGCCTGCACTGCTGTCGGGTCCCTGTTCTTCGTGTTGTTCGGCCCGCCCCTGCGGGGTTGGCCCCGGTGACCCCGCTGACGGTGGTAGCCGCAGTCAGCGCGGGCCTGGCGGTGTGGGCGGTCGGCGTCGCGATCGCCCGACCCCGCCGTCCCATCAAGGCCCGGGTCGGCCCCTACGCCGACGTGGCCCTGGCCCGCCTGGGAGCCTCGATCACACCCGGCCCGCAGCCGGTGGTCTTCGGCGAGGCGGCCCGAAGAATCCTCGGCCCCCTGGCCACCAGGGCCGCCACCCGCGTCGCTCACTTCTTGCGGCTCGGCAGCGACGCCGACGTCGACCTCGCCATACGCCAGGCCGGTCTCACGGTGCGAGTCAAAGACCCGGAGGGTCAAAAGACCGAGCGGCCCATGACCGTCGAGGACTACCGCCGCCGCCACCTGGCCATGATGATCGGCGTGCCGCTGGCACTGACCGCCATGGGCTACCTCGAGGGATTCTCCACCCTCACGATCTTGGTGTTCGCGGCCGTCGGCATCTTCTTCGGGGCCCGTCGGCTGCCCGACAGCACCGCGGTTCGTATCCGCCGCCGCCGCGAACGCATCCGCAACGACCTTTATAGCGTGGCCCAGCTGCTCGCCATCCGCGCCCAGTCCGGCGACACCCTCCTCACCGCCATCCAGGACCTCGTCCAGCAGGGCTCCGGTCCGGTGGTCGACGAGCTCCGCCGGGCACTCGAGCGGGTCGCGGCCGGCTACGGCGCCGCCGCCGCCTTCGCGCTCCTGGCCGGCGAGTCGGCCGAACCCAAGGCGACGGAGTTTTACCGATTGCTGGCCACCGCCACCCATGGCAGCGTGGCGCTGCCGCAGAACCTCCTGCAGCTGGCCCGGGATCTCCGGGCCCAGCGACGCGAGGACATCACCCGCGCCTCGACTCGCCGGCAAGCCGCCATGGTCATCCCGATCCTGGTGTTCATGGCCCCGGTGATGATGCTCTTTATCTCAGCGCCCATACCCCGGGCCATCTTCGGCCCCTAACCAATGCGTCACAGCCCCACCCCTAACAACCCCAAAGAATGGAGCAATGATCATGACCGTGTACCTGACTGGCACCTTGGGCCTGATGGCCTTGATTGCCGTGCTGCTCACCTACCAGACCCGCCGGCCGTCATTCGGCCGGTACAGCCCGACCCACCTCGCAGTTGCCGCCGCCAACCACTTGCACCGCACCTTCCAGTTGCGCCCACGGCGCGACGAGAACGGGTTGAGCGACGTCACCACCCAGCTGGGCATGGTGGCCCTGGGCATTGTGCTGCTGGTCGGCCTGTTCGCACTCCTGAACACCTTCGGCGGCAAGGTCATCAGCTACATCCAGAACCAGCTCGGCATCTCCTAGGAGAGGCCGGCTTCGCCGGGATCATCACCGTGATCACCGTCACCTTGTCGTTCCTCATACTCACCGGGGCGGCAAACCTCATCGTCGACCAATACCTGCGCGGCGTCGTCCGCAACGCCGCCGACCAAGGCGCGAGGGCCGGCGCCCAACAGGGCGCCGCGCCCGACGCCTGCCCAGCAAAAGCCCAACAGGTGCTCACCAACCTGGCGGGCGGTCCGCTCGGCAGCAACATCGCTGTCACCTGCACCACCACCGGAACCGAGGTCATTGCGACCGGAACCGCCACCCTCACCGGGTGGCTGCCAGTCATACCCACCTGGCATCTCAGCGTCCAAGGCCGCTCACCCCTGGAGCAGAACCCATGACCGAACGCAACACCGAACCGCCAGCGGCCGCCAACATCCCGGCCAACAGCGTCACCTCGCCGACCATCTTGATCATCGCCTGCTCTGTCCTCACCGTCAGCATCACCGAAGCCGTCATGTACCTCTACCGGGCGGTCATCAATTGAAGCCTCTCGTTACCCAAGTTCTCGTCGCCACCGCCGTCGCCATAATCACTCTGGCCCTGCTGTACCCCACCGTCCTGCGCCTGTTCTGGTGGACCCGAACCGAGCTCGGCGGATGACCACGATGGCCTCCCAACAGCGCATCCCGGCCCGGGCGGTCTAATGGACACTCAGACCCGACTCCTCATCGAAGCGGCCTTGATCGCGCTGGCCGTCATCACCATGGTTATGGCCTACCCGGCTCTGCTCAGCGTGATTCGGAGCATTTGATGATGAAGGCGTTGAGCTGCCGTCGGAATATCCGATCGTTGCCGCAGTTCGGCGCCGGTGACCGCGACGAGACCGGCAGCATGTCGTCGCCGATCCTCTTTCCCCTCGCCGTCTGCCTCCTGGTGTTCCCCATCCTGATCATGGTCCTCTCCTTCCCGACGTGGTCCGAACGCCAAGGCGACGCCACGACCGCCGCCCGCGACGCCGCCCGCGCCCTGGTCACGGCCCCCGACTGGAACTCTGGCACGACCGTCGCCGACCAGATCGTCAGAGAGATCGTCATCAACAACGGCCTCGACCCGAGCCAGGTCACGACCTCCTACACCGGCAGCCTCAACCGCGGCGCAACGGTAACCGCCTCAGTAACCGTCCTGATCCCCGCCACCGTCTTCCCCGGCCTGCATCAAACCACGGCCGCTATTCACTGGACGGCATCCTCAACGGAGCAGGTCGACCAATATCGGAGTCTGCCCGGTGGATGACCCAACGACCGCCGCCAACCACCCCAGGTCCGCCAAGGCGGCCGCCCCTTCCACCATCCGGGTCAGCCGGCGGCGCAGCGAACGCGGCTACTTCGACGTTTTCTGGGCACTGGGCATGGCCATCATGGTCCTCTTCATCGGCGGGATGAGCACCGACCTGTGGCACGTCACCTCCCAAGCCCGCACCCTCGACTCCGCCGCTGACTCCGCCGCCGCGGCCGGCGCCAGCGGCCTTGACGTCACCACCTACAAGGCCACAGGAAAGGCCGTGCTCGACCCCAATAGCGCCACCCAGCTAGCGGCGGCAAACCTGGCCAACCAGACAGGACTCCCCGGCCCACCCAACCCCCAGATCGACGTCGCTCCCGACAACATCACCGTCACCCTCCACGGTCAGGTTCACATCACCCTCCTGCAACTGTTCCTCGGCCGGCGCACCATCACCCTCACCTCCACCGCCAACGCCTCACCCCGAGCCGGCCCACCATGAGACCCCCGGCCGGGCCGGATCACGATCTGCGGCGTCGATCATCGTCGCCGTACCGGCATTTCTCCAAGGCGACAGCGAGACAAGCTGCCACAATTCAAGTGAAACCCAAATCGGACCCCGGTGTCGTCGAGCCGGGACCGGCAAGGAGTTAGCGAACGATGGCCATCATCTCAGGAAATCCCGAAACCGAGCAGATCTCACCGCCGGCCAGCCCGCAAGGACCGCGCCGAAACCTCACTGGGCGGATCGCGCTTGCATTGGTGGCGGTGGCAGCACTTGCCGGTGCGGTGGTCTTTGCCGTCACTAGGGATGGCAGCGGTAGTAAACCAACCGCACAGCCCCCCGCCACCCCCGCTGCATCCGCACCAAACCAAACATCCGGATCGACCACAACGCCGACGTCCACTGCCGCCGGTGCAGTAGCGGGAGATCCATCCACCTGGCCTGCAGCCCAAGCAGCGGCGCCATCCCTCGCCCAGGCCATCAATACCAGTGACCTGAACTTGGTTGTGCGGACGCTCTTTAACTACAAGGACTGGTTGTACACCCATCCCGACCCAACGCTGGTATCCAACTATCAGCTACAGAGTTCGGCGGATTTCACTGGAGACACAAAACAACTTCAATTGATGGTGACGAACCACTGGCACTCCCCGCCGAAGCCGTCCCAGATTGACTACGTCGGCGTAAAGATCGCTCCGAAACTCGCCGGACACCTCAACGGGCGAACCATTTACACGGGGAGCCTTGTGACGATCGTAGTGAATTACAACGGCACCTCGATGCTCGACGCATCTGGGCACACTGTGATCACATACGACAACAAGCAAGTCGCATACTCAATAGGGCTGAGTAACGCCCTCGACGGCCAATGGCGGATCTCCGATATAACCCAGTTGAATCCGCCAGGCGGCATAGCATCCGTCGAGCAGCCATGAAACCAGCGGGACGCACTGCGCTTGGCGTTTGTCTCACCATCATGGCGGTGCTCGCGCTGTCGGTAGCTCAGGCGTGGGCGGACGCACCGCCGATAAACCCAACTGGTGGGCTCGGCAATGGTGGGGCGGACGCTGGAGGCAACGGGCCAGGTGGTCCTCAGCCAGTATCGCTTCCTGGTCAAGGGGCGCCTCCGCCGGCGTCAGATCAATCCGGTTATACGTGGCGGGCGGTTGGCCCGAACCCGAATGCGGTGTGTTTCGACAACGGCACCACAGCCCCTTGGGCGGGTTTCGGCACACCCCCCCCTCAACCACCGCCAGGCGCTGCACTCATTGGCCCTGATCCCCGGCCTGTCCAGTATCAGTTGGTCGACGCAGCTGGGAACCCTGTTGGACCGTTGAAGGATGTATGCCCGGTTGCCGGTGCCGGGGCTCCCCCTCCGCCGCCTCCGCCTCCAGCGCCGGCTGAGGTGGTGGCCCATACCCCGTTTCCGGATGAGACGATCCATCATGATCCGTGTTACCTGGGTTTGACCGGCTTGCAGAGCGGGTTGTGGACAACGGTCGCCAATGCTCCGGTCCCGCCAATTTCGGCGACGGTGAATATCCGGGGGTACTCGGTGGTGGTGACCGCGCATCCGGTCAAGTACCGGTGGGATATGGGCGACGGCGATTTGATGGTCGGGTCCAGCCCAGGGACTCAGCAGGCCCCGTCGGTCACCTACACGTACCAGACCAAAGGCAAGTACGTGGTGTCGTTGACGGTGACGTGGGCTGGGACGTATTCGTTCACCGGCTATGGGCAGGCTTCGACCACAGCTTTGCCGGAGGTGGCGCAGGCGCCCCAGCAGTTGTTGTGGCCAGTGCAGGAGGTGCGGTCGGTGCTGGTGGCACCTGGGTCCGCCGACACCGGGACCACGTCGCCGTCGGGTACGAGCGCATGCTGAGCAGGGGAGTCTCGGCGACGCCGGCAGAGTTGCGCCGTGGGCGCGGGTGGTTGCGGCTGTCGAAGGTGGAGGCCGACGCGTTCTGGGACAAGCCGCACAGTCGGGGAATGTGGTGGTTCGCTCCGCACGCGTTCTGCCGGGCGACTCTTGCGGTGGGCTTGTTTGTGTCGGACCGCCATGTGGCTGAGGACGGTTCGACGGTGGTGTTGCTGGGTCGGGGTGATAGCCCAGCGGTGTGGGTCCGCGGTGTCGGGGCCGGGTCGGTGTTGTTTGCAACGTGGTTCGCCATTTTCCTCCTAGCCGGGGTTGGGGGAGTGGCGCTGGCGTCTCTGGTGTTGCTGGCCCTGGTTGGGAGGGCACTCCCGTCGCAATGGCGTGACCGTGAGGCCCGGGGCCGGCTACGGGCGCTGCGCCCCGCGCACGCCCGGCTGATGCATTCGCTGGCCCGCGATCCGGCGTCGAGGCCGGGGGTGGGGCGGGCCTTGATGGTGGAGTTGCACGCGATCGCCGACGCCCACGGTTGGACGCTGGTGTTGGAGGCCGCGAATGAGCACCTGGCCCAGTACTACCAGGGTCTGGGTTGGGAACGCCTCGGTTCGGAGACTCTGGCGTCTGGCGAAGAGTTGACGGCGATGGTGAGACGCCCTGGCGGCCGGCACGAGGAGGCGGTGTAGATGTTTCGTTGGCTGCGCTCGGCTGGGCAGGTGTTGGGCATGTTGGCCCTCGAGGTCGTGTTCCTGGTAGTTCTGTACTGGTCCGGCCCGTATCTGGGGTCGGTGCCGCTGCACCATCTGGGTCCATGGTTGCATCAGACAGCTTCGCAGGAGTCGTTGTGGGCGATCGCCCGGCTGGTGTGCATCGTGGCCGGGTGGTGGCTGTTGGCGTCGACGGTCGCCTATCTGTTGGCGGCCCTGGTGCGCCGGGAGGGCCGGCCGGCGGGACAGGGCTGGCGGTTCGTGTCGTTGCCGTTGGTCCGCAAGTTGGTCGAGGGGGCGGTCGGGGTGTCGATGCTGGCGTCGACTGTGGCGGCGAGCGCCTCGGGGGCGTCGGCGGCCACCATGCGCCGTCCGGCCGTGGTCCAGACGGTGCGCCCGCAACGGGGGGTGGAGGCGCGGGCGCGTTCGTCGGGGCGGGCGGGGCGCGCCGACAGCGAGGAGGCGGTCAGGGCGCCGGCGGGGGTGCGGCGGCACTTGGCCCATCCCGGGGTGCTGGTCCATACCGTGCCGGTGTTGGCCTCGGCGACCCCGAACCCGGCGGCGCCGAGTGAGGCCAACGGGTTCGCCGGATTGCCGGCGGGCACCAAGGTGGTGGTGGTGCAGCGTTGGGATCCGTCGTCGCCCGGCTCGGTCGAGGACTGCCTGTCGGTGATTGCGCAGCGGCACTTGGACGACTGGCGGCTGGACACGAAGATTTTTTCGTTGAACGTCGGCCGGGTCCAGGCGGACGGCCGCTCGCTGCAGGACGACAACTGGATCCAGCCCGGCTGGGTGCTGATCATGCCGCCCGAAGCCCATGACACGTTGGTGGTGGGTGCCGCTCCAGCCGGGGCGGCTCCTGCGCCAGCGGCTTCCCCGACGGTCTCATCGGCACCGGCGGGTCAAGTCGCTGTTACCCCGGCGGCAAGTCCGACTACCCCCGGCAATGGCGGTGCCGGGTCGACGCCGACGTCGATTCCGGCCACCTCGATTCCGGCGACGTCGATTCCGGCCACCTCGATTCCGGCGAGCAGATCAGTGGGTCTGCAACAGCCCTCCGTATCGGGGAGCGGATCGCACAATGCCCGGAATCGAGGGCGGGCGCTCCCGCGGGAGTCTCTCCCGGGGTGGCTCCTGCCGTGGGCAGCGGGTGGCGGCGCCACCTTGCTCGCCACCTGGGCGCTCGTGGAAGCGCAGCGGCGGCGGGCGAGGCGTTTGCGCCAGTCGCTTCCCGGTTTCGTGATGCCACCTGGCGACCCGACGGTGGCGCCGGTGACCACCGCGGTGCGGGCTGCCAGTGACATGGCGGCCGTCGACCGCGTGCAGGCGGCGCTGTACCACCTGGCCACAGTCGGCGACAGCAGGCTGCGCCCTGTGGTGCTTCTGCGTCATCCTGACGGCCGGATAGATGTCCAGTTGTTCTCGGTGGCCGAACCAGTGGCACCGTGGACGGCGACTGACGATCTGTTCTGGGCCTTGGATCCTTGCGCTGAACTTCCTGAACCTGATCCGCTCGTGACGCCCTGCCCGGCGTTGGTCCAGATCGGGGTTTGTGACGACGGTGCCCAGTTGTTCGTGGACTTGGAGGCGGTAGGAATCTTGGGGTTGGCCGGTACCGCCGAGACGGTGCGTCAGGTGGCGCGTGCGCTGACGGCCACGTTGGCGGTGTCGCCGGCTACCCAGTTGTGTCGCGTGCTCACCCTTGGCTTCGACTCGTCGGGACTGAGTGACGTCGAGGATCGCTTCGTGGTTGCCAGGTCGGTCGAGTCGTTGCTGCATGAGGCGGAGATGACGGCCAAGCAGGTGGTGCGGGGGATAGCGGAACGCGGGTCGGGCTCGTCGTTCCGGCTACGGGCGATCGACCCCGATTGCGGTTGGGAGCCGACGGTGGTGGTGGTGGCGGGCATCACCCTGACGAATGAGGAGGTCTCCCGCCTCGAGCGCCTTGCCGGTGATGGCGGTCAGGGGGCGGCGGTGGTGTGTGCCGGCGCTGACGCAGTCTGGAGCCTGGAGTTGGTCGACCCCGGGTCGGGCTGGTGGGAGTTGAAGCCTCTTGGCCTGAAAGTTCGGCCGGTCCAGATGGCGGCTGACGAGTTGCGGGAGTTGGCGGCGTACCTGGCGGACGCGGACATGGAACCGGTCGAGATGTCACTCGACGCCGGCCACTTCCTGCAGCCCACCGTCGCAGAGCGTGTCGGCGAGCCTGCCCGTGTCGAGAGTGCGGAACCATCCGTCGCCGAGACTGCCGATCTGGACGGTGACGGAGACGGTGCCGGGCTCGACGGAGACGTTACGGCGCTGGAGGAGCCGGCGGACTCGGCGGACCAGTCGGCTGCCCCTGAGCCGGGCGACGTGCCGACGATGCCGGATCTGTCGGTGCCGCCCGAACCTGTGGGGTCTCGCTACGTGGAACCCGAGTGGTCGGTCATGGTCCGTCTTTTCGGGCCGCCCGACGCGATCAACCGCGACGGTGTCGCACTTGATGACGGCGGCCGTGACAAGCCCTTGGAGTTGCTCGCGTGGTTGGTGACTCACCGTCACACTGCGACTCGCAGTGGTGCCAGGGAGGCGTTGTGGGGCGGTGACGAGGTTGCCGGTCGGACGATGAGCAACGCGTTGTGGGGTGCCCGCAAACTGTTGCGAAATTTGGCCGACGAGCCCGATGAGGAGTTCATCACCACCTCGGCGACTCGGCTGTTGCTGAGCCCCAAGATCGTTTCGGATTATGACCTGGTGGCTGACCGTCTTGCGTTCGCGAGGCGGCTTGGCGACGCGGCTGGGGCCACCGAGGCACTCGCAGGGGGCCTCCACCTGGTTCGGGGTGCGCCCCTGGCCGGTGAGAAGTGGTTGTGGGCCGACGAGAATCATCTGAGCACCAACCTGGCGATGCTGGGTAGCGCGGTCGCTACCGAGCTGGCCGCGCAGCGCCTAAAGGCAGGCCAGACCGAGACCGCCATCGACGCCACCACGGTAGGGCTGGAAGTTATCCCGAACAACGAGGAGCTGATCCGCCTGCGTATGCAGGCCTGCATCGATGGCGGCGATCGCCGTGCCGCCCTCAACGTGTATGAGAAGTACGTGGGAGTGACTACATCGCGGGGCGAGAGGATCGGACCGGCGATCGCGGCGCTGCGTAACGAACTTCTCCGCACCAGTCGCAAATAGTCCGAAGGGAGATGACCGAAGGTGAACGACGACAACCATTGGCGCCGCGACCAGCAGCGCCGCCAAGAGGAAGCCGAGGCGACCCGCCGGGCGCAGGCGGAGGCCGAGGCGAGAGCCGAGGAGCAGCGGAGGCGACAGGCAGCCGAGGCGGCCCGCCGGGAGGCCGACCGCCGTCGCCTCCCCGAGCCCGGACGGGACCGGCGCTGAGCGCCGGTCCGCCCCAAGCGGTCATCAGGCCGGGCTGCTGTGCCGAGGTCGTCGCCTGAAGGGGGGGCGGGTTATCCCGCCAAAACCCGGTCCCCCCGTTGCCCTCTGCGCCAGGTGGCGACCTCGGCACAACAGCCGTCGATCCTGATCGGCCGTCGGCAGACCGGGAGGCGGGGAAGCTGCTAGGCGCGAGGAGGGCGAGAAATCGTGACCACTGATTCGCCGATAGTGCCGGAAGGCACGAGACAACGATTCCCCATGGCGGCCCTCGATCTGCTGGCCGCTGGACTCTATTGGCTGGCCGATGTCGTGGTGAACAACCTGGGCCTGATCGTGCTGTGCCTTGTTGTCCTGGTTGGAATCCTGGGGTGGGTGACGATGACACACCCTCCCCGCTACCCCGAGCCACCGTGTTGCAGGTGAGCCGGAAATAGATGCAATTCTAGTTGTCGGCGGGTGCCACGTTCCTTAGCGGCACCCGTTCCGGGCGGGTTCTGCCTCGCCGGCGAACAGGTCGAGTTGGCTGCGCTGGTTGATTGGCGCGCCGATCGGGAGGGTCAGGTCGTGGGCGATGCGGTTGTAGACCAGTTGGGCGTTTCTGTCGTCAAGGTCGACCAGGATGCAGTCCCGGCCTAGGCGCTGCGCCGTGACAGCGGTCGTGCCGGCGCCTCCGAACGGGTCCAGGACCATGCCTGGCCGCCAGTGGCTGGGATCGTGACAGGCGCCCACTTCGTGCACCCGCCGGACTTTGAGCGTCCGGCCGGTTACGTCGCCGTGTTCGTCGAGTTCGGCTTCGGCGACGGTGACCCAGGTCGTGGGCTGACATCTGGCGCCGCAGCCGCATTCGGCCCAGCCCAGCGTGTTGGAGGAGGTGACGACAGCGTGGCGACGCCCGATACCGGTCGTCCCGGCGGACGAGTCGGCCCGCGTCGGGGGCACCCGAGGCGGGTTCGACAGGCCGTCTGATGCCCGGGACCGCTGCCGGCGGACCAGCCTCTCGCGGGGCCGGCCGCAGATGGTGCAGACCTTCTCCGGGCACATGGACTTGATGGGCACCATGGGCAGGTCGACGGGCATGGTGGCGTAGTGGGCGTCCTTGTACGGCCGGGTGTTGACAGCCCAGCAGTCCTGGGGGTACCAGTCGTCGTCGTCGAACCACCAGTGGTCCATCGGCGGGGCGCCAGCGATGTTGGCGGGGCGTATGGCGTCGAGGTCGAAGTAGCGGTGGCGGTCCCGGCAGATCACGACCAGGTCGGTGGTGGCGGGCCGGTACCGGGCGTCGCCGGTGCCGCGCTCCACGTTGCGCCTCCCGAGGCTGCCGACGGCGGGGTTGTTGCGGGCCCAGCGCACCACGTTGCGGACCCGCCAGGGGGGTGTTTGCCGTCCGGTCAGGGGGTTGAACCCGTAGGTGAGGGCCACCCGGAACAGTTCGGGGATCATGCACAGGGACTTGTCCAGTGGCCAACCGGGTACCTGGCGCCGGGAGTGGGTCCGCACCGGGATGATCCCGGCCCCCTCGTCGCCGTCGCGGTCGGGCGCGTGGTACTTCGGGTCCCGCCCGGCGTATTTCGGCCGGGGGCTCAGAGGGCGCGGCGACGGGGCCGGGCCGGTCACTTCGGCCCGTCCGTCCTTTTGTCGCCAGTGGGCGGCGTTGGCTTCTCGCATGGACGCCGCCGATCCGTAGTGCTGCGGCTGTCCCTCGCGACGTCCGCCTGGCAGGTAGTCGCCCCCGCCGCCCCCGGATCCCGACATGGTGTCGCCGAGCTCCCACATCATGGAGCCATGCGGGGCCAATGGTCGGTCGAGGAGTTCGACGACGTCGAGGAGGGCGTCGATGAACTCGCCGGGGGTGGGCTCGGCGCCGATCTCTTTGGCCTTGTCGGGATGATCGGCCTGCAGATAGGAGCGCAGCTGGAAGAACGGGCTCGAGGTGAATACCAGGTCTACCGAGGCGTCGGGGATGGCGGCGACGGTGTCTCGGATGTCGCCGATCAGTTGTCGAACCGTCATGGCCGCATGCCACTGGGCTGGCCATGGTCGAACGTGGCGCCCGTCGGCATCGCCGTGCCCTCCGCCCGTGTGCCGCCACCGCGGAGACGACGAACCGGCCAGGTCCGCCGAGGCGTTTGCCGCCCCGGGACGTCCTGCGCTGCTGGGTGCGCGCTCAACGCCAGTACCGCTGCCACGCCAACGCCTCCTGGCCGTGCGGCCTCCTGGCCGTGCGGCGAGGTGACCGCGTCGACGACGTCGACAGCAGCTCGGCGTCGTTGCGCCGGGCCGTTCCCGTCCAGGCCGGAAACGGCCAGCAGGGCCGTCACTGCACCGACCTGGCCCCAGCGGCCGGCGTGTTCGGTTATCGCTACGACCGCCTCCACAGCCAGGGTTCTCAGCGCCTCAGTGTCGGCGCTGTCCGGGTAGGCGCCCATCACGGCTCCAAGTGCCAGACGGTCGCTCTGTGTCAGGTGGTCGCTCTGCGTCAGGCGGCGCCACGGGCCCGTGGCGGTGGTCGGCGTGGCGGTATTCGCGGCCCGCTCGTCCACCGCCGCCGGTGACGCGGCCCGGGTGGCGACCTCGTCGACGAGCAGGCGGGGGTGGCTGGGCAAACCACCGGCTGCGTTGGCTCGGGGCGGTTCGCGATGGGTGCGCCCCGCTTGGCGTTCTGCCGGTTCGGCGATCACCGCCGCGGAGCGTTTCATGGTTGACGTTCCTGCGACGGCCGCTGGGTCAGCCCGGCCTGGCGGGCGATGTCGTCCGCCAGGTCGGCGTGTCGTGCGCCGAGACCGCGTGCCGCGTTGTCCCGGGCGGACCAGTCGAGCACCGCCACGACGGCCCGCCAGCCGGCCGCGGGCAGTGCGACTGTTAGGGGGTCGCCGTCGAGCCTGGGGGCGGCGGGGGCGGCCGGCCGAAGCGCCTGTCGGGAGGTCCTGTTCTCGGCGCCACGGTCGTCGGGGTTGTCGTGGGTCACCGGTTGGCCGCCTTCTTCTGTCGGGGGGATGGGAGGCGATGTCCGATGTGCCACCGGTTGCAGTACCGGCACCGGTAGACCTGTACCGTCCACTCGGCGGCACCTCGATCCTGACGACTGCTCGACGCCATCTCGGCGCGACCGCGGCTCTTGTAGCGCAACTTGCCGGTGCAGGACCGGGCTCGGGTGCCGGTCATCGGGCTTGCCGGCCGGCGTGCCATTTGGACGATTCGATGGCGACCCCGTCGACCACCGGGGTTTCGCACGCCTCGGGCCGGCCGGGGTTGACGGCGTTCTTGGTGCCGTTGTCGTCGACCCCGGCGGTCAGGTCGGCCCCCAGCCAGGATTCAGGAATCCTGAACCGTGAGCCGGCTCTTGGGCCGGTCGGGCTGAGGCCGTCGAGGATGGCGAAGAGGCCGGCCGCGGCGGCCCGCCGGCACAGGGCGCAGTCGGGTCGGTACGACGAGTAGGGGTCGAAGACGATTTGGGCGACGTGGTCCTCGAGGACGTCGGTCTCCCATTCGGCGGGGATGCAGGCCTGGATCAGTAGCTGGTTCTCTGCGGGTGGATGGGCGGGGCCCGCTGCGTCGTCGGTCATCTCGGGTGCTCCTCTCGGGTTCGGGCCTCGCCGGGTGGCGACCGTGGCGGCGCACGCGTGGTGCGTTCCCGTCTGCTCGCTCATCGCGTGGCGGTGGCCAGCGCGGCGGGGTGTGGGCATACGACCGGTGTCCGTTGGGGCGTCACGGGGTGGTGGTGCGCTGCCAGCCGCCACCGGTGGTGGTGCCTGTTGGCGCCGTCTGGGACGGGAGGGCGATGATGGTGTCGGCGGCGGCGGCGACGTCGGCGCCGGCATCGGATGCGGTGACCTCCTTACCGGCGACGCCGTGGACGGTGGTGGAGCACAAGATGGCCACGTTGAGCTCCAAGGCCAGGTGTTTGAGGTCTCGGGCCGCCCCCGACGGCAGGAGTAGGTCGACGGCGTCGACGACGATCAGGTTGGGTGCGGTCATGTCGGGGTCGACGGCGTCGAAGTGGATGCGGGTCACGGTGATGGGTGAGCCGACGGTGACGTATAGCGGGCAGTCGCGAAGTTCGGCGGCGGCGCGCGCCGCGCTGTCGGCGGTGGGCTCGGCGCCGTGGTGGATGGCGGCGAGGTGCCGGGCGATCTGCGGCAGGGTTGATCGCAGCGGGTAGACCATGGTGGTCAGCGCGTGGTGGTAGGCGGCGTGGTAGGCGGCGGCGACCATGGCGATGGTGGCGGCGGGCCCGGGGGCGGCGACGATCGCGCTGAGCGTCCCGGGGGCGAGGCCGCCGTCGCGGTCGAGGTCGGGGTCGCCGGTGGGGACGAGCGTGACCGCCTTGCCTTGGGCTTCGCTCAGGGTGGCGACCAGGTCGGAGGCGGTGGACAGCCACGGGTCGTCGACGCCGGCGACGCTGTCGAATCCCGGCGGTGGTGGTATGGCGGTGGTGGCGTGGGCCGGTTGGGTCATGGCCGGGCCTGGCCTTCGAGGTGGACGGCGAAGGCGACGTCGTCGACGACGTCGTTGTACGGTCGGCTCGGGCCGACGTTGAGTTGGCGGGTCAGGTAGCCGAGACGGCCGGGGAGGGGTCCGGCGGCGTCGAGGGTGTTGAGCGCGTTGCGCAGCGTGTCGATGGTCTCGTCGTCGAGGGCGACCCGTCGATCGGCGATGTCGAGCAGGAACCGGCACGCCTCTTGGATGGCCAGCAGGTGCAGCGCTGTTCTCGTCAACGCGGCGGTGAGCTCGTCGGGGTCGTCGTCGGTGGCCAGTCGCAGCTGGACGGGTCGGGGGCGCTGCGCTGGGGATGGTTTGGTCATGGGGTGCGGCTCCTTCAGCTGGAGATGATTCGTCGGACCACGTCGATGGCCGAGAAGGGGATGGGCGAGATCTGGACCACGGTGCCGGTGTAGGGGGCCTGGATCATGTGGGTGGCGTCGAGGGCCATGCCGACGTGGCCGAGGTTGTCCATCAAGATGAGGTCGCCGGGGTGCAGCGGGCTGGCGTGCCAGTCGACGGGGGCGCCGTCGGTGGCTTGTTGGGTGGTGACCCGGCCGATGTGGATGCCGGCGGCGGCGTAGGAGGCTTGGGTGAGCCCCGAGCAGTCGTAGCTGTCGGGGCCGGTGGCGCCCCACACGTACGGTTTGCCGAGCTGTGCCAGGGCGAAGTTGATGACCGTGGCCATGTCGCCTGACACGGTGGTGCCGGGGCTGAACGGGGTCCCACCGGCGCCGCCTAGGGACGACCCGGCGGTGTTCATGCCGTAGGCGATGGCCTTGGCGGTCACGTCGGCCTCGTATTGGGCGCTGTTGTTGTAGCGGCGGATGGCGGCGCTGACCGAGTCCAGCGTCGGCTTGCCGTCGCACAGGTAGCGGCCCGCGGAGGCGATGGCGTCGTAGGCGTTGTTGGGGTTGGTTACGCCGTCGCCGGAGCCGTCGACACCCCACGCCTGCCAGGTGGAGGTCAGGAACTGCATGGGTCCGACGGCGTGGTCCCAGCGGGGGTCGCCGGTGTAGGCGGCGCTGGCGGCGGTGGCGGGGATGGCCATGTTGCCGGCGCTGCCGTCCAGCGCCGGGCCGAGGATCGGGGGGTTGGTGTTGCCGGTGGTCGGGTCGACGCGGCCCTCGCCGTGGCGGGACTCGATGTAGCCGATGGCGGCCACGATCTGCCACGGCAGGCCGGTGCAGGCGGTGGCGGACTGGTAGTGGGGGAGGAGGTAGGGCGGGATCTCCGACAGCGCCAGGGCGCTGGGGGCGCTGGGGGCGATGCCGGCGCCGTTGGCGGGACTGGCGATGAGGGCGAACATGAAGGGGACGGCCAGGGCGAACGCGGTGACGAAGGCCACGATGGCGACCACGACCAGGGCGACCAGACCGTTCTCGTCGTGGGCGGCGCCGGCGTGCGGCGTCAGGCGGGTGGTCATTGGACGGCGGTGACGGTGGGGTGGCCGTCTGGGGCGGCGCCCACGGTGACGGTGGTGGCGCACGGCTGGTCGACGACGCCGGCGGCGACGCGGCGGTGGGCGACGCAGGTGACGGTCACGGTGGCCGGGTCGACGGCGCTGGGGTAGACGCCGTCGATGTCGACGGTGACTGACAGGGTCAGTTGGTCGTCGAGGGTGGCCCGGGCGCTTCGCAGTTCGGCCAGCAGGTCGGGCGAGGTGATGTCGGCCACCTGGTCCAACCAGGCGAAGGGGCCGCGTCCGGCGGGGCGGGACCACATGGCTGCCACCCAACGGGCGGCGGTCGAGCGGATCTGGTCGGCGGTGAGCGGTGGGGGCGGCGGCTGGGTGGCTGGTGCCGTTGGCGGGCCGGGAGCGATGAGATGAGCGGCCGGTGCCGCCGCCCCCCCC
>JALYXV010000309.1 GCA_030947025.1 Actinomycetota bacterium | reverse complement strand
AACACCGCCGTCGGCAACGGGTTCAACCCCATCATAAATACCTCGAACTGCAACTACTCCGACCTCACCGACAACGGCGGTTCCCAACCGCCATCGTGTCCCAACCAGTGGCTGGCCAACACCTACGGCACAAGCGACAGCCCCTGCGCCACGGTCGACGGACACAAAGTCACCCCCCCGACCGCGGTCAGCAACCGGGCACCGACAGCACCGCACAGGCCGGCGTCACCGAATGGCGCGCTCCGGCGACCTGTGATCCCAACCGGCCCGCCCCGGGGCCGCGGAGGATGGACCCAGCAGTGACGGTATCGGTCGTCCGGCCAAACACCGTGGCGATGGATCACGCTTCTTCTCCGCAGCCGGCGTATTACGTCGTCGGGAAGATCGAGGCCACGAGCCAACCGGCACGGACCTTCCCTCGTTGCACGACTTTCCGTCCGATCATGCTCAAGCGATTTGACCAAGCGGCTTTCTTTCGCCGACCGCATAGGTCCGTTGGGCGCTCCGGCAGTCGAACTACCCGAAATCAACCGAACGTTGCACTGAAACTGAAAGCGATCATGCGAACGCAGGAAGCAGATCCAAGCGTATGCCGAGCTCATAGCATGCGTCTCGGAGAAGGGGTGCATCGGTGGTCACTCGAATCGCCGCTCCGCTGACCATGGCCGCGGCAAGCGCTTCGGCAGTGAGGTGGTTGACGCGCCGTCGCAAGCTGAGCGTCCCCATTACTGGGACAAGCAGGCGGGGTCCCGGGACGACTATCTCCGGTGGCAGATCATCGAGCGCTATGAGGAGTGCATCCTTGGCTGGCGCTGCCAAGTTGGCGACCATATTGGACAGGGATCCGCTGGACGCAGGGTCATGGAGGGCTCGATGAAGTCGGTAGTACCAAGATCCTGTTATGAGTACCTGACCGGCTCGGGCTTCCTCGGCCAAAGCGGCGGATGCCCGGCCGCTGAGGATGGCGAGCAGCGTGGCGTCGTCGACGACGGTAGGCACTGGGACTCGGGTGGTTCAGATGTCTGCGAGATTGGGGTCTTCCCGCCCGACTCGTTCAACGGCTTGAGCGTAGGTGCCGTCGGTCAGGATTCGCTGGAGAAAGTCGGCGAGCTCCTGTGGGATCGAGACGGGGAACGAGCGGCTCGATCCGGGACGGAGCTCACCGGTTTTCGCCGCTCGTTGTCGGGCGCGCTCGACTGCCGCTTCGATGTCGGCGGGCACCTCGTGTTCCATGGCCACGCTCCGAGGCTACCTCCTATCGGGAACACCACCCCGGGCGGCCAGGTTGGCGCAGTCCTGCGGGCGAGGGAGGGGCCGGCCGGGCAGAGCTGCGAGCCGCCAGCTGTGCGGGTCACCGAACGGTCGTTCTTCGACCCTTTTGGCCGGCCGACATAGCTCATAACCCCGCACTCGACCAGGCTGAACACGCCTCGGACAGCGCCCATAAGTGCCAGGGATGATGGGTCTATGAGCTTCTCCCCATCCCTGATCTGAGGGGTGCGGTGCCGTAGCGTCGAGAGTCCTGGGTCCCGGCCTGGCGGGCGACACCGGTTGACGCCGAGTCGGTTGTCTTTTCAAGGCCTTTTGTCGGCCGGGTCCCAGGTTTCCCGGCACCCACCGGGGACGGTTTGGCCGGCCACGCCTGTGAAGAGGTGTGACCGTCAAGGTCCGATCGTCCAGCAGGTGCGTGCCACCCCTCAAGCATGAAAGGGATGGCTATGACCATCGTAGATTCTTGTGCCGTGACCGGCGGTGTCGACACCCCATTTGGACGTCCATGTGGCGGCTGCGCTCGACTCGATCGGCGCTGCTGGGCGTGGAGAGTTTCCCCACCGGCAGCGGGATACCAGTCGTTGAGTGATTGGCTGGCAAGTTTCGGGACTGTGGGGCGAGTCGGGATCGAGGGCACGGGCAGCTACGGCGCCGGGCTGGCCCGTCACCTCTCGAGTGTTGGTGTCACGGTGGTCGAGGTCGACCGGGCCGATCGCAGCGCCCGCCAGCAGGGAAAGTCCGACCCTCTCGACGCCGTTAGCGCCGCCCGGGCCGCTCTGTCGGGCCGGGCGAAGGGGTCATCGAAGGGACGAGACGGCCACGTCGAGGCGATCCGCATACACATGGTGGCCAAGCGTTCCGCCCGCCGGGGCCGCACCGCCACCATCAACCAGATGCGGGCCCTGATCATGACCGGCCCCGACGACATCCGAGCCCGTTTCGCCCGTCACAGCACGCTTTCATTGATCACCGAGGCCTCCGCCATGCGCCCCCGTCTCGACGACGTGGTCGGGTTCGCCACCCGTGTGACGCTGGGCGACCTGGCTCGCCGGGCCGCCTACCTCGCCGAGGAGATGGAACGCCACGACGAGTTGATCCTGTCGCTCATGGCCGTGCGGGCCCCGGCGTTGCGGCCGTCGCTGGTGTCGGCCCCGACATCGCGGCCATCTTGCTGATCGCGGCGGGCGACCACCCGCAACGGTTGCATAGCGGGGCTGCCTGGGCC
>JALYXV010000255.1 GCA_030947025.1 Actinomycetota bacterium | reverse complement strand
CGGGGCCGCCCAGGCGGCCCCGGCGGCCCAAAAACAGGCGGCCCAGAAACAGGCGGCCCCGGCGGGTGGCTCGACCGCTTACCGGCACGGGCCGGTGCCCAGGGTGGGCGCAACTCGGAGCCCGGCGGCCAGCCCGAGCCCGGCCGCATCGACCGCCAACCTTGTCTACGGCGGGGGCAATGCCGGCGTCGGTGTGACCACTGGAGCGCCCAGGGTCTACCTGGTCTTCTGGGGTTCCCAGTGGGGCTCGCTGGGCACCGACGCCCAGGGCAACCGGACGCTGACAGGAGACCCGATGGGGATGGCTCCCGTCCTGCAGGCATTCCTGAAGGGCCTGGGCACCGCCGCGGAAACCTGGAGCGGCGTCATGACGCAGTACTGCGAGGGCGTGGCACTGTTCGCCCAGACCTGCCCGGCCAACTCGGCCCATGTCGGCTACCCAACCGGCGGCGCCCTCGCCGGCGTGTGGGCCGACGCCGCCGTCGTCGCACCCGCCTCGGCCACCGCCCATGACCTGGCCGCCGAGGCCGTCACTGCCGCCGTCCACTTCAACAACACCACCCAGGCCTCGAACCGCAATGCGCAGTACTTCATCGTCTCCCCCACCGGTACCGACCCCGACGGCTTCACCCAAGGCCACTTCTGCGCCTGGCATGACTGGTCGGGCGACCCCGGCCTGCCCGGCGGCGGGGCGGTGAACTCATCCATCGCGGTGGCCTTCACCAACATGCCCTACCTCACCGACGCGGGATCAGGCTGCGGCGAGAACTTCGTCAACCCTGGCTCGGCCGGGACCCTCGACGGGATCTCCATCGTGGGCGGCCACGAGTACGCCGAGGTCATCACCGACCAGTTCCCCAACGGGGGCTGGCTGGACACGCAGCCGAACCCCAACGAAAACGGCGACCTCTGCTCCTGGATCCAAGGCCCCAGCCAGGGCGCGTCCCGGAACCTCACCTTGGCAACGGGCACCTTTGCGGTGCAGTCCACCTGGGCCAATGACTTCAACGGGGGCACCGGCGGCTGCCTGGTCTCCCATCCCATCATCGCCTCACCGGCCATCACCAGCGCCTCCGCGGTGACCTTCGTCGCCGGTACGCCCGGGACGTTCACCATCACCACCACCAACTCACCGACGGCGTCGATCAGCGCAACCGGTTCATTGCCGGCCGGTGTGGTCCTAACGGACAACAACAACGGCACGGCCACGCTCGCCGGGACGGCGGCACTGGGTCGCGGGGGCACGTACCCGCTGACCGTGATTGCCGCCAACGGCGTCGGAAGCGCGGCCACGCAGAGCTTCACCCTCATCGTCAACGACGGACCCGTGATCACCAGTGCCGCCGCCACCACCTTCACCGTGGGTGTGGCCGGGTCGCTGCTCGTCACTACCTCCGGCCTTCCGGCGCCCACCATCACCGAGACGGGAACCCTGCCATCAGGCGTGACCTTCAGCAGCGCCACCAGGACGTTGAGCGGGGCACCGGCCCAAGGGTCGGTCGGGAACTACCCCGTCACGTTTGGCGCCACCAACGGCATCGGCACTCCCGCCTCGCAGAACTTCACCCTCACGGTCAACCAGGCGGCCATGACCTACCCGACCGACGGGCAGAGCAACGTGGACACCACCTTGCCCTTCACCTGGTCGACCATCCCCCAAGCCCAGGCGTACCTCCTGCTGGTGGGCACCACCATCTACGGCGCGGACCTGGTCAACTCGGGCATCCTGGCCTCGAGCCGATCGAGCTTCAGTGTTCCCGCCCTGCCCACGTCGGGGCCACCCCTTCATGCCACCCTGTTCACCGAGGTCAACGGCGGCTGGACCTATCAGGCCGTCAGCTTCACCGCCGCCCCCGGCCAGGGCACCTTCACGTTCCCCCAAAACGGCCAGACCGGCGTCGACCCCACCAAGGCGTTCACCTGGGCCACCATCCCCCAGGCCCAGGCCTATCTGCTGATCGTGGGCACCAGCCAGTACGGGTCCGACGTGGCCATCTCTTCCGTGCTGCCCCCCGCCCAATCCTCCTACGCCACCCCGACCCTGCCCGCGGGCAGGACGCTCTTTGCCTCGTTGTTCACCAAGGTCAACGGGGCGTTCACCCGGGTCCAATCCATCACTTTCACCGCTGGGCTCGCCCAGGGCCTTCTCACCTTCCCCACCAATGGCCAACGCAATGTGCCCACCCCCACCACGTTCACCTGGTCCACCATCGCGGGCGCCCAGGGCTACTACCTGGTGGTGGGCACGGCGGTGTTCGGCTTTGACCTGGTCAACTCCGGAACCCTGCCCCCCACGCAGTCCTCCTTCAGCATCGCCGCCCTGCCCCACGGCCCGATCATTTTCGTCACCCTCTTCACCCGGTTCAACAACGCCTGGGTGCCCCATCTGATCGCCATAACGGCCAGCTAGAAGGGCTCACGCCACCGTCTGCCGCGCCGCCTCGATCCGGGCTGCGGCATCCCGCAGCGCCACCGTCACCCGCTTGGTGTGCCCGGCCGGCCACACCACGTCGGCGACCACTTCGGTCCGGCTGGCGGTAACCCCACCGGCCCGGAAGAAACGCCGCCGCACCCGGCCGACGACGACCACCTCGGCGCCGGCGCGGTAGCCCGAGGCGCGGGCGGGCGCCCCGAACCACGCCACGGGAACGGTCTCACACCGCCCGGGCCCGTCGACGGTCACCTCGAAGCTGACCAGCCGGTCGCCGGACGGCAGCACCCGCTCCTCGGCCGGTCGGGCCAGTCGGCCCTGCAACGCCACCACGTTCATCGTTCACCTTGTTGTCGCTTCCTCTCCCTTCATGCCGCGAGAACCAAAAGGGGGGAAAAGGGGGCGCAACCGGCGAGCGCCCGCCGTCCCTCACACGTCCCTACTGCAGACGAAGGGAGCGATGGTGGCCGCGATTCTCAGAAATGACGATGCCGAGGCGTTGCTGCTGGACATTCGAGCGGGCCGAAACGCCGCCGGGCGACACCTTGGCGATCAGGGCGGGGCATTCCTGGTCTTCCCCACCTCGATCGTGACTGCGACGGGGACGGGCGGCCAGTCCGTCTACCCCATCCGGAGCGACGCCGAACCGGGAGCTCTGGTGACCGCGCCGGGCACAGCGCAGGTTTCGGGCGTCGTGGCCGGCGTAACGGTAACCGGTGCGTTCCACTGGGCCCTGGACGAGGCGGCGCCGCCCGCCAAGTACCAGTTCCGGCGACGCGGACGTGATCAGTCGCCGCCCTCGTGGGCCGGGCAACTTCCCCCGTCGCAATCACTCCCGTTGGTCGGACCGGCCCGGCTGGGCCGCCAGCAGGTCCGGCTGCAGCGGCGCGGGCGCGACGCCGAGCATTGGTTGTTCACCCTGACCGAGCAGGTGATCCGGCGTTCCTGCCAGGGCAGGATCTTCCAGGGGATCCGGTACCGGCCACCGATCGACCTCGATGACGTGGTCCAGCGAGGCCTGCAAGCGGCGTGCCGGCTGCTGCCTCTCTACGTCTCGCCCGACCGCCCCCCGTGTTCCTGGTTGGGCATGTTGAGGCTCGACGGCCACCGCGACATGCACCGCGAGGTCTCCCGGCTCGACTGGCTGCCGGCGGACGTGGCCGCGGCCATGCGGCTCGCCGACGCCTGCGGCATCGGTCGCGGCAATGATCCCGCCGCCACCCTGGCCGATCTGAGGACGGCCGCCCAGCGCCTGGGGCGGGCCGTGCCCCGGGTTACCGCGCCCAGTCTGGACGCCGCCATGCGGGCCCGGGGCCTGTTCGCCCAGGAGCTGCGGGGGACCTCCGCCGTCCCCGGACCGGAAACCGACGAGGTCAGTGATGACCGGAGTGAATCGGTGGTCTCAACCGTGGCCCGGCTGGTCACCAACGACGCGGAACTGATCTCCCTGGCCGGCGCCGGTGATCCCCGCGCCGTCACCCGGGTCGGTGACCAGGTGGTCCACCGCCTGTGCGAGACCAGGGAAAGCCCGAGGTTGACCCGGCACCGCTGCTGGGAGGAATTCCTGCGATCCGGGCAGCTGTTCGCCAGCGCGACCGGGCTGGAGCGGTTCGCCCCCCACGCTGACCCGTTGAGCCTGGCCGCGGTCGACGAGTGCCTCCGGCGGGCGGCACGAGGCCACGTTCTCCGCGTAGACGGGTGAAAGCCGTCGTCCGCCTGGCCGCCCTGCTGACCGCGGGCGGCGTGCTCGGGCTGTTTGCCCTGCCCCTGCTGGTGGCCGCGGTCATCGCCGCCCAACTCCATCAGGCGGCCCAGGTGGCGGCGCAATGGGACATCCCGCCCGAGGTGGTGCCCGCCCTGCAGGACGCGGGCCAACGGTCGGGCATTCCGTGGTTCCTGTTGGCGGGCGTGGCGTCGGTGGCCACGGACTTCGCCCGCCACGCCCCGGACGGCCTCCCCCGGGGCGCCACCGTGGGTACCGCCATCTTCCCGGTGGTGGCACCGCCGATCGAACGGCCCGGGGGTGGGTCGGGCATGCTGCTGGTGGACCGGAGCGTGGCCGGGCCCGGGCTCGCCGACCCCCAGGACGTCCGGGCGGAGGCCAACTGGCTGGCCGGCCAACTGGCGTTGCTGGCCCGGGGCTCCCCCGTGGCGCAGCTACCCCTGAGCGACCCGGAAGCCGGCCGGTTCTGGCAGAAGGTGCTGGCCTCGGCCCCCCTGGTCATCGCCGCTCCCGCCCCGGGGGGTGCCGACGTGACGCCGGTGGATCCCGGCGCCAACCCGATCCGACAGTTCGGCGGGGCCGTGCTGGCCCGTATCGCCGCGCCGGTCACCAGCGCCAACCTCGATGCCTTCGCCGCCTGGGCGGCGGGCGAGGGAACGTGCGCCCGTTTCAACCCGCTCGCCACCACCCAGCCCGAACCGGGCTCCACGCCGTTCAACACCTTCGGCGCGGGATACCACGTGTGGAACTACCCGTCCTTTGCGGTAGGGGTGCAGGCGACCACAACCGCGATGACCAATGGTCTGTACCGGCCGGTCATCGCCGCCTTCCAGGCGAGCGCGGGCGTGGCCGCGGTGGCCGCGGCGGTCGAGCGGTCGCCCTGGGGGACCCGGACCTTCGGCAGCCCCAGCTACGCCGGTCGCCAATGCGGCACCGCCGGGCCCGGCCCCGACGTCGTGCCGCCCATCCTGCCCACCGTCAGCGGCCCCGACGCCGTTCCCGCCACCATCGTGGCCCGGGCTGTTCGCTACCAGGCGATCTGGTCGCAGATGGCCGCGCTGGCCCCGTCCCCGACCACGATCACAACGACGCCGTGAGCATCCGACGGGCCGGGGCTGCGTCTCTAGCTGCGGCTGTGGCCGCGGCTCTGGCCCTGACCGTGGCGGTCGGGGCGACGGCGGATCGCCCGTCGCCACCACCCCGTGCGACGGGCCGGCCCCTCGCAGCCGTCGCCGGCGGCCCGCCATCCGGGCCCCCTCTGTCCGGTCGCGGCTGCATCACCACCGTGGACGACACCGACCCGCTCGCCGTGGCCCAGGCGGTGGCGACCTGGTGCTACTCCGGCGCAGGCCCGGCCGGCGTGGTTTCGCCCCACGGGTGGCAGGTGGTGGCCGGTCGGCCCAAAGCGACGCCGACCCACTCGGCCGCCGCGGTCACCAGCCTGGTTCTGCTCGACCCGCGCGCCGCGCCCGTCGTGGTGTACGCGGTGGTACGCGACCCCGGTCCCCACCGGCTCGTCCTGACCCTGTTCCCCCGGCCCTCGGGCGGCTGGGCGGTCGACGACGTGGCCGTCCTCGACGGCTAGGAGCTGGGAACTCCCCAGCCCATCGATTCCGCGATCTCCTTGCAGGTGCCGCATACCGGGTAGCGCCGGGGGTCGCGCCCCGGTACCCAGACCTTGCCGCACAAGGCCCGCACCGCGGTCCCGTTGATGATGCCCTCGACCACACTGGGCCCGGCCGACATGAACTCGCCGTCGTCGGTGGTCACCCCTTCGAGGACGATGTGCGCCATGCGCTCGTGGTCCCCGTCGAGCATGGGATCGGTCCGGGCCGGCGAAGTGGTGCTGGTCTCGGTCACACCTCCCAGGGTAGCGTTACGGTGCCGATGTTCACGTTCCGCTTCCTCCGGCTGGTCGGGCTCGCCGTTGCCAGCGGCGCGCTGGCGAGCACCGCCGTGCTCTGGGTGGGCGTTTCTCCTGCTGGCGCGACCGCCAGAGCCGGATGCACGCTTGGGATCCTGTGCCCGCCCACGACCACCGTCAAGCCTCCGCCCACCACCAAGGCGCCACCGACGCCGCCGCCCAAGACGACTCCGCCGGCCACGGGGCACACGACTGCGCCCACCCACCCGGCCACCACCACGCCTCCGGCTCGGACCTCGACGGGGGCTCCGGTCCTTGGTTCGGGCGGCCTTCCGGTACCGATCGCACCGGGGGACCTGTCGGCCGCGGACCCAAGCGCGCCCCAGTTGGCCGGGACGTCGGTGCCCAGCACCACCGTGTCTCCCATCCCGACGCCCGCGCTGTCGGGCCTGGTGGCTCCCACTCGAGGGCTGCCCAAGAATCATCCGACGCTGCGTATCGCACTCAGCATCTTGGTCCTCGTGGTCGCCGTCGTTGCCATCGCCCAGCTACCGGCGTCCCGACGATTGCCCCGAGCCAACGCCGACACGGTCGGCTGACAGGCGCCCGGCGGTCATGGCAGGGGGGCGGGGACCGCGGACCCGCTCGCCTTTTCCCCAGGCCCGCGGGTCGGTAGGCTGACGTTGTGAAGGCCAGGGATCCTCGAGGCACCCCGACGGTTCCCGTGAGCCACCCTGGGTTCCTGCTGTCGTGCGGCTTCGGCGCCTTGGGCCTGGTGCTCATCATCACCGGTCTGGTCATCGGCGGCCAGGTCATCTTCGTCGTCGGCACCTTCCTGGGCGCCTTGTCGCTGATCGCCGCGCTGGCGTGGCGGGCCGACCTGGTCAGTGCCTGGAAGCGGGATCACTCCCGCCCGTAGCCGCATGCGCTTCGCCTTCAAGACCGCACCGCAGCACACCAGTTGGCCCGACATGCTGGCGGTCTGGCGCGCGGCCGACGACATCGAGGTGTTCGATTCTGGCTGGACCTTCGACCACTTCTATCCCATCTTCTCCGACTCGACCGGCCCGTGCCTCGAGGGGTGGACCGCCACCACCGCGCTGGCTCAGGCCACCAGCCGGCTGCGCCTCGGGGTACTGGTCACCGGCGTCCCGTACCGCCACCCCGCTGTGCTGGCCAACATGGCGGCGACGGTCGACATCATCTCGGGCGGGCGGTTGGAGCTGGGGCTGGGCGCGGGCTGGAACGAGGAGGAAAGCGACGCCTACGGCATCGAGCTCGGGACGCTGACGGAGCGGTTCGACCGGTTCGACGAAGCGGTGGAGGTCATCCTCGCCCTCCTCACCCAGACGGTCTCGGACTTCGACGGGAAGTACTACACGCTTTCGGGCGCCCGGTGCGAGCCCAAGGCCATCCAGCGGCCCCATCCGCCGGTGTGCATCGGCGGCACGGGCGAACGCCGCACCCTGCGCAGTGTGGCCCGCTACGCCCAGCACTGGAACTACCCGGGAGGACCGGTCGACCAGTGGAAGGCGAAGCGGGACGTGCTGGCCGAGCGGTGCGCCGAGATCGGTCGCGACGCGGGCGAGATCCTTATGTCGACCCATGTGCGTTTCAACCCCGACGCCGGGGTGGGAGCGTTGGCCCACCAGGCCGCCGCGTTCGGCGAGGCCGGGTTGGACCTTGCCATTGTCCAGCTGCCGCCCCCGCACGACCCCGCCGTGCTCGAACCGATTGCCGAGGCGTTGGCACCGCTCCAGTCGATCCAGTCGCTGCGTTCGCTGCGGTCGCAGCCGCCAGGTCCTAGGTGGGCGAAATGACACCCGCAGACTCGGTCTCCGGCAGTGATCGCCGGGTCTATGCCCGCCGCCCGCGGCAGCTGTTGATCGCGGGCAGCTTGCTCGGCATCTTCCTGGCCACGTTGAGCATGGTGCTCGAACCGGATCCCTCGACCGGGATCAAGCCCCTGCCGGGCGACTACCTGTGGGTGGTTATCCCCGGCGCCATCATGCTCGCGGTGCTGGTGCGACGGGCCTTCAGGGCCCGCATCCAAACCGACGCGGGCGGGGTCGAGCTGGTGCGGGTGGCGGGCCACGAGCGTCTCCCCTGGTCGGACATCCGCGGCTTCGAGGTCCACCCCACGCCGAGCCGGCAGGGATTCGCCGTAAGGGCCCGCCGCCACAACGAGGCGCTGGTCACCCTGCGCAACGAGATCAACGTCCGGCCGTTACGCGACCGTGACGAGGCCCGCCGACGCGCCCGCGAGCGGGCCGCGACCTTCAAGATCCAGCTTGACGCCGACCGCACGTCCCGGTTGCCGTCGGGCCGCGGTGCGTCGGCCTCGACCAGCGGCTAGCCCGGCCTTGACCCCGCCGACCCGGCCTTGACCCCGCCTTGACCCGGCCTTGACCCCGCCGACCCGGCCGACCCGGCCGACCCGGCCGACCCGGCCTTGACCCCGCCTTGACCCCGCTTCAAGCGGGCGGGTTCGACGCCGTGGTCGTTGTTTCCTTCGGCGGTCCCGAGGGGCCGGAGGATGTCGAACCCTTCTTGGACAACGTGCTCCAGGGCCGGCCCGTCCCGCCCGAGCGCCGGGCCGCGGTGGCCGCCCACTACCACCACTTCGGTGGGCGAAGCCCGATCAACGATCAGAACCGGGCCCTCGTTGCCGCCCTCTCGGCGGAGCTGGGCGACCACGGGCCCGACCTGCCGGTGTACTGGGGCAACCGCAACTGGCACCCGCTCCTGGCCGACACGGTCGGGCAGATGCGAGACGACGGGGTCGGGCGGGCACTGGCGTTCGTGACATCGGGCTACGCCTCCTACAGCGGCTGCCATCAGTATCTGGATGACATTGCCAAGGCCCGGGCCGCGGTCGGGCCGGGAGCACCGGAGATCGACAAGCTGCGGGTGTTCTACAACCATCCCGGCTTCGTGGCGGCGAATGCCGACGGCGTCGGGCCGGCGTTGGGTCAGGTGTTGGGCCAGGTGTCGGGTCAGGTGTCGGGTCAGGTGTCGGGTCAGGTGTCGGGGGGGGCCGCACGGTCGGTGCGGGTGGTGTTCACGGCCCACAGCATCCCTGTGAGCATGGCCGCCACCTCCGATTACCAGGCGCAGCTGACCGAGACGGCCCGGCTGGTGATGGGGGTGGTGGATCGGGCGGGTGCCGTTCCCTGGTCCCTGGCGTTCCAGAGCCGGAGTGGCCCACCGACGGTTCCGTGGCTGGAGCCCGACATCCTCGACCACCTGCGGGAGCTGGTCAGCAGCGGTGCCGATTCCATTGTTGTGGCGCCGATCGGTTTTGTGTCCGACCACATGGAGGTGGTGTACGACCTCGATGTGGAGGCGGCCGGGCTGGCCGCGGAGTTGGGAGTGACCATGGTGAGAGCGGCGACGGCCGGAGTCCATCCCGCATTCGTCACCATGATCCGCCAACTGGTCGAGGAGCGTTTGGACCCGTCGGCCCCCAAGCTGGCCCTGGGCGCGAACGGGCCCTATCACGATGTGTGCCGACCCGACTGTTGCCCGCCCCGCCAACCGCAGGCGGCTTCGTCGCCGACGGGCGGCTAGCTTCGTCTCGTGGCTGCCCATGATGCCGGCGTGCAGGTCACCTGCCCGGGGTGCGGCCAGACCGTCTTGCAAAAGGCGATGATCCCGGTTCTGGTCGATGAGGGTCCGTTGCACCACTACCTGTGTGTCCCCTGCGCCCGGGCACTGATCGCCCTCCCCCCCGTGCACGGCGATGTTCCCGGCGATGTTCCCGGCGACAATGGGCCGGCCGTGTCTCCTGCTGGCCGCGACCCCGGGCCAGGCGTCGAGGCGACCAGCTAGGGCGGCCCGCGACGCTGACGCCGATAGCGCCTTACCGCATCACCCCGGTGTGGCCGATCGAGTAGCGCCCCGGTTGGGGCCACACACAGGCGCCGTGCGGCTCCCGGCCCGTCTTGATGGGCGGGGTCACCAACTTCCCGGTGGTGGTGTCAATGGCGTACATCTCGTTGTCGGACCGCCCGCTCAGCCACAGGACCTTCCCGTCGGCCGACACCCCACCCATGTCAGGGCTGCCTTTGCCGTTGTTGAACACCCACGTGGCGACGACGGCGTGGGTGGCGAAATCGATGACTGAGATGCTGCCTTCCCCCCGGTTCGAAACGTACAGCTTGGTGGCATCCCGGCTCGGGTACAGCCCATGCGCCCCCTTGCCGGTCGGGACGACCTCCAGCTGGCGGAACGTCGTGGCGTCGATCACATGGACCCCGTTGACCTGCATGTCCGCCACGTAGTACACGGTCCCGTCCGGAGACAGCTTCACGTCCTGGGGCATCCCGCCCACCTTGAGGGTCTGCATCACCCGTTCCTGGCCGTTGGTCATGTCGACCTGCAACAACTGGCCGTCGAACTCGCACGCCGCCACGGCCGACTTCCCGTCGGGCGAGAAGTCCATGTGGTTGAGGCCCGAGCACGGAACCGTCATGGAGTGCAGCAGCGCCATGGTGTGGGGGTCCCGGAAGTCCATCCGCTTCCGGGCCTCGGCCATCACGACGGCCCGCGTCCCATCAGGGGTGAAGTACAGGTTGTAGGGGTCGTCCACCGGGATGGTGGTGCCGACCGCTCCGCTCTGGGGGTCGATCGGCGTGAGGGAGTTGCCCTTGTCGTTGTTGACCCAGAGCGTCTTCAGGTCATACGACGGCACCACATGCTGGGGCTCGCTGCCGACCGGAATGGTCTGGATCACCTTCTGGGTGGCCTGGTCGATGATCGTCACCGTGTTGCTTCTGAGGTTGGGCACGTATACCCGGGGCGGGTCGTTGGCGACGCTTGTGGCCAGCTGGTTGGGGCCGTCGGCGGCGTAGATGTTGTGGCAGTTGCTGTTGGGCGGCACGCCCAGCGCGTAGCTGGGCGGGGTTCCGAGACAGGTGGGCCGGGTGGTTGCGACCGGCCGGCTGGCGCCGGTGCCGCCGGTGCCGCCGGTGCCGGCCGAGGTGGGATTGGTGGCCGTGATCGTTCCGGCCCGAGTGGGACCACCGCCCTTGGAGGCCAGAACCACGATCAGCACGACTATCCCCGTCAGGATCACCAGAGCCCGCATTCGGCGCCGTCGGGCCCTTTGTGACTGCGGGAGGTTGAACATGCGACCGACAGCCTAGGAAACCGGCGCCCCGCAGCCCTAGTCGCCTGCCAACGCTGGTGGTCGACGGCACAAACCGACGCGCGCTCAGCCCCCCGCCCCCGCCTCCTACACTGGCCGCGATTGAGCTGACCAGATGGGAAGGGTCAGATGACCCCAGCTCGGCGCGTTGGTACTCCCTGAAGCGGGTTCAACGCGCCGATGCGCCCCCTATCCCAACACCAAGGAGTCAGCCCTACATGGCAACCACCCAAACGCAAGCCAGCAGCGTCCCCTTCCGGGTCGCCGACCTATCCCTTGCCGGTTTCGGCCGCAAGGAGATCGACCTGGCCCAGGTCGAGATGCCCGGCCTGATGGCGCTACGGGCCGAGTACGGCGACAGCAGGCCGCTCGCCGGCGCCCGCATCAGCGGGTCGCTGCATATGACCATCCAGACCGCGGTGCTGATCGAGACCCTCATCGCCCTGGGCGCCGAGATCCGCTGGGCCAGCTGCAACATCTTCTCCACCCAGGACCACGCCGCGGCCGCCCTGGCCGCAGTCGGAATCCCGGTGTTCGCCTGGAAGGGCGAAACCCTCGAGGAGTACTGGTGGTGCACCGAGCAAGCGTTGCGCTGGCCCAATGAGTGTGGCGGTGACGAGGGTCCCAACATGATCCTCGACGACGGCGGTGACGCCACCCTGCTCATCCACCTGGGCGCGGAGTGCGAGCGCGACGGCACCGTCCCCGAACTCGGGCCCGAGGATTCGGAGGAGTATGGCGTCATCCTGGCGACCTTGAACCGGACCCTGCGGGAAGACCCGAAGCGCTGGACGCGCATTGCCGAGGGCATCAAGGGAGTGACTGAGGAGACAACGACCGGCGTGCATCGGCTGTACCAGCGCCAAGAGGCAGGGACTCTCCTTTTCCCCGCTATCAATGTCAACGACTCGGTCACCAAGTCCAAGTTCGACAACCTGTACGGGGTGCGCCACTCGCTCATCGACGGGATCTTCCGGGCCACGGACGTGATGATCTCGGGCAAGACCACCGTGGTCTGCGGCTTCGGCGACGTGGGCAAGGGGTGCGCCCAGGCGCTGAAGGGCCAGGGGGCCCGGGTCGTGGTCACCGAGATCGACCCCATCTGCGCCCTGCAGGCGGCCATGGAGGGCTACCAGGTACGCACCTTGGAGGAGATGCTGGAAAGCGGCGACATCTTCATCACCGCCACCGGCAACCGGGACATCATTACCGCCGAGCACATGTCCCACATGAAGCACAACGCCATCGTGGGCAACATCGGCCATTTCGACAACGAGATCGACATGGCGGGCCTGGCCCGGTGGCCCGGCATCGAGCGCACGACGATCAAGGCCCAGGTGGACAGCTTCGACTTCCCCGACGGCCACTCGGTCATCGTGCTAGCCGAGGGGCGGCTGCTCAACCTGGGCTGCGCCACCGGCCACCCCAGCTTCGTGATGTCGTTCAGCTTCACCAACCAGGTACTGGCCCAGCTGGAGCTGTACACCCGGCGCGACGCCTATGAGACCAAGGTGTACGTGTTGCCCCGCCACCTGGACGAGAAGGTGGCCCGGCTCCACCTGGACAAGCTCGACGCCCACCTGACGCCGATCAGCGAGAAGCAGGCGGCCTACCTCGGCGTCGACCTGGGCGGCCCATACAAGACCGAGCAGTACCGCTACTAAAGGCAGGAGGGGGAAAGGGGACCGGGACGGCTCACCAGCGTCGCGGTCCCCTCCGCCCGGTCGCCCACCCGGGCCGGGCTCGGTCCCGGCCGGCCCGGTCCGGGCCGGGCGCGGCAACCGCGTTCGGCCCTTCGGTTTTTCCATGGCGCTACCCCCACATGCTGTGGGTTTGCCAAAGGAAATGCGCCCCGTTGGGCTCCGGGACTTTCAAGACAACGGGGGATAGTGTTCGCGGGCATGCCCGGGCCTCTTCCGATCGAGCCTTGACCTTGCTGTACCTTGCCGCTGGTTGCCTGGTGGCGGCCCAGATCCTCGGGATCTACGCCCTTCGAACCCGCAAGGCCGACCTGATCTTCAGCCTGTTCATGATCGTCCTGGTCGTGATGTCGGTGACGCTTGGCTATATGGGAGCCCGTCAGCAGCTGCGCTGAACCCCCGGGACTGTCTATCCCACCCGGTCGAGCGCCTGGCGGAGGTCGGCAACCAGGTCCTCTGCCGTCTCCAGGCCGACCGACAATCGGAGCAGGGCGGGGTCGACTGCCAAGGCGC
The DNA here is from genome assembly GCA_030947025.1 of Actinomycetota bacterium. Classification (GTDB taxonomy): domain Bacteria; phylum Actinomycetota; class Acidimicrobiia; order Acidimicrobiales; family Palsa-688; genus JALYXV01. The sequence goes on along the minus strand of JALYXV010000255.1, from coordinate 9,840 downwards.
TGCCCGCGACCGAGGCGTGGGTCATGCGGTGCGGGTGCTCGATGAGCGACTCCACCGCTCCGAGCGACTCGGCCAGGGTCCACAACCGGGTTGACCGGGCCACCTCCAAGGCCGCCGCCTCGCCGCCCGCGAGGGTGAAGCTGACCATGCCGCCGAAGGCCCGCATCTGGCGGGCCGCCAGGTCATGGCCGGGGTGGCCGGGCAGACCGGGATAGTAAACGGCGGTCACGTTGGGGTGCCCGGTGAGGAGGTCGACCACCGCCCCGGCGTTGGCGCAGTGGCGGTCCATGCGCACCGCCAGGGTCTTGATCCCCCGCAGGGCGAGGAAGCAGTCGAACGGCCCGGGAACGGCGCCCACCGCGTTCTGGATGAACGCCAGCTGCTCGGCCACGTCGCTGTCGTCGGTGGCGATGAGACCTCCCACCATGTCGCTGTGACCGCCCAGGTACTTGGTGCTGGAGTGCACCACGATGTCGGCGCCCAGCTGTAAGGGCCGCTGCAGGTAGGGGCTGGCAAAGGTGTTGTCGACCGCCACCCGAGCCCCTCGGTCGTGGGCGAAACGGGACACCGCCTCAATGTCAACGACGGACAACAACGGGTTGGTCGGTGTCTCCACCCAGACCAGGCGGGTCTCGGGCCGCCACGCCCCCGCCACGGCCCCCAGGTCACCCAGGTCAACCGGCGTGAACTGCACGCCCCGGGTGGCATGCACCCGCGCAACCAGCCGATAGGTGCCGCCGTAGGTGTCGGTCGGCAGCAACAGGTGGTCACCGGGAGCGAGAAGGTGGAGCACGGCATGCTCGGCGGCCAGCCCGCTGGCGAACGCCAACCCGTGGTCTGCGCCCTCGAGGGCGGCCAGGCACCGCTGGAGGGCGGTCCGGGTCGGGTTGGCGGTCCGGCTGTACTCGTAGCCCTGATGTTTGCCGACCGCCTCCTGGGCGAAGGTGGACGTCTGGTAGATCGGCGTCACCACCGCCCCCGTCGTCGGGTCGGGCTCCTGGCCGGCATGGATAGCCAACGTCTCGAAGCCGTACCCGTCGTCGCCGGGGTCGTCCTCGGGGGTGGTCAACCGTCGATACCCGGCCGGCCCGCCGCCAGGAACTCCAACAGGTCGGATCGGGTCAGGATGCCGACGGGGTGGCCGCTGTCCAGCACCACGACCGCCTGGCTCTGTTGGAGCCGGCTGGCCGCCTCGTCGATCGTCTCGCCCATGCCGATGGTCGGGAGAGGCGGGCCCATGATCTCGCCGACCGGCCGGTCCACGACCGTCGGGTCGTGGAACGCCCGCTCCAGCAGGGAGCGGTCGCTGACCGAGCCGACCACCTCGGCTAGGGCCAGGGGCGGCTCGGCCTTGACGATCGGCATCTGGGAGACACCGAACTCCTTCAACAGGGCGATGGTGTCACGCACCGTTTCGTCGGGGTGGGCGTGGATCAGCGGCGGGACCGGGGGAAGCTGGCCCTTGCGGGACATCACCTCGGCCACCGTCTCGCCGCCCGCCCGCAGGAATCCGTGGTCCGACAGCCATTGGTCGTTGTAGACCTTGGACAGGTAGCCGCGGCCGGAGTCGGGCAGCAGCACGACCACCACCGCGTCGGGCCCCAAACCTCGCCCGATCGACAGCGCCGCCCAGATGGCGGTCCCGCACGAGCCCCCGGCCAGGATGCCCTCCTCGCGGGTGAGCCGGCGGGCGGTGAGGAACGAGTCCCGGTCGCTCACCATCACGACCTGGTCGACCACGGACGGGTCGTAGGTGGCGGGCCAGAAGTCCTCGCCGATGCCCTCGACCAGGTAGGGCCGGCCGCTCCCGCCTGAGTACACCGATCCCTCTGGGTCGGCCCCGATGATCTGGACCGCGGGATTGCGGTCCTTGAGGGCCCGGCCGACGCCGGAGATGGTGCCACCGGTGCCGATCCCGGCGACGAAGTGGGTGACCCGGCCCGCGGTCTGCTCCCAGATCTCGGGGCCGGTGGTGGCGGCATGGGCGGCCGGGTTGTTGAGGTTGTGGTACTGGTCGGGTTGGAACGCCCCCGGGGTCGACTCGGTGATGCGGCGGGCGACCGAGTAGTACGAGTCGGGATGTTCGGGGTCGACCGCGGTCGGGCAGACGATGACGTCGGCGCCGAAGGCCCGCAGCAACTGCACCTTCTCGGTGGCGATCTTGTCGGGCATGGTGAAGATGCAGCGGTATCGCCGGCGGGCCGCCACCAGGGCCAGCCCGACGCCGGTGTTGCCCGAGGTCGGTTCCACGATCGTGCCGCCCGGCTTGAGCAGGCCCGCCGCCTCGGCCGCCTCGATCATGGCCAGGGCCGGGCGGTCCTTGACGCTGCCACCGGGGTTCAGGTACTCGAGCTTGGCCACCAGGTGGCAGGAAAGGTCCCGGCCCAGCCGGTCGAGCCGGACCAGTGGGGTATGACCGAACAGATCAACCAGCGAGTCGGCGACGTCCATGGCCGGCCCCGGGTCGGAGATCGGGTCCACCTCGACGCCGAGGTCGGCGGTGACCGACTCGTCGGTGTAATAGGTCACCGGCAGGCCGGCCCGGTGGAGGGTCCGGGCCACCAGCAGGCCTTCGGCGGGCCGGCCCACCACACCGACGGCATGGGGGATGTGGGCCCGCAGTTCGGCGATGGTCTCGGGAGCGACGGTGCCGCCTTCGATGAGCAGGTGGTGATTGGCCCGGGCCAGGAGGCGGGCGGGGGCCGGGTCGGGGCCGACAATGACGAGTACGTCCACGGTTCGCAGGGTACCGGCCCGTTTAGGGGCCGGGCTAGCGTCCATCCACGCCCGCTCGTTGCCTCCCAATCCTCGTCGCCGGCTTCTCGGTGGCCGCGGCGCTGGCCGCCGGGTGCCGGCCGCGATCCGCGTCGGTGCAACCGGCGGCTCCCGTGCTTAGCCCGGGTGGCCCGGCGGTGTCGCCGACGACGTCGACGACTACGTCGGCGCCAACCACCGTCCCCCTGCCGCCTCCGCCCTACCAGGTCATGACCACCACCGTCGGTCTCGTCGACCCGACCCGCCCGACCGTCAGCCGCGGTGTCGCCGTCTCCTCCTCTCGGGCACTCACCACCGTCGTCTGGTACCCGGCCGTCGGGAACGGGTGGCCTTTGCTCGTGTTGGCGCCCGGTTTCCGGTCGGGGCCGGACACCTACGCCCACTTGGGTCGGGCGTGGGCGGCGGCTGGGTACGTCGTCGCCGCCCCCGAGTTTCCCTTGGCCGACCCGGCCGTCGCGGGCCCCGCCCTGGACGAAAACGACCTCAACAACGAACCGGGCGATGTCACCTTCGTGATCGCATCGCTGATCGACCCGGGCCGCCCGATCTCGTCCCAGATCGATCAGGCGAGGATCGGAGTGGCCGGACATTCCGACGGAGCGGAGGTGGCGCTGGCCGTGGCCCAGCGGAGAGATTCCACCATCAAGGCGGTCATCGCCATGGCCGGCCAGCCAGTCGTCCCCCGTTTGCCCGTCAGCCCTCCCCTGCTTGTCCTCCAGGGGGACCACGACACCATCAATCCGCCCGAGCGTGGCCGGGCGGTCTACCAGCAGGCGGCCGATCCCCGCTTCCTTCTCACCCTCGTCGGCGGTTCCCACCTGGGCCCGTTCTCGGGCGGCTCGAAATGGCAACCGGTGGTCGAAGCGGTGACGGTGGACTTCTTGAACCATTACCTGGCGGGCGCGACCGCATCTGACGCCCAACTCCAGGCCGACGCGACCCACCCCGGGGTGTCCCACCTCGGGTGAAGGCCGCGCAGGGCGGGTTTGTCATGGCGGATCCCACATCCAATGTGGGTGTGCCAGAACAAAAGGACCCTGGGGTGTCAGTCGGGCCCAGCCGGCCGACCGGCCTTGACCGGCTGGTACCTTGTTGCGACGGGAGCGGGAGGTCCTGATGTGACAACGGCGGCGGGGCACGGCACGTGGTCCAGAGCGCCCATCCTGCGATAACGGGCCGATTCACCTTCCAGCGCCGGGTTGCGTCGCGCCTTGGAAAACGGCTGACGACCACCCCGGGGCGCCTGCGCCTGGCCTCGGTCGCCATCGTGAGCGGGCTGCTAGCCGTCGCCGTGGTCGGTTCCGGTGCCGTCCAGGCTCGACATCGGGCCACCAACGCGGTCGGCCAGCAGGCTGAGCCGCTCCTCGTCGGGGCCCAGACGATCTATTTCTCCTTGGCCGACGCCGACGCCACCGCGACCAACACCTTCCTCCAGTCGGGCCTTGAACCACCGGCGCGCCGCCAGGTCTATCTCGATGACCTGACCGCCGCGACCGACCAGCTGGCCAAGCTGGCGGGAAAGGCGGGCACGTCGAGGGACGCGACCGACGCCCTCAGCGTCATCACCAAGAACCTTCCCACCTACAGCGGGTTCGTGGAGGCCGCTCGGGCCAACAACCGGCAGGGTTTCCCGGTCGGTGCCGCCTACCTCCGCGAAGGCTCTGCGCTCATGCAGACCAAGATTCTCCCGGCGGCCGGGCAGCTGTACCAAGTGGAGGCCGGTCGACTCAATCGGGCCTACGACTCAGGGCAATCCTCGCTCGACATCGCTGGCGTGCTGCTTGTTGCCCTCGTGGTGCTGGGGTTGTTGGTCGCCATCCAGCTGTTCGTGGCGCAGCGAACCAACCGGCTGCTCAACGCACCGCTGCTGGTTGCCTCCGGACTGACGCTTGTTCTCCTCGCGTGGACGGTCTTCGCCTTTTCGGCTTCGGGCAGCCGGCTCAGCGAGGCGCGACGCCGAGGCTCCGGTCCGGTTCAGCTGCTGTCCAGCGCCCGCATCCTGGTATCGCGGGCCGAGGTTGACGAGAACCTGGCCTTGGTGGCCCGCGGCAGCGGGAGTCAATACCTGGCCGACTTCGACGCGGTGACCTCAACGCTGGGTCCGGCCGACGGATCGTCGGGGCTTTTGCATGAGGCTGGGCTGTCGGTCCTTCCCGGAGCGGGGAGTGCCCTGGTGGGTCCCGGCCATTCCTACGCGCACTATCTATCCGCCCACTCCGCGGTGGTGAAAGCCGAGAACACCGGTCACTTCGACCAGGCCGTTCAACTGGCGACGGGCGCGGGCCCGAATGACGAACTGCCCGCTGAAGCTGCGTTGGGTGCGAACCTCGGCGACGGCATCCGGCAAGCGCAAGCGGCGTTCGACGCCAGGGCGGCCGCCGCGGCCCGGGACCTTTCGGGCTTGAGCCTGGGAGTGATCGCGCTGGTTGTCGTGACGGCCGTCTCGGCGACTGTCGGGCTCCAGCAACGGATCAACGAGTACCGATGAGCCGCCCGGTCGCCATCGTCATGCTGACCATCGCCGTGGCCGCCGCGGCCTGTAGCCATACCGACACCGCCAGTCGCGACGCCCTGGCGGCGCTATCGGTGAAGGCGACCACCACGACCGTGGCCCCCAGCCCGGCGACGACGGCTCCGGCTTGCACCAATCCGACCGCCAGCCTCCGACCCCAGGGATCGCTGCCCCTACCGGGCGCGATGCCCGCCGGTTCGTTCATGGCGACCATCTTGCAGCGGGGCCGTCTCATCGTCGGCATAGACCAGAACACGCTGCTGTTCGGCTATCTCAACCCCCAAGACGGCCAGATCGAGGGGTTCGACATTGACATGCTGCGCCAGGTGGCCAAGGCGATCTTCGGCGACGACGGACAGAACGAGAACACCCGCCTCCAGTTCACGGCCATAAGCTCAGCCCAGCGCATCCCCGTCGTACAGGGCGATCAGGTCGATATCGTCGCGCGGACGACGACGATCAACTGCGCCCGCGGCAAGCTGGTCAACTTCTCGACCGTGTATTTCGACGCGGGCCAGCGGGTCTTGGTTCGCGACGGTTCCGGTATCAAGTCGAGCGCCGATCTGGGGGGCAAGCGGACCTGTGCCGCCCGCGGGTCGACGTCGATCGGAAACGTCCTCGACGTGACCAAGACCCACGCGTCGGCGCCCGCGAAAACCGTCGAGGTCACCGACTGGACCGACTGCCTGGTCGCGCTGCAGGCGGGCACCATTGACGCCGTCTCCACCGACGACAGCATCCTCGCCGGACTGGCCGTCCAGGACCCGTATACCAAGATCGTCGGCCCTAAGTTCACCGACGAGCCGTACGGCATGGCCATCAAGTTGGACCATCCTGAGTTCGTGCGCTTTGTCAACGCCGTCCTCGAACGCATGCGGGCTGACGGCACCTGGGCCGCCATCTGGAACCGGTGGCTCCTGCGGGTGTACGGACCTCCGACCCCGCCGCCACCCGCGGCGACCTATCGGGATTAGTCTGTGGAACTGGCTCCCCTCGACCACAATCTGACCCGTCTCCGGGAGATGGTGGGCCTGATGTCCACCAACTTGGTCGATCTCGAAACCGACGCCGGGCGCACCCGGCTTGACCAGGCGCCGCTGACGGGGACGACCGCGACGCGCTGGCGGGAAGCCGCCGACCGCCTGGCCGGTCTGTGGCAATGGTTCACCCAGCTCAACGAGGTGCTCGAGAAGGCGACCCAGCTGCGGGGCACCAGGCCGCGCCTCGATCCCGCTCAACTGGCCCAGCTGGACTGGCTGATAAATGGACCCTCGATCGAACTCTCCAGCGCCGGGATTCCCCTGGCCGAGCGGGGATTGTTCGGCCCGGCCGAAACGACAATCCGGTGCTCCCCACCAGAACTACTCGACCGGATGCGAGCCGCCTTCGATCAGGTCGTGGGGGTGATCGGCGCGTGCAACGAGCAATGGACCGCGGTCGAGGCCAAGCTGGGCCCGCTTGGGGAACGGCTGTCCGAGACCCAGCGGCTGGCCGATGCGATAGGCGAGCCCCATCACCCTGAGCTGGATCGGGTCCGGTCGCAACTCGACCAATTGCGCCAAGCCATGCTCTTCGACCCGCTGGCGGTCGCCTCCGGCGGCTCTCTTGACGGGATCGCCACCGCCCTCAGCGCGGTCGCTGAAGACCTACGCCGGTTGGCCCAGTTACACGACAACCTGGGCGCGCGGGTGGATGAGGCTCGGGCCTTGATGGATCAGCTCCGTGCCACCACCGCGGCCGCGGCTGAGGCACGGGTCGAGGCGCAGGCCAAGGTTGCCAACCCGTCCGTCATCGATCCCGGCCCGGTGACCCTCAACATCGACCGCGAGCTGGAACGGGTCGTGGCCATGTCGTCGCAGGGCGACTGGCGGGCGGCGGCCAACGTGCTCGGGCAGTGGACGACCCGATGCCGCGACGCTTTGGCTGCGGCGCAGGAAGCACTGGCAGCCAACCGTGCCCCGATTGCCTTTCGCGACGAACTACGAGGCCGGCTGGACGCCTACCGAGCCAAGGCCTACCGATTGGGGCTGCTCGAGGATCCGGCGGTGGCGGCGCTGCATGCCCGGGCCAGGTCGGTGCTCTTCACCGCCCCCACCGATCTGGCCCAAGCAGAACAGTTGGTCCGGCAGTATCAGCAGGCCCTGACCGGCCCAACGCCCCGGGAGGTGGCGAAATGAAGTGCCAACGGAGCGGTTGTGCAGGGACGATAGAGGACGGTTACTGCAACGTGTGCGGCCTGGCCCCAACCTCGGCCGGCACGACGCCTGCCCCCGCCGGTGTCGCCGCCACGGGGGCGCCGACCGGGCATGGGCCGGCGGTCGGTGCCGTCTCGGGGGGTGTCTCCCGGTCCGTTCCCTCCGGTGTCACCAGTCGCACCGGGTCCTCCCGCAGTGGGTCCGGCCGGACGCGAGGCTCGGGGCGAAGCCACCTGGGCCACGGGCTGGTTGAGGTACCGCCGGTCCCCTACCGCGACCCGGCGGGCGCCATCATGGCCAACCCGGAGATCCCCGAGGAAAAGCGATTCTGCGCCCGCTGCGCGGAACCGGTCGGGCGGGGCCGAGGCGGGGCCAAAGGCCGGGAGGAAGGGTTCTGCCGGCGGTGCGGCAGCGGCTTCTCGTTCAGCCCCAAATTACGCCAGGGGGATCTGGTGGCAGGCCAGTACGCGGTGGTGGGCTGCCTGGCCTATGGCGGGTTGGGCTGGATCTACCTGGCTCGCGACCGCAACGTGTCCGACCGGTGGGTAGTGCTGAAGGGCCTGCTCGACACGGGGGACAGCGACGCCATGGCTGCGGCCCTGGCCGAGCGGCGCTTCCTCGCCCAGGTCGAGCATCCCAATATCGTCAAGATCTTCAACTTCGTCCAGCACAAGGGCTCCGGCTACATCGTCATGGAGTATGTCGGTGGGTCGTCACTGAAGGACCTGCTGAAAGCGCGACGGGCGGCCGCGGGCGGCCAGATCGACCCGATCCCCCTGGCAACCGCAATCGCCTACATGCTGGAGATCCTGCCCGCCCTCGGGTACCTGCACCGGCTCGAGCTGCTGTACTGCGACTTCAAGCCCGACAACGTCATCCAGACCGAGGAGTCGCTCAAGCTGATCGACCTGGGCGGGGTGCGCCGCACGGACGACGAGACCAGCGCCGTCTACGGCACCGTCGGCTACCAGGCGCCCGAGATCGCCGATGCCGGCCCGTCGATCTCCTCCGACCTGTACACCGTGGCCCGCACCCTGGCCGCTCTCAGCATCGACTTCAAGGGTTACCAGAGAGAGTTCGTGGCCACTCTCCCCCGGCCCGACGCCGTCCCCCTCTTCGCCCAGTTCGACTCCTTGTATCGCTTCCTGTTGAAGGGAACGGCCACCGATCCCGACGCTCGATTCCAGTCAGCCGAGGAGATGGCCGACCAGCTGCTTGGCGTCTTGCGGGAAGTGGTGGCGGCGAGTACCGGGATCCCCCGCCCCGCGGCCAGCCCGTTTTTCACCTCCGACCTGAAGGCCAAGCCCGAGCGGCCTGATTGGCGGTTGTTGCCGGCGCTGGTGGTGGCCGCCGACGACCCCGCAGCCGGCTTCCTGGCCACGCTCACCGCCACCGACCCCAAGGAGCAGATCGAACTGTTGGGCGATGCCCAGGTTCACAGCGTCGAGGTCGATCTCCGATTGGCCCGCTCGCTCATTGACATCGGCGAACACCGGGCCGCGGCAGAGGTCCTGGAGGGCATCGAGGCGGCCGACCCCACCGACTGGCGGGTGTGGTGGTCTCGGGGCCTGTCGGCAGTGGACCAGGGTGACACGGCGGGCGCCTGGGCCGCGTTTGACCGGGTCTATGGCAACCTGCCCGGCGAGCTGGCGCCCAAACTGGCCATGGGCGTGACCGCCGAGGCAGGAGGCGCACCCGAGCGGGCCGTGCCGTGGTATGACATCGTCTCGCGGACCGACGCCGGTTTTACCACCGCCTCGTTCGGCTTGGCCCGCTGCCGGCTGGCGATCGGGGACCGGATCGGCGCAGTGGAGGCGTACAACCGGGTGCCCGAAGGGTCGAGTTCCTACCTCGATGCCCAGCTGAGCTCGGCGCGAGCGCTCATCGAGGTGGAGGGGACCTCGCCGCCCGAACTGTCGGACCTGTCGCGGGCCGAGGCAGCAGTGGGTCACCTGAAGCTCAGCGGCGAGCAGCGAGCCAGCGTCGCTCGTGAGCTGTACGAGGCGGCCCTCCATCTGCTGCGGACCGGTCGTATCCGGCCCGATCCCGGGGCCACCCTGCTGGGCGAGCCGGTGACCGAGGTGAGGCTCCGCACCGGCCTGGAGCGGGCCTACCGGGCATTGGCCCGACTGGCGCCCACGCCCGAGGAGCGGGTCCACTTGATCGACCGAGCCAATCAGGCTCGCCCCCGGACGCTGTGGTAACCGGGTCCCAGGCGACGGAGACCGTCGCGTCGTGCCCGGCGTGCGGGGCCGGCCTGGTCGACGCCGCCGACGAATACTGTGAGGCCTGCGGCACCCGCCTGGCCGATGGCGCGCCGCCACCTCCGGCCGCGGCCCCGCCCGTCGGGCCCAGCGC
>JALYXV010000212.1 GCA_030947025.1 Actinomycetota bacterium | reverse complement strand
GCCGGCCAGGCCGGCCAGGCCGGCCAGGATCGTGAGCTGCGCCCACTCGTCGCCCGCCGACACCCGCAACAGAGCGGCCAGCAACATGTCCTGGTCGGCGCCGGCCGCGGCCCGGCACGCCGCGGCCACCTCGGCCGGGCTGCCATAGCCGGCCAGCGCCGCCTCCGACACCGCCCACCGCCGCGCCGCCCGACACGCCCGCCGGTCGGCCCCGGCCGAGGCGACATGATCGATGACAACACCAAGCGCACCACGAGAAGAACAGGTCATGGCGGCCACGATCGACCCCCCGTTCCAATCGGAGTGCCGACCCGAGTTCCAATCCCAGTTCCAATCGCAGAAAAATCCGGGATTGGAACCCGACCGCGAATCCCCAGGTCAACGCCACGATTGGAACACCGATTGGAACAACAATCGGAACAAGACAGTCACAATCCGAGCCGCCAGCGGCCGGTCCAACCGACCCCCGAGACCGAGCGGCAGGGCCGACCCGGGAGCGTTGCTAAGGGGACCGTCATGAGGGCCCTCAACCCACACGAGTGAAACACCCCAGGCAAACCGGAAGGCAGAACTTCGGCCGCCGGCAGCCGGCCGTCTTGGCGCCGCCCCCTGACGACCCGGTCAACCGCCACGGCAACAATGGAGCAAGAGACCGATGGCCCCCGCCACGCCACCGACCCACAACTCCCCCGCCAACACCTACCGCGGCACCATCACCTCCTGATCGCGCTCAGCCTGTCGCCGCCCGGCGGTGTGTAAGGGCCGCAACGCTGGCCACCGCTCGCCGTGGTTGGTCGACACCGGACGCGTGCCCGGAGCTGCAGTGCCCGACCGGCGCAAGCCGCTGGGAACCACAAGACCTCACAGGTGCGTGGGGACCATCCGGCTGACGACCAGCCCCAAGCAGGGTGTTCCGAGGCCAACCCGCAGCGAAGCGGAGGGGCGACAGCCCAGGGGGTTCGGGGGGCCGGGGCCCCCCGAAGCTGCCACCAAACGAGAGTCACGCCGCGAGACTGACACCACGGCACCCTGGTGCAACTGTGTGGGAGATTGTCATGGCCCTTGCAGCCATGGGGAGTGAAGTTGGCGCCAGCCCCCCAGCTGCCCGCGGACGTGGGTGGCGTGGTTCGCTCGCCGGGGCAGGCGCCCGGTTTGTCGACCACCGTGGGGGTGGGGACAGATCGCTGTAGCGGGCGGCGCTACCTTTTTCCCGCCTCCAGCAGACACCGGCTCGCGTGGGGCGGTCAGCGCCAGTAACGGGGCGGATCGACGGCGGCGTCGACCGTCTCGTGTCGCCGGCGCCGAGGATCCAGCTTCACGATCCGCACCAGTCGCTGGCCGGTCGCAGCTTTAGAGTTCGGCGACGACGTCCGGCATGGCGCCGACCAGGGCGCCCGCCGCCCGTGCCGAGCCGGCCAAGCCCTCGTCCTGCTGAAAGCGGATGTGGTGCACCCCGATCTCCGGATGGTGCGGGCTTCCTCCGGCTCGGCCAGTTGGTCGGCGTCCTTGGTGACCAAGCGCCTCGTAGCCGGCCGATCCGCGTCGGGGAGGGTGCCAACGGCTTTGCGGATCAACTGAAGCGACGCCTGCTCGCGCAGGAGGCCGAAGGTGCACAGCGCGAGGACATCGGCGAAGGACTACAGGTCGCGTCCCCCTGCCTTACCGAACTCCGGTTCGAGCAGGTCGCCGTCGCGCCAGTACTAGTGCTGGCGCACACTGGTGCCCGCCAGGGTCGCAGCCAGGTAGCTCGGGTACGCCATCTTCAGGCACCCCCATCCAACGTGCTGCGCCAACCTACCTTCGCACGGCCGGCCGTGTGCAGGATTCCGGCCAGGCCTGTCAGACTCGGCCATCCACGGTGGCTGGCGGTGGGCGGTGGAGAGCGGCTCGGGCTAGAGCGGAGGGCGACCTGGCGTTCGATCAAGGGCCGATTGTTACGATTCACCGCGTGGACATGTCGACGCTGCGCCAAGTAGCTAGTCAGGGCGTGAGCGCGAACGCTACGAGGTTGGCTGACCTTGTGCAGTTTTGTGATGACTGGGGGCGCGAAACCGGCGACGCTCGCTACTCAGTCCTCGGTCAGCTCTTCGGACGCATCGGCGACTGGTGGGACGACGACGAACAAGGTGTCCCTCAGACGCTCGCCGCTGCCATCGATCGGGCGGTGCAAGACTCGTTGCCCGAGGTCCTTGAGGAGAAGAACCCTGCGAACGGGACACAGCTCGCCGCCCTATTGGCTGAGCGGATCCATCCGCTCCTCGTGCCCACCAGGGAGTGGTTTGCTCGTGGTGGAGGGGGGTCTAGCCCCTAACCCGCAGCGAGTCGAGGCGCATCCGGCTCGTCACTCACGCTTGGTATCCCAAGGTCGTCGTAGCGGACAAGCGCAGCGTACGGGATTCCTCGCCGGGCGAAATCGAGCGCAGCCTTCTCGTCGCGATCGACCAAGGCGATGGCGCCAACGATCGAAGCGCCGGTCTTCTCGATCTCGGTCAGCGCCTCGACGATCGAACCACCGCTCGTCACGACATCATCTACCAGCAAGACTCGCGCCTTGGAGCCAAGGATGGCGCCCTCGACCCGCTGGCGCGTGCCTCGATCCTTCGCTTGCTTCCGGACGAAGAACCACTCCTTGTCCCCAAGCACAGCCGCGATGTGGGCGAGATGATCCGCTCCATTCGTCAGACCACCAACCGCATCGAAGTCGATGCCGAGTTCATGAGCCAGCTCAAGTAGCGCTTCGCCGGCGACGACGAGGTCGCGGCCTGCGCGGAGGGCCCTCTTTCCGTCGACGAAGTAGTGGCTCAGCTTGCCGGAGGCCAACTGAACACGGGTCTCGTGGTACTGCAGCCCGCGACTGCGGACGATCTGGATCAGTTGGCTTCGTCGTTCGGTCAACCGGCTGCACTCCGTTGGTACGTCGGCCTGGCACATCGTCGGCCGCCCGGCGGGCACCGTACCGACCGACCTTAACGCGTCCGCCAAGCCGGGCGGGCTGGGAGGCGATGGGATGTCGGTGTCCTTCGGGCGAGTCGTTTCTCCGGAGCGGCGAGTCACGCCTCAAAGTTTGACCGGGGGTTCGCGTGAATCGGTGGATGCCGACCGGCAAGTACCGAACCTCTCACGGACCCTCTCGAGGAGCAGTTCGGCCCGCACCGCGGGGGTCTCGCCCTCGTGCAAGTTGCGCCAGCCCTCGTGCCACACCGCGGGCAGCGATGCCCAGCGACGGAGTCCGCCGTTGAGCAGCACTTCGAAGCCCTCGGCGAAGCTCGACTTGCCGCTGCCGTTGCAGCCCGCCACCACCGTCAGGCCCGGACCCGGCAACAGGGGGAGGGTGGCCGGAGAGCCGATACCGGAAACCGCAGACGGTGATCGACCGCAGGTAGGCGCCGGCCGGCTCCCGGTCGCCGTCCGCCACGGCCGCAGGGGCGGGACGGGGCGTGGCGGAGCCGCCGAGCGCTTCTGCCAGCCGGTCCTCGTCGTCCAACGACGCCAGAACCAGGTCCGCCACCGCGCTTCCGGGGGGCTTCTGGTCGAGGCGGTCCAGGAGTAGGCCGAGCAGGTCGTCGTCCATCCCGGCAGCCATGGTAGGGGCCGTCGGTCTGCGACCACCGCGACGCAAGGGAATCGTAGGTTCGGACCAGCCTTCATGACGCGCTCTCCTCGGTGCTTCTACGCTCGGCCGCATGGGCGGTGGCAGGTCGGCTCTGGACAACCCAATCCTGAACTCGCCCTATGAGCCGCCCGGCCAGTACTTCGAGATCGGTCGGCAGGGCCCAACGGGGGCGGATCATGGAGGGGCGGCGGCCGAGTGAGTCGTTTATCCCGGTGCCCCCCACCCGGAAGGGGCGTGGCCGGGGCGGCGAGCAACAGCTGCTGGACTTCGATGCCACGGGCGAGCGGCGGGAGCAGAACACGCTGATCAACGACATCCGGGGGCATGTCGAGTTGTAGCGGGCTCGTGGCTACCCGGGGGTCACGGCCGCTTCGTCGTCGGCCCGCCACAACACCACTTCGGGGCCGCCCGCCCCGGCGGGGTCGCGGTCGACGGCCATGGACTTGGGGAGCCGGCCTGCGATGCTGTCGGCGAACCCGTTCGCCAGGTTCACGATGGCCGGACGGCTGCGCCGGTTGACGGTGATCTCGAAGGTCGCCACATCGGGGTAGCGGTCAGCGAAGGTGATGATGTTGGAGACCTCGGACCCGCGCCACTGGTAGATGGCCTGGTCGTCGTCGCCCACGACGCGAAGGTGGGTGTCGGGTCCCGTCAGCCCTCGGATCAGGCGCTCCTGGGCCGGGTTGACGTCCTGGTACTCGTTGACTACCAGGTGGCGCAGCTCGGCGTGAACCTTGGCCGCGATCTCGGGTCGCTCCAGGTGTTCCACCGCCCGGGCCACCTGCTGGCCGTAGGTCAGCAGGCGGTAGCGCTCCAAGGCGCGTCGAAATAGTCGAGCAGAACCGTCCGTAGCGGCTCGGGTAGGGAGGCGGGGTCGAGCAGCTCGTTCTCGACCACGTCGACGGCGGAGACGAACGCGGCGATCGAGGCGTACAGGCGGTCCTTGCCGTCGGGGTCGAGCTGGCGGATCCCGAGCTGCTTGGCGCCCGAGACAGGAAGCCGGTCAGCTGGTGGTCGTCCAGCACGTCGTAGGTCTCGATGCGGGGGACGCGTTGCTGCAGGAACCGGAAGCAGTAGGCGTGGATTGTTCCCACGAACAGACCGCCTAGGCGGTCCAGGGCCGTCGGGCCGAGGCGCTCCTCGACTCTCAGGCTTATCCGATGCTTCAGCTCCTCGGCGGCCCGTTCGGTGAAGGTGAAGGCCACGATCCCGGCCGGTTGCACGACGTCGGCCAGCAGGGACGCCACGCGCTGCGAGACAACCTCGGTCTTCCCGGACCCGGCCGAGGCGAGATTTGGAGGTGGCCGGCCCGGTAGCGGACGGCGTCGGGGACGGCCCCTCAAGCCGGGGAGCGGCGGCCGTCGACCCAGGGGGCGCCACTTGGTCACTCACAGCGATACCTGACAGGCTGAGGCCAAGCCAGCTCCGCCGCGAGCGGATTACCTATGGCCGTGCAGCGACGGGACACATCCCACCGCACCGGAACTGAGCGTAAACGTCCGCGACACCCTCGGATCATGACTCGGCGGTCGCTCGGCGCGGCCGTTTGAATCGGGTCCGAACGGCACGTGGAGCGCATCGAGGCAACCGCATCGATCGTCACCCACCTGTCTGGTGAGCCGAGCGCCCTGGCGGACACGCTTCGCGAGCGAATGGAACAAATCGGTCCAAGCAACGCGAGGAAGGGTCCCCTCGAACCCGAGCGGTGCCGTTCTGCGAGCACTCCACGGCCGTGGGCCTGTCCTACCTCTCCTACGGTGCTCCCGACAGCTGAGCCATGACGGCACAAGTCGCTTGCCTCCCTGGACCTCATGCCGTTCCCGGACGGTTGGCGACCGACCCATTCCGTGACCGGGCCTGTCCGCCGGGAGGTCCTGGAGCGCGGATTATGGACAGGCGTTCTGTTGGGATCACGTGTTGTGGCAAATAGCGGGGATCGCAATTTTGGCCGCTCTCGGTCGGAAGGCAGGTACTCGCGGAACCGTCGATCTGGGTGTCTCCGGCGCCTTGGCGCAGCGCGCCGACGACATGCAGATGGATCGTTCTGGCTGGCGACGGTTGCATCGATGTGCCACGGGAGTTGGGGGACGATCCGTGACGCCACAGAACCCTGGCCATCATCCATGGGTCGCTCGTGCACAATGGTGTTGCTGAGGATTGATCAGGCCTTGCGGGCAGTGAATTTCAGGCTGTAGACCTGACCGGCGGCAGCGGCGAGATCCCTCTGGGCGGGGGCGGGGGTGTAATCGGGGCCGGGACAGCGGGCGATCTCGCCGACTTCCTGGGGCGTCAGGTTGTGGCGGTCGACCTCGATGACGTGGAACCCGACCTCGGCGAGGACCGCCCGGTATTCGGCGGTGGGCAGCGCGCCGCCCACGCAGCCGGACCAGTCCTCCCGCAAGCGTGCTGTCACCTCGGCGAGCAGCGGCTGGTGGACCAGCACGTCGGAGATCGCCAACCGGCCGCCGGGGCGTAGCAGCCGGAACGCCTCCCGGTACGCAGCGGTCTTGTCGGGACAAAGGTTGATCACACAGTTGGAGATCACGACATCCGCACAGAGGTCCGAGAGGCCAGTGGCGGCCAGGTCTGCGACCCGCAGTTCGACACGGTCAGCGAGCCCGGCAGTGGCGACGGTGGCCCGGGCGGCCTCGATCATCTCGGCGGTGAAGTCGATGCCGATCACCTTCCCGGTCGGGCCGACCCGGATAGCGGCGAGGATGACGTCGATGCCACCACCACAGCCGAGGTCGACCACCGTCTCGCCGGGCACCAGTGCCGCGAAGCCGACCGGGTTGCCGCACCCTCTCGACAACGCCACCGCGGCCGCTGGCAGCGCTGCCAGCTGATCCGCGCCGTACAGACCCGCCCCAGTTGCATAGCCAGCAGAGGCCGTACTGGCACAGCACCCAGAACTGGAACCGCCGTCGCGGGCGAATGCGCCGTAGCGGGCTCGAACCCACCCGCCCACCGCGCACTCTGTCGCTTCTACTTCGCTCATGCACCCAGCTTGCCAGTGATGGCTGTCCAGCGGGGGCGTGTGGGGGTGTAACGGAAATGTCGCCAAAGCGGAGCCGCCTACGGCCTGCGACCGCCCCCGGGGTTACATCCCCCGGGCAGGCCCCACGGCCACCTGCCGGTGTATTCAGCAGCGTTCGTTCGCGGACACCAGACCGGTGGATCGCGTCTGTGACTCGCGGCCCTATCTGGCGGGGCATCGCGGCCCTATGTCGCGGTCCACCCGCTCGAGGGTCATACATTGCCGTCGATACGCCGCCCCCGGTGGCTGGCAATCGGCTACCGGCTCCCGGCCAAGCCGCCCAGATGAATCGCTCCGTGTCCCGGTATGCGGCAAGATCGTGCTGTGGTGGCAGTGTTCCGGAACGTCTTCGACAGAGGAGTCGCCGAGTGACCTGTCAGCCGAGGTCACGGTCACCTCGGACGGCGATGCCGGACTCACCGACGTCCACCTGTGTAGTACCTGACTCTGGTAGTCATCCGGCCCAAGCAGGGCGGACGACAACTTGCCACCACCGAGCCGTCGTTCGGGGGGGTTGGGGGACCCGCTTTCCAGCTGCGACGACGTTCAGATGGCCAGTATGCGCTCATGCCGGTGAGCTACGCCGAGGCAGGGGCAATCTTTCGTTCCTCCCGTGCGGATACATCCTCAGGACCTGCGCGACTTGGCATTGGCCCGTCGCTTGCCGCAGTCGCCGCTCGCGTCTGTTCCGAGGTGGGTCCGGTCAACGTGGTAGTCCCCGGTTATGGCAACGACGTCTTCCTGCCATCGTTGGCCGGCCTGTGGAGCATTCAAGCTGGATATCGGTTCTATGGCATCGGTCGGATCGACTCTGAATGGGCAAATGTCAACGAGTCCGCGTCATTGGGCAAAGTACGCTATTTGACAGACCTTGGACGGTGTCCTTGACTAACAGTTCAGGAACAGGGTCGAAGCGGTCCCTGCTCACGAGAGGGACAGCATATGACGACCGGAATAACGGGGCAACGCCGCATTTCGGCCGCCGCCCATTCCAAAAGCACATCCGACGGCCCGAAGCAGGCCGGTTGGCTGGCACCGAGGCTCTTCGGGGGTTTGGCCGCCATAGCGTTGGGCCTGGTCGCGCTGGCGCCGCTTGGTGCGTTGACGGCATCCCCGGCATCCGCTTCCCCGACCCTGGTCGCCCAACCGGTCCCTGGAACCCAGATACTTCGAGGGGTGGCCTGCTCCAGTGCCACCGCCTGTGTGGCGGTCGGGTACGTGACTAGCGCGGATCAGACTCAGAGCTTCGGCGTGATTGTGCCCATCACCAGCGGCATCCCCGGTCCCGTCCAACAGGTCGCCGGGTTCGACGGGCTGACCGGCGTGGCGTGCTTCGGTGCCACCACCTGTGTGGCCGTGGGCTCGGGTTCGGACGCCACTGGCAGCAGCGTCGGCAAGGTGGTGCTAATCACTAATGGTGTCCCGGGTGCCGCCCAGACGGTCCCGGGGACCGCCGGCCTGCTCGGCGTGGCGTGTTCTACTGCCACCACCTGTGTGGCTGTCGGCCAGCAGGCCAACGCCAACGCCGCCGTGGTGGTGCCCATCACGAACGGTGTCCCCGGTGCCGTACAGGTGGTGGCGGGGGCCGACGCGCTCAACGGTGTGGCCTGCTCCAGCGCCTCGACGTGTGTAGCGGTCGGCAGTGTCACCGACCAGACCACCTTCATTAGTGAGGGTGTCCTGGCGGTCATCACCAACGGGACCGCCGGCGCCGCCCAGGTGGTCCCCGGGACCGGCGGACTCAATGCAGTTGCCTGCCCGCCTGGTAACGCCGGAGCCACCTGTGAGGCGGTAGGGCGCGGCGACTCCGTGACCTTCCTCGGAGCTGTGGTGGTGCCCATCATCAACAACACCCCCGGTACCCCTAAAAGCGTCTTCCTTGGGAGCGACGCCGTGGCAGGGATCGCCTGCCCTAACGCCAACACCTGTGTGGCCGTGGGCTTCGGCGATGCCGGGGGCAAAGTGGTGACGATCATCAACGGCACCCCCGGTGCGGCCCAAGTGGTCGCGGGGACCAATACCTTGCAAGGCGTCGCGTGTTCCACCGCCACCGCCTGTGTGGCGGTGGGCGACAGCCTCTCCGGCCAAGGTGTGGTGGTTGCCATCAGCCTGCCGCCCCCGTGCACCACCACCGTGACCGGTAACCATGTGGGAACGCTGGTTGCCGGCGCCGGGTTGACCTGCCTGTCGGGGGTGCATCTAACCGGGAGCGTCATCGTGCCCCGAGGCAGCTCGCTCGACATCGAGAACTCGACCATCAGCGGCTCGATCGTCGCTATCGGTCCCTCAGCGGTACAGCTGTGCGGGAACACCATCGTGGGCTCGGTCAGTGTCCAGGGCGCCACCGGCTTCGTGCTCATCGGCGATCCCGGCGACGACGGATGCGCCTCCAATCACATCGGCGGCTCCCTATCCCTTCGCAACAACACCCATGGCGTCGACGCAATCGGCAACCATGTAAGAGGAGCGGTCACCGCCTCGGCCAACTCAGGGACAGGCCCCTTCCCAGAAGACACCGCCCCCGACATCTCAGGCAACTTCCGCTAGCCAGAGCCAGTCGACCGTGAACGGCTTCCGATAGCAGGCTGAGAGTTCGGCATGAACGAAGACATCGATCCCAAGCGGCTAACAGGCAACGCGCCACCATCTCTCTCGATAGTTATTCGAGCGCCAGCCTGGAGCCGTCATGCGCGCACATAATGACGCTCCGCCCGCAGCCGATCCGCCGAAGGTTCACCGCAAATATTCGGCGTTACGCGTCCCGTTGCCCAACAATCGACTCGCTGAAACAAGAGAACCGACCTCCCGTATGGGGCTCCCCGAAACAAGCGTTGGCCTCCGAGAACACCCGCCCATAATCCCGCCGGCCCAGGCGTCCCGGAGCCTCCCGATAGCCCAACCGCGACCGCGAGATAACCGGCGCAGTGGCGCAAGCACTGCGTCCAATAATGACAAGTGTGGGCCACGATGCCGACGGTCGTGAGCAGGGTTTGGCTCCTGACGGACTCGGGACGGCGGCGGATCGACTTTGACGGGGTTGTGATTATGGATTTTTCGGCATCCAGCGGTCTCGGAGGTCGGTCAGTGTTGAGGGGTTGAAGGTGATCGGTGCCGGGTCTGATCGTGGAGTTGCCCGAGTTCGGTTGGGACGGGCTCCTCGGCGGCGGTGTAGCGGCGGGAGATGTCGCGCCAGACTTGAGCAATCCGGTCGGCCTGCCCGCTCAGCTGCGCGGCTTGAAGGACGCCCGCGTTGAGCCCTTCGGCGGTGGGCGAGACGGTCAAGCCTCTGTTAGCGGCCCAGTCGGCAAGTGGCCAGTCGCCCGCCGCCAAGGCCAGTTCGACAAGGCGTTGGGCGGCGCCGGTGACCGCCACTTCGACCTGCGACACGAGCAGCTCGGTGGCCACCCATCCAAAGCCGTTGGCGGGCAGGTCGCAGAACGGCGATCCACGCACCAGCGCCAGGGCCTCTGGCAGCGACGCGGCCTGCTCGGCCGGCTCAGCGCCATGTGCGACCGCGGCCAGCGGGTCGTTGAAGCGGCGCCAGTCGGTCAGCGCGCCTGACAGGGCGTAACCGCGCCGGCCCGCGTCGGGCAGGCGGTCGGCGCCGACACTGCGGCGCAGCGTCCCCGCGTAGGTTCGTATGGTGTCGGCCTCCAGCGCCCGGGGCTTGCCGATCGACAGGGGATCCCGCAGCTCCTCGGCGGTGTAGGGCCTCTCGGGGTGAAGCGCCAGGTAGGTGGCCAAGTCGATGACGGGAACCGACCGAGGTTGGTCGGCGGGCCAGCCGGTGATCCGCAAACGGGCCGAGCACCTCGACATACAACATCCCCGCGGGCGGCGGGTCGGCCGCGGCGGGGATGGCTGCCAACACCGGCAGCGGGACGGTCACCGGTGCAGTCCGAACCGTCCCCGCTGCCCGCCGCATTGGGGCTGGGGCGGCCGCCGCGACGCCCTCGACCATCGAGGCGCGTGGCACGGTCGGCTGGGCGTCTGGGGGTGGCCCGTGTCGCGGAGCGGGTAGGTGGGGCTGAGTGCCGCCCCGCCCGAGCCGGAGCCCGCCGCGGCCCGCCCCGAGGCGGCAGCAGAGGGTTGGGTCAACTTCAAGACGGTGACGGGCGTGGCGGCGGGCGGCGCGGGCGGCGCGGGGATCGCCAGCGGGATGGTGAAGCCGGCCAGGCTGATTTTCCGGTCGACACCGCTGGCCGCGATGTACTCGACGCCATCCCCCTGGTAGGAATCAACCTTCAACGTGGCGGCGGTCAGGTCGGCGGGCACGACGAAGTAGTAGGTGCCAGCCACGACATAGTCGGTGTTGTCGGGGTCGTTGCAGGCGCAGCCGGTGTGGGCCGCGGCCACGGAGCTGCCGTCGGGCAGGACCAGGTGGACCGCCCTGGCCGGGATCGGGGCGGGGAAGTGGACGAAATGCTCCCCGTACCTGTCGACGACCGCGTCCACAGCGGTGTCGACCTTGGAGTTGTCGATGTCGCTCCGACTGGCCCCTCCCATGGAGCACGAGGTGACCGCCAATCGAAGCGACGTCCAGTCACACCAGGTCATGGTCGTCCTTGGCCAGCCGGACCACGCCCTCATCGCCAGGCTCCACGCCGTCGGCTTGGCGCCCATCGCCGAAGACGGCGAGGTCGTCATCTGGGGCAGGCGGCTGGCCTGTCCCCACGCCACCGCCACCGCGGGAGCCACAGGAGACCAGACCAGCCGGACTCCTCATGACCATCGCTGATGCCGCGGCGACACTGGGGCTGGGCCGCAGCACCGTCTAAGAACTCATCGGCCGAGGACACCTCGAAGTGGTCCACGTGGGCCGCAGTGCTCGGGTCCCGACAGAGGCACTCCGCGCGCTCATCGACCTGTTACGCACTGAGCAACTTCGGACGGCAACCGGATGACCTCGAGCACCAGCGGGTGATTCCCGATTCGTCGGCAACCTCGATGCGGCTGCAGGCTCGGACGAGCGAAAGCGAGTCAGGGCGCGGGCGCCGACGACGGTGGCGTGCGCGCATCCGCTGTCGAGGCGGAACCGAGACCATGGTTTCACGAGGTCGCGAGACCGGCGCTGGGCGATGTTGTCGAGGCAGACGATTTTCTGGCCAAGGCGGGCAGGCCAATGCCACTGGCGTCTCAGCGGTCGCCCTCGTTGAACGACTACGCGCAAGCCTCCGCGCCTCTCGCAGTGCGCGCCGCTCGGTGAATGCCGGACAAAAATTGTCATTGGTTTCAGATTGGAGCCGACAGTCCTCCTTGCGCGGTGACAATGATTCTCATATACTTCTACATGTATTGGTATGGGCCACGGAGGCGAACTCAGACGCCGCCCCAGAGGTTCGCTCAAAGGAGATCGATATGAGCATCAATCGACGTACGACAACCAAGGGGTTTGTCTATGACGTCCGCCTACGCGCTCCCGATGGGCGACCCCTACAAGCGGTCGTTTCGGACAAAGCGAGATGCGGAAACGTTCCAAGCTCAGCAGAAAGCCGACTAGAGCCGAGGCGGCTGGATCAACCCGCGAGCTTCGAATATCACATTCGCTGACTTTGCAGAGTCGTGGCTCCGCCGCCGCGCAAGTCTCAGGCCGCGAACGCGGGAGTTGTACGAAGGCCTCCTTCGGATCCATATCCTCCCAGCGCTCGGGGGCGTCCAACTGAGCGCCCTCACCACAAGCGTTGTAAGGAACTGGCACGCCAGCCTCATGTCTGCGGGAACACCGGGGCCGTCGACCGTCGCCAAGTGCTATCGCCTCATGCGAACCATCTCACGACAGCAGTCGAGGACGACATCCTCGTGAAGAATCCGTGCGTCATCCGAGCGGCAGGGGTCGAGCACGCGGAAGAGCGGCCAATCGCGACAATCCCTCAAGTTCAGTTGCTTGCCGATTCGATCGATCGCAGGTATCGGGCGATGGTGACGCTGGCGACGTTCGCTGGCCTCCGTTTCGGCGAGTTGGCTGGTCTTACACGGAACAGGGTTGACCTGCTACACGCGAAGGTGACGATCACGGAACAGGTTCAGGAATTGGCCAATGGAAAGCGGATTGCCTGCCCTCCTAAGACTGATGCGGGCCGCCGGACAGTCGCCCTTCCGCCGCACGTGCTGCCCGAGCTTGAGGCCCACCTGTCGTCATTCGCCGAGCCTGGCGCGACAGGGCTCGTCTTCCCAGCTCCGGAAGGCGGACCGCTGAGGCGGAGCAACTTCAGGCGACGGGTGTGGCTGCCGGCCTGCACGGCAGCGGGAATCGATGGCTTACGGTTTCACGACCTCCGGCACACCGGAAATACGCTGGCGGCCGCTACCGGCGCCAGCACGCGCGAACTCATGGCGCGTATGGGGCACGCCAGTCCGCGGGCCGCGCTCATCTACCAGCATGCGACGGCCGATCGGGATGCCGCGATCGCCAACGCCCTCTCGGATCTCGTCGCGGGAAAGGGCAACCCTCTCGGTCGCGTAGTTCCTCTGCGCGCCACCGATTCGCGGTGACGTGAATCGTGACACCCTTCGCAAGGCGGTCCGATGTCGGAGATGTGACTCGTGTTCGAGCGATCACCAAACCGGCGTTCGGCGACCGGGAGAGCCGCGATCACTCGGAGGTTGCCCGGCCGTCCGAGCTGGACTTCATTTCGCGGACGCCGACGATCAGATCCTCGCACCACCGCCAGAATGGTCCGTCGATCCGCTGGAATGCGACGCTCCGGTCCCCCGATAGCCGTTGTATCGTCCCGAGATCGGCCAAGAGGTGCAACTCGTTGTGCACCGTCGAACGAGGCAACCCGAGGGCGTCGGCGACCTCGTTGACCCTTACGAGGCGATCGTCTGTGAGGAGCGCCTGAACGATGCTCAGCCGTTGCTCCGAGTTGAACACTCGCTTTGAGAGCTGCTGCAGGGGATCTCGATCTGCCTTCATACAGCGAGAATTACAGCACAGCTTCTATACTTGTGTCATGATTCAGGAATCCTGAAGTCTGGTTGTAACGGACGGTAAACGATGAGACGATGGATAACGTGGGTCAGGTGGGTATCGGTGAGGACTCGTCGAGGCGCGATCGTGGCGCAGGGACCTGCGATGCGGGCGGTCGAGCCGATCCGCATCGCTGAGCTGGCAAAGCAAGTCCCCGGCCAGTGGGTTGCCCTTCGCGACGGCGCAATCATCGAGGTGGCGGTCAGTCTTGATCAACTGATGAGTGCCCTGACTGTCCGGGGCATCAGCGACGTCACCGTGATGCGTTCGCCCGTCGAGAGCGAAGCCGAGCTCGTCGGACTTGGCTAGTCGTTGGCACCGCTTACGGGGCGGTACCTGTTCCGCTACATGGAGGACCCGGCCGACGAGCTAGCAAAGAGGCTGGGCAAGCCGCCTCCTCTTCGACCGGGGTCGCTGTTCGGCTGAGCCACCTTGGCCGTGCGACGCCGCTGTGCGTAGCATTGGTCGACTCTGGATCCGAGCGGGCTCTTGCGGCTCCGGGGCTTGCTCGGGTTCTAAACGTCGATCTAACCGGCGGCATTGCGGGATCCCTCGGCATCGGAGGACGCCCGAGACACGTGGCTTTCACAACCATCCACATCGAGCTCTACGA
This sequence comes from Actinomycetota bacterium, assembly GCA_030947025.1. Classification (GTDB taxonomy): domain Bacteria; phylum Actinomycetota; class Acidimicrobiia; order Acidimicrobiales; family Palsa-688; genus JALYXV01. The sequence goes on along the minus strand of JALYXV010000212.1, from coordinate 14,742 downwards.
AGACCTATTCAAGAGCAGCCAGACCCCGATCAGTGAGTGGGACGCGAATGTCGGATTCCTGACAACTTGGGAGCCTGCGTTGTCGGTGCTACTCGGACAAGATGGCTTTTTCAACTGTCACGAGTTCACGATCACAATGCATTGAAGCGCCCACGCGCTTGTCGTCGAACCATGGGGGGTCTTCGACGATCGGTTTGGCATTCAGGTCGAACAGACGGACACGTCCCAGCCTCGGTTCCAACCATAAGAGCCAAGCAGCGACCGACGGGGGTTTCCGCCGCCAAGCACATTTGGATCGTATGGCCGGGCGGACGCACTCCAGCCTGGCCACGGCTCGGCCACTCGGCCTGCACCTTCATGGTTACTCACCCGTCCGGCCAGCCGTCCCAGCCGCGGGCTACGGGTCATGGCAAACACCGGGGAACCACCACCGGGATGGTGGCAAACATTATCGACGGATGGTTGTCGGGCGGCGGATGGGCTCGCAATCACACGGGGTTGTCTGGTCCTTGGGCCCTTGTGCTCGATCCGAGCAGTGAGCGCCGAGGGCCACCCTCCGATAGCACTTCTGCCTGGCCAATGTGCCATGGATGTGCCATGGATGCCCAAGAGACTCCAACTAGGCTTGCGTCGCCCGCAAAAAGTACCGCTTGACCAGCGCTTTTGTGGTGGAGACGATGGGACTCGAACCCACGACCCCCTGCGTGCAAAGCAGGTGCTCTTGCCACTGAGCTACGTCCCCGTGACCTGCTGATTCCTCGAAACCTTCTATCTCTCCTTTTCGTGTGTGTCCAGGTGTACCCCCACACTGGCGCCAAACATCGGGAAATCGTGTGAGTGAAACCGGCGAGGAACCGTCACTCGGCGCCGGAATCCTATCGCTCGGCGCCGATACCCCGGGGCGCCGCTTCCGAGGCGGCGACACCCAACCCGGCGGCCTCCGTGCCGACCGGCCGTCGCCGGTCCCGGTCGCATCGGCCCCGGCGGTACAGTCCGGCCGTGCCTGGCGCAGACCGTCGACAGGGTCTGACTGCCGGCCGCCTCCTCCTGGCGACCGGTCTGCTCATCTCGGCCGCGCTGCTGTCGTTCGTCGGCGGCGGGTGGGGATTGGCCTTTGGCGCCAGCCAGGCCGCCCTGGGCGTGGCCGCCCTCCTCCGACCCAGATCGCCTCTCCCGCTGGCGGGGGCACTACTGCTGCTGGTGCCAGCCCCACTCGCCGCGATCCGGCACTGGACCGCCCGCCTGCCGGGAGCCTGCCGCTGTGCCCGTCTACCCAAACCGCCCCCAGGCCTGGTGAGCCTGACCGGCCTGGCGGTCACCCTCGACCTGGCGCTCCTCGGGCTAGCCCTCTGGCTGGCGGCGGCAGATAGCAAGCATCGCCACGCCGAGGTGGTTAGATCCTCACCATGATCAGGTCTTTGCGCTCCGGGAGACTATCCAGGTGACCATGTCCACCAACACGGCCAGTCGAGCGCTACTCATCGAAGATGACCTTTCGGTGCGTGAAGCAGTGGCCATCGCGTTCGAAGGATTGGGCTTCCTCGTGCGGGCCCAACCGACCGGAGAAGACCTGGCCGAGGTCGTGCAGGAATTCCGGCCCGACGTGGCAATCATCGACGTTCAGCTGCCGGCCGGACCCGACGGCTTCCAGTTGGCTCGTCAAGCCATCTCGCTGGCGGGCGTGCCGGTGGTGTTCCTCACCGCCGCGGACGGCTTGGACGACCGCTTGGCCGGTTTCGAGGCAGGCGGCGACGACTACATCGTCAAGCCGTTCGCCATGGCCGAGCTGCTGGCCCGGGTCCGGGCCGTCCTCCGACGCAGCGGTCGCCTCCAGTCACCGGTGATCGAGATCCGCGACCTGCTCATCGACGACAACGCCAAGCAGGCCATGCGGGGCGGGGTGGTCCTCGACCTGACCCCGACCGAGTTCGAGTTGCTCTCCGTGCTGGTGCGATCGCCGAACCAGGTGTTCTCCAAGGGTCAGCTGCTGTCCCAGATCTGGGGGTTCGACTCCTACGACCCCAACCTGGTCGAGGTCCATGTCAGCGCGCTGCGGCGCAAACTGGACGCCCACGGCCCCAGGCTGGTCCACACCGTTCGCAGCCGCGGGTACGTCTTCCGCTCCTGATGCTGACCGGCTGGAGCAACACCAAGCGCTTGCTGTCGGTGGACTGGTGGGCCGGCGACGTGTCCCCCAACTGGCAGCATTCCCGGGTGGTGCTGGGCGGCCTGGTGGCCATGGTGGCCATCCTGGGCGTGGCGGACTACGCCACCGGGCCGGTGCTGTCCCTGGCGTTGTTCTATCTGGTCCCGACGGCCATGGGGACGATCCTGGCGGGCCGCCGGGCAGGCATCGCGCTTGCGGTACTGAGCGGGGTCACGTCGACCGTCGCCGCCCACTTGAGCAAGACCCACGACGACCTGGTCTTCGTATTGAACGGCGTCCTCCTTCTTCTGATCCTTTCGGTCATCGTCCTGCTGATCGCCTCGGCTCGGGACACGGCGTTGTCGGCCAGCGTCTCGGCCCGCCAACGCAAGGAATTCCTCGCCTACGCGGCCCACCAATTGCGCTCGCCCCTGGCGGGAATACGGGCCTCGACCGACGCCCTCCTGGTGGGCGGGGCCACCAGCCAGCAGGAGCGGCTCCTCGTCAACCTGTCGCGAGAAGCCGACCGGGCGGGCCGGCTCCTCGCTTCCCTGCTGCAAATGGCCCGGGTCGACCAGGGAGAAGTGGGGACGCCGCAGGCGGTGGACCTCGTCGACCTGTGTCAGGCCGAACTCGACCGCGACCGGCCCGGCGGGAACGCCGTTGCCAGCAGGCTTGTCGTCCAAGGTGCCCGGCCCCCACCGGTCCTGCTGGCGAGCGAGGCGATCAAGGATGCCCTCGCCAACCTGCTGGACAACGCTCGGCGCCACGCCCGCAGCCAGGTGATCGTCGCGGTCGCCACCACGCCTGCCGTGGTGGAAGTGGCGGTGGTCGACGACGGCCCGGGGATCCCCGACGGGACCGGCGAGCGCGTCTTCGAGCGCTTCGTCAGCCTGGACGGAGCAGGCGGCAGCGGGCTGGGCTTGCCCATCGCCCGGGGTCTGATCGAGGCCCAGGGGGGACGGCTCACCTACGAGGATCGACGCTTCGTGATCCGCCTCCCCAACCGCCGCCCCACCTTGCCTTGAGCCGGCCTGGTCGCACCACGATCGCGGCCGCCAGGACATCTGCCCGCACCGCGCCCACGACCCCGCCTCACACCGCGCCTCACACCGCGCCCACGACCCCGCCTCACACCCCGCCAGCCACGTCCAAACGGGGCGACCCGTCGAAGACGACTCGGGCGACCCGAAGGCTGCGGGCGCCCCGGGGGTAGCCGACCGCGGTCGGCTCCCAGCCATGGAAGACCATCTGCAGATCGCCGTTGGCGTCGAGCAGGAACTCTTGGCCTCCGGGGCCGGCCACGTTGCCGTCCGAGCGCATCCACGGCCCTCTCGTGGTGACCTTCTCGTACGGCCCGAGCAACGAGTCGGCGATGGCGTAGCCGATGGCGTAGTCAGGTCCGGCCCACCAGTTGGCCGAGTAGAAGAGGTGGTATTGGCCCTCCGAGACGACGGCCGAGGGTGCCTCGATCAGCGGCCTTTCCCACTGGCAGTCGTGCTCGAGCAGCATCGTGGGCGGGCCCTCCAGTGAAAGGCCATCCTCGGCCAGTGCCTGGGCCCACAGGCTGGAGCGACGGCCGAGGGCGTTGGTGTCCGCCTTCCACAACAGATAGGGCTGGTCGCCGGAATCCACGAACGGACTGGGGTCGATGGATCCGCCCAGGTCCTGTTGGAAGACGAGCGGTCCGCCGCTCGAATCGACGAAGGGGCCTTCGGGCTGGGCCGCGGTGGCGGCCGAGATGGCCTGGCGGCCCGATCGAGGTTCACGAACGGTGTAGTACATGACGTAGCCGTCGGGCCGGGCCAAGACCGCGGGCGCCCAGGTGTTGCCCTTCTCGGCCCAGGGCGGGAGGATCGGGAGGGCGTCGCCCAGGTAGGTCCATGACACCAGGTCGCGCGACGAGAGCAGTTGGACGTTGATTGTCCCGGCATTGGTGGCATAGGCGTAGTAGGTGCCGTCGACCAAGAGGGCGAAGGGGTCGGGAAAGTCGCCCGCATAGACCGCCGCAGTCGTCACGGCGCGGTCACAGCCCCTTGAGGAACTTGGCCGCCAGCGGCCCGGCCACCGTCCCCCCGATACCGCCACCCTCGACGACGACGGCGAATGCCACATCATCGCGGAACCCGATGAACCAGGCGTGAGTCATTGGTGGGGTGGCGTTGCCGAACTCGGCCGTGCCCGTCTTGCCATAAACAGTCGAGCCCCCGGCGACCTTGGCCGGAGAACCCGACCCGTCGGCGACCACCGCCGCCATCATGGAACGCAGGCCGTCCACGACCGCGGGCGCAAGCGGGACCGGCTTAGCGGAGTCATCGGGTGCCCCGGCAACCAGCCGGGGTGCATGGACCGACCCACTGGCCACGGCGGCCGCCACTCCAGCCATCTGCAAGGGACTGGCAAGGACCCGGCCCTGGCCGATGGCGCTCGCCACTTTCTCCACCTCGTCGACCGGCGCGGGAATCTGACCCCCGAACGCGGGCAACCCCGGCTTGGGCGTGGTACCGAAGCCGAACTGGCTGGCGGCGGCGCTGAGCGCCTGGGGCGTCAAGTTGCCTGCAAGGTTTATGAAAGCAGTGTTGCAAGAAATGGCGAAGGCTCGCAGAAAGGAGAGTTGGGCCGCCGATTCGCCCTCGAAGTTCGTGAATGTCCGGCCCTGGACCGCGAGGGTTTTCGGGCAAGTGGTGATGCTGGCCGGCGTCAAGCCGCCGGCCAGAAGGGCCGCGCTGGTCACAACCTTGAAGGTAGACCCGGGCGGATACTGACCTTCGAGGGCCCGGTCGAATGTTGTCGAGTTGGGCCGGCTCACCGCGGCCAGGACCTCGCCTGTCGAGGCGCGGAGGGCAACCAGGGCGGCGGGCTGCTTGACGCCGTTCAGCGTCGCCTCGGCCGCCTGCTCGGTGTGGAAGTCGATGGAGGTCTGCACTGACACGCCGGCTTTGCCCGGCAGAGACAAGGCGTGGCCAACAACCGCTCCGGTGGCCCCGAGGATGTCGACCGTGCCGCTCGGAGTCCCGGCCAGCTGGCGCTCGTACTGGGCCTCGATGCCCGACTGCCCGACGATGTCGCCGGCTTCGTAGGGTGGGCCCAGTTGGCGCAGTTGCTCGGCCGTGATGGGCCCCATTGGTCCGACGATGTGGGCGGCCAGGTCGGGCGTGGCGCTCGTTTGCCCGGCCCGGCGCTGGAAACGGGTCCCTGGGACCCGGAAGATGATCGGTTTCGCCACCTGGTAGCGGGCGTCGGAGAGGTCGGCGACGGGCACGAACTGGGTCGGGTGGGCTGCCGCCGTCTTGAGCGCGGTGGCGATGGCCGCTTGGTCGATCCCGGCCTGGGTCAGCGCCATCGTCACCGCGGGGGCACTGGAAATGGCATTGCCCTGCAGCCCGACGGTGACCACGTCGGAGGGCCCGCCCAGCACCTTCCCCCCTGCGCCCAGGACCGATCCACGGCCCAGCCAGCTGCGCTGGAGGCTGAAATGGCCACCGATGGGCAGGCCCGGGAAAATGGTCGCCGGGGTCCATTCCACCGTCCACCGCCCGAACACCCGGGCCAGCCGGACCGTCCCGCGGTAGTCCCACGGTCCGAGACCAGCGAGCATGACATGGGCCAGGAAGGGCGCCTCGGCGGTGCTGCCGTGGGTTTTGATCGCACCCAGCCGAAACTGCAAGCTGGCCACGTTGAGGTCACCGACAACTCGTTGATGGATGGCAACGAAGTCCGGTGGCGGGTGCTCGGCGAGGAGGGCCATGGCGGCAAAATCGCGGCGCGACCAGGCCGTGAGGTACGAGGAGGCGACGGGTGTGGCTGAGGGGGAGGGGCGGCGCGTCAGGGTGACCACGGCCAGGGCGGCACCGGCGAGGACTACCACGACGAGGACCACCAGCGCCACGGACGATCGAGGAAGGGGCACACGGGCACCGGGAGCCGAGTGGCGGCCAACGCCTCGGCGGGGCCTGGCGTCGGGTCGTCGGTTTTGCTGGCCGCCGTCGTCGGCCATTTGCGTCGCCCGTCCCTTAGCCCGGGCCGGCCGGTTTGGCGCCGGCCGGCTTCGAGCCGGGGTATGACCAGGTGGCGGGGGCGGTGGCGGTGGCGGGGGCGGGGGCGGGGCGCGGGTGAGCAGGGTCGCCTCGAGCAACGCCGTCCCGCCTTCGTTCGGAGCCGCCGGAGCCGGGGCCGGCCGGGCCTCGGCCGGATGGGCTTCGGGGCCGGTCGATCGGATCCGCCTTGAAATCGCTGCCCTCGAATACCGCCGCTCGCACCCCGCGCCGGGCCAACTCCTGGAGGAAGGGGACCGGTTCGTCGACCAGCTCGGCCAGGCCGCCCGCGCCCGGCCGCGACAGTCGCCCATCGGCGGTCCAGGTCGCGGCCACCGCCGCCACCGTGCCCGTCGCCACGGCCGGTCGGTCCAGGACGCCGTAAACCTCGGCGTCGTGGCCCAGGCCCCGCAGGCCTCGCACCTCGACTCGGACCGCGCCCAGCATTCCCTCGGGATGGGGGGGTCGGAGCATCGGTAGCCACGCCGTCAGGCGGTCCCGCCGAGTGGCAGCCATGCGGGCGGTGACCCGTTTCACCCCCGGAAAAGCAGGGACCAAGAGAAGGGCGTCGGGCCGGGCGGCCCGATAGCAGTCGGCCCCGCCGACCGGGTCAGGGAACCAACACAGCTCTCGCCCCGACCCGCCCGGGCGCCGGCGCCACGCCCCGTCGCGCCAATCGACCGCGGTTTCCGACAGGGCGGCGTGGTGCCGCCGGGCGCACTGAGGGCCGCCCGTGCCGACGCTGGCCACGTGGATTTCGAGGACGGTGTCGAACGCGCGGGCGGCATGGCGGGCCAGCACGCAGCTCAGTCCCGGGGCGAAGGCGGCGCCGATGACAATGGAGACGGCGCGTTCGCGGGCCTCGGCGTCGAGAGCCAGCAGGCCCCGGACCTCGTCGATGTCGTCGCTGACCGAAACGACGTGAACACCGCGCTCGAGCGCCACCTCGGCCGTGGCCCGGTGGCCCGCCGGCATGGTCAGGACGACAACGTCGGCGTCGGCCAACATATCGGGGGGTGGGACCGCGCCCCGGGCCACGGTGATGGTCTCAACACGGGAGGGGCTGTCCAGGGCGCCGGCGACCTCCGCCAGCTTGATCGGGTCGTGATGGACCAGAGCCAGACGGTCGAGGCCCTCGGTGGCAGCCAATTGGCGAGCCGCGCGGAGGCCGACGGCTCCCATGCCGAGCAGGACGGCACGCATGAATCAGCGAAGGTCCGGGCCCGACAGCTCCCGCCAGCCACCGCTTTGCGGTGGCGTGCCCCCGCTGCCCCGGAGTCGGACGACCCCCGCGATCAGCGCGGTGGCGCCCAGAGCCAGCAGGGCACGTCGAAAAGCTCGCACGTGGGACCGGCTGGAATCGAACCAGCCTTCAGACCTGCTGACCACCGTGAAGGTCCCGGAGTTCCGATGATACCGGCTGTTCCAAACCCGGCGCAGGGGCGCTCAGGCGAGCGGCACGCGGCGGGCGGTACGCGGCGGCCGCCGGTGGGCGCGGTGGCCCCATCCCCCCGAGCGCGGGGCGGGCGGGGCTAGCGTCCCTGGGATGAGCATCCCCGAGCCGACCACCCCCATCGGGAAAGGGACACAGACATCCCGGTTTGGTGTAGGGCGGCGGGAGAATCACGACGCCTCGGCGTTTTACGACCAGTTCGTGGCCCCGGTCATCTCCGACGACGAAGAAATCCGCAGCTGTGCCACCCGCGACCAGCTATTGGTTGGCGACGCCCGCGATATGTCGGCGGTGGCGTCCAAGTCGGTGGCGCTGGTGGTGACCTCGCCGCCCTATTTCGCGGGAAAGGATTACGAGGCGGCGTTGGGGACGGGCCATGTTCCCGGGTCCTATGTCGAGTACCTGAAAATGCTGGCCGACGTATTCGACGAGTGTTCCCGGGTGCTCGAGCCCGGTGGGCGGATCGCGGTCAACGTGGCCAACCTGGGCCGCAAGCCCTACCGGTCACTGGCGGGAGACGTGACCCGGATCCTGCAGGACCATCTCGGCTTGTTGCTGCGGGGGGAGTTGGTGTGGATCAAGGGGGCGGGGGCCAACGGGAGCTGCGCCTGGGGGTCGTATGCCTCGGCCGCCAACCCGGTGTTGCGGGACGTGACCGAGCGGGTGGTGGTCGCCTGTAAGGGCCGCTTCGGCCGGGCGCTGTCACGCCCGAAGCGCCGGGAGCGGGGTTTGCCCTGGGAGAACTCGATCACCCCGGAGCAGTTCCGGGCCTGGACGCTCGACACCTGGCGGATCGCACCGGAACGGGCCACCCGGGTCGGCCACCCTGCCCCGTTCCCGGTGGAGCTGCCGCGGCGGCTGATCGAGCTGTTCACCTATGTCGGCGACGTGGTGGTGGACCCCTTCGTGGGCTCGGCCCAGACCGCCATCGCCTGCCTGCGGACCGGACGCCACTACGTCGGCTTTGACACCGACGCCGACTATGTGGCTCTGGGGGAGCGCCGGGTGGCGGCGGAGAAACAACAGCTGGCGGCCCCTCCAGCGGGATAGCGCACCAGCCGTGGCGTCCCAGCCGTGGCGTCCCAGCCGTGGCGCACCAGCCGTGGGGCCTCATCGGGGATCCTGCCGGTCGAGGTTCCAGTGCCGCACGACCGCGCACATCCAGTCGGATTCCTTGCCCGGCAGACCACTGGCGTAGAAGCGGCTGATGGTGCGCTGGCCGCCCTCGTGGTCGCCGTAGAGCAGGTCGATGACAAGCCCTTGGCCGCTGTCAATTGCTTGGGCGACCACGGCCCGGTCGGCATCGGACGAATCGCGAATGGCAGCCTGCCAGAAGCTGATATCGCCGGGCGGGACATAGAGATCCCGCCCCTGGACGCGGAACTGGCTCGGGTCCGGGCGGACCAGCCCGGCCAGGCGCTGCTCGACCGCCATGGTCGGGCTGATGGCCGGGGGCGGACGCTCGACCCTCCAGCCGTGCAGGACCGCCAGTCCCGAACCGACATTGCGCAACGACATGGCCAGGTAGAGGCTCCCGTCCACCGATTCCAGGATCGCCCGCCCGCCACCAAGGCGGCCCCAATGATCGTCGCCCCACCTGAGCTTCTGGTCCGGGTCTTGCGGGCGAGAGGCGAACAGAACCGGTCGCAGGCCGACCTGAAGCGCTCGCTCCGCGTTGCGGGCGGCCCGGTTGGCGGAACGTACCGAGTAGAAGGTGGCCACGGCCAGTACCAGGGTCCCGCCGGCAGTGGCGAGTGAGGAGATCGTCGCCCAATCGGTCATGGCGCCGATCACGCTAACGGACCGGGGAAAATGGCTGGCTGGGTCGACAAACGAGGTGGTTGGGCCAACGATCACCGCGTGGCTCGGCCCACGATTTGCGACATCGGGCCGGAAATTGGTCTTCCCCGCTCCTCAATCACTTCCCGCGAAACGGCCAAGGCAATTCCGAACCATCGCCGCCTTGGCCCTGCCTCGGCCGGCCACGCCGTATTCGGTCATCGGAACTGTCGGCGGAATGGGGCACCTTTTCCCCGCCGAAGAGCCGCCCGAGGCGTCGGGTTTCTTGAGGGCCAAGAGCGACGCCCCGACGGACTTGGCTGCCGTGTCACATGGCTTTCGAAACCGTGGCAGGTTTTGGGTGCTGGAGCCCCACTAACTGACGCGGAATGGGAGCTCCCCCGGGACGCGGCACGTTCCGGGCGGTTATTCGAGGGGTCGTCGGGCGATGGCGGGGGGCTCGTGGCCGGCCAGCAGCCACCCCCCCGTCGTTGCGGCGCCGGGCAGGCCGGCGATGATGACGGCGAGGGCAACGACCGGTAGGTGGCTGAGGGGCTGAAGGTTGCTTCGGTGCCAGGCGATTAGGGCGACGTAGGCGCCGGAGGTGCCGAGCAGGGCGCCGAGGAGGGCAAGGGCGCCCGCGGTGGCACTAGTGAGGTTTCGGCGAATGGTGCTGCTGGCTCCAGTGGCGGTAAGGGTCCGCAGATCGTTGGCGGTTTCGGTTCGGATCAGTCCCACGGTCATGGCCAGCACGCCCAAGGCGACGAGCAGGCCGATGGCCGTCGACCAATTGCGAAGTTGTGTGAGCGACGTATGGGCGTCTCTTGTTTCGATGGTGACGCCGGCTGCGGCGGCGGTACGCCGGGCAGCATCGATCTGGGCGGTGGTGAGCGGCCGCGGCGTCTGAATGAGCCAGCCCGCCGGGACGGGCTGCAAACCGAGCTTTTGGACGGCCTGGGTCGTAATGAGCGCGCTGGGGTCGGACGCGTATTTTGGCAGGCCGAGAGTCTGGATCTTCGGGTGCCTCAGTTCGTTGCGGGAACCGTATCCGAGTTCCAACCCGGCCAGATCGGTCCGGGAGGTAAGGATGTCGGCGGTGGGATCGACCTGGGTCGGTTTGATCCCGTAGTGCTGAAGTAGCGCGGGGGTGGCGACGTAGAGAGGCGCCACGAAGGTGATGCCGAACCCCTGCGAAACCGGGATCACCTTGACCACCGCGGCGGGCTCCTTCCCGCTTGGGCCGTTGCCCAGGCGGGGCACGTCCGGTGCGGTCGGGTTGACGGCCGCGTCGAAAGTGACAATGTCCTTGGTGTGCAGCGATGCGGCCAGGTCGTCGATCCGGGCCTGGACGGCCCGGAGTTGCGCCGCCGTCTGTTCCGGAACCGGGCCGCCGGGCCCGACTCCCCCGGAAAGATGGACGATGAGTTCGCTGGGGGGAAGGTTTCCCCCGGTGGGGTCGGCGGCGGTCTGAGCGGCCGAGGCGCTCACCGCGATGGTGGCCGCGATGCCAATTGCGAGAGTGACAGCGGCGAGGGCCGCTCCGGAACGGGCCTGGTAGCGGGCCAGGTCCCGCAACGCCAGCCGTATCGCGATCGGCGACCGCCGAGCAAAACCGGCCAGGGCGGCGATACCGAGTGGGGCGAGAAGCAGAACTCCCAGGGTGGTGAGGAGGATGCCGGCAACGACGACCAGTGGTCTCTTCTGGTGGGAGAAGGCGAGGAGTGCAAGGCCGCCGAGGAGGAGGACGCAGCCCAGGGCGGCGAAACGGTGGGCCGGTCGCGGCCGGGGCGGTCGCCCGGACAGGGCGGCCACGATCGGTATACGGGCGGCGGAGCGTGCCGGCCACCACGCGGCCGCGATCGCCGTCACGAGGGCGAGGACCATGGCCGCGACGACCGCCCACCAGGGCAGTGCGAGGCGGTCGATGCGGTGTCCGGTGATCGATTCCAGATGGGGGAGGACCGCGATCCACCCGATGAGACCGAGGGCCGTGCCGGTCACGGCGGCGACGGTGCCCACGACGGCGCCGTTGGCGACCATTACCAGCCGAACGTGGCGGTCCGTGGCGCCGATGGCGCCGAGCATGCCCATGGCCCGAAGCCGGCGCTGGGCCATGACGGTGAAGCCGGCCACGGCCACCAGGCCGACGAAGAGCAACCCGATGGTGCCCAGGGCAAGCACGCCCATGGCGGCCGCGTTCTTGCCCACATCTGAGCGGCCTTCGATGCTCAGCGCCACGTTGGGGAGGCGGAATGCCCGGACTCTCGCCGTCGTGGAAGCGAGCAGGACGCTTACCTCGTCGGGCGGGTTGGCCTGCCCCGGGCTACCAGGGCGAACTTGTCGAGCAGATTCTGGGGGTTTTCGACCAGACCGACGACCCGGCGGTCCCGAGCGCCGTGGTGCCATACGTCACCGATATGAAGGTTGAAAATGGCCGCCACCGGCCCGGTCACCGCCACCTCGTCCGAGCCGCTCGGGTAGCGACCCGCCGACAGGCGCAGGGTGGGATACCCATAGGGCCCCTTGGGATTCTGGTCCCGCAGGTCGGCGGTGGCGACGGAGCCCGGGACGACGATCTTTTGGTGAGCGCTCACCTCGATGGTGCCGAACCGCTGTCGCATGGCGGCGATATCGCCGGCCAGGCTCGGATCGGTACCGGAAATGGTCAGGCGGTAGTTGGCCGTCCCCATGGTCGGGTCGACGCGGGTAACCGTGTTGGAGGCAACCGCCGCGCCCAGCGTTGTCGCCATTACCGCAACGGTCAGCAGGGCCAACACCAGGAGCTGCTGGCGCCACTCACGACGGAACAACCGCCACGCCCACCGGACGATGGCCCGGCGGGCGGGACCCCCGCCGTTGCCCCCGCCTTGGCCCCGGACGGCTTGCAGGTCGTCGGCCGGCGGTGGCCGGGTCGCCACGCTCATGGGCTGGGGCTGGGGCTGGGGCTGGGGCTGGGCGCGAGGAGCGACTCGGGACTCGGCGGTGGGGAGGTCTGGTCGACCACGCGTCCGTCGCGAAGGAACACCACCCGGTCCGCCCACGATGCCAGCTGCGCGTCGTGGGTCACCACGACACCGGCCACGCCCCGCCGGCAGGCGGCCCGTACCAGGCGCATCACCGCCTCCCCATTGGCCGAGTCGAGCGCGCCCGAGGGTTCATCGGCCAGAAGCAGATGGCGGTTACCCACCACCGCTCGGGCGATCGCCACTCGCTGGCGTTCGCCGCCGGACAGCTCATCGGGGAAGCGGGACGCCCGATCGCCCAGTCCCAACCCTTCCAGCGCCCGCATGCCCGCGGCTTGGGCAGCCTTGCCGGCCACACCGTCGAGCTCCAGAGGCAAGGCGACGTTCTCCACCGCGGTGAGCCCGGCCAGCAGGTTGAAGTCCTGGAACACAAACCCGATCGAGCGGCGCCGAAGCCGGGCCCGGTCGTTGCGCGACATCCCCGACAAGGCCACGCCGCCGACGAGTACTTCGCCGAGGGTGGGGTCCTCAAGGCTGCCGGCGATCGTCAACAAGGTGCTCTTTCCCGATCCGCTCGGTCCCATCACCGCCACCAGCGCCCCGGCCTCGACCGAGAGGTCGACGTGGCGCAGGGCGTGTACCTCGGTCGGTCCCTCGCCGTACACCTTCGACACACCCCGCAACTCGAGCGCGGTCATCGCCGCACCGCGACCCGGCGCACCGCAACCCGGCGCCGCAATCTCGGCAATGACGAGGGGGCGGGCTCGGCCGGGTCGACCGAGGTACGCCTGATGCGGCCGTCGGCCGCGTCCAGCCACCGGACCACCGCGTCAAGCCGGAACAATTCGGCGTCCACCGCCAACGCAAAGCCCAGATCCTGCTCGGCTTCGTCCTCCTTGAGGCGCGTCCACTGCTGCATCAACTCCACCAGATAACGGCGGTGCACCTGGACCACGTCGTGCACGTCGACACCGGGCACCCGCAATGCCACCAGAATCTTGATCACCAGGTCGTCGCGGGGCGGCAAGCTCAGGTCGGGTGGCGTGCGCAGCCACCTCCCAAGCTCCTGCTCGCCGTCCGCCGTGATCCGGAAGCCCCGCTGCGGGCCGTCCTCGCCCGCGTCCTCCGATTCGACGAGCCCGTCGCGCTCGAGGCGTTGCAGCGTCGTGTACACCTGGCCCACGTTCAAGGGCCACACCTCGCCGGTCCTCGCCTCGAACTCCTGGCGGAGTTGCAGGCCGTACTTGGGACCCTCACTCAACAGCGCCAGCAATGCGTGCCGAACACTCATGTCGTCAACCAACCGGGTAGCATACTCAGTATCCTACTTGATAGACTGGCTGGTGACAAGGCCTGGGCCGACCACAGGCCGTCACAGGGCGTCACAGGACTGGCGCCGGTGTCACGCGCTATTGTGACCGTGAAGCCTCTGTCGGACAGGTTCCCCGATGAGCCGTACGACCGCCTTGAAGCGGTATGCCATGGGGCGGGAGAACCGCTGTCTACCGTCGCCCAGCAGGCCGTGGCCGAGTGGCTGACGATGGCCGAGCACCCGGGCGTCGTGTTCCGAGGCGGACCCACCGGGCGTCGCGCCTCGCTGGCCGCGGGACCCGATGTTTGGGAGGTCGCCGCCGTCGTGGTCCCACAGGACGGCTCGCCTGAAGATCGTCTGGCTGCGGCGGCGGAACATCTCGGGCTCTCTGTTCACCAAGTGGAGATTGCCGCCGCCTATTGGGCTGCTCATCGAGCCGAGATCGAACACCGCCTTGCAGCCAACCTCGAAGCTGCGGACCGGGAGGCGACGGCATGGGAGCAACGCCGAACCCTCCTCGGCGCCTGAACCTCTCGTCTCCGACGAGTGCGGTTCCTGCTCGACGAGATGTACCCACCTGTCGCGGAGCGACTCCGCGACCGAGGGAACGACGCGGTCGCGGTCAAGGAGTCACCTGCCCTCGGCGGGCTGGAAGATGATGCCCTGCCGGCATTGGCGGCATTGGCGGCATTGGCGGCTTCGGGCGGCATGGGTCTGGCGCGTTCTCGTCACCGAGAACATCGCCGACGTTGCCGTACTCGGCCGGACGGCAGAACACGTGGGCATCGTGTTCTGACATCCCCAGGCCCTTCCCGAGGAGTCCCGACCACATCCACCGCCTGGTCGACGCCCTGGCGATGCTCGCCTCCTCGGCACCACATGGTTGGGGGGACCACCGCGACAGTGGTGCGTCGTGACGCCGACCGCATTGAATTCCGACGCAGTTCGAGCCCGCATCCACGATTTGCCTCGTCGGGATCTCGAGGCCTTGGTCACGCCGGCCACCGGTCACCGGTCGTGACCCGCGCCGAGTCCTGTCCTGTCCTGGCCAGCCA
>JALYXV010000231.1 GCA_030947025.1 Actinomycetota bacterium | reverse complement strand
CGAGCGACTGGCGGGGTTCATCGCGATCGTCGTCGCCCTCGGTCTGATCGCGGCCGGCCTCATCCCCGTCGTCGCCGTGATCCTCTCGGTGCCGTTCGTCTACCTGCTGATCCGCAAGCCCATCCTGCGACGTCTGGCCATCCGCAACGCCGCACGTCGCCCCCGCGAAACCGTGCTCATCATCATGGGCGCCCTGCTCGGGACCGCCATCATCACCAGTTCCTACGTGGTGGGTGACAGCCTGACGTCAACCATCCACCGCTCCGCCTACACCCAGCTGGGGCCGGTCGACGAGGTGGTCCTGGCCAACGGTCCCCAGGCCGGCCAGCAGGTCGCCCGCGCCCTCGACCAGGCCAGCATCACGGGCATCGACGGCACGCTGTCCCTTCTCGCCCTCCAGGCGGCCGTGGCCGCGGGCGGCTCGGCGCCGCGAGCCGAGCCCCGAGCCCAGATCCTGGAAACCGACTTCGCCCAGGCCCGGACCTTCGGGGGCGACCCGTCGGCCACCGGCATCAGCGGTCCGACCCCGGCCGCCGACACGGCCGCCATCGGGACCGACCTGTCCCAGACGCTTGGTGTCAAAGCCGGCGGCACCGTAACCGTGTACGCCTATGGGGCCTCCCGCGCCTTGCGCGTCGATCGGGTCCTGCCCCGCCTGGGCGTAGCCGGCCTGGCCTCCTTCACCGCCCTGACCGGAAGCGCCTCGCCCAACCTCTTTGTACCGCTTGGGACCCTCGCGGCCCTCCAGCAGGCCGGCCCGGCCGGCAGTCGATCGGCCTCGCCCCTGTCGGTCGTGGCCGTTTCCAATCGGGGAAATGTGACGAGCGGGGTGGGCCTCACGTCCTCCGTTCATGCCCAGCTGGTTGCCGCTTTGCCCGGCCTGCCCGCCCAGGTGAAGGACGTCAAAAAGGATTTGATCGACATCGCCGACATGGCGGGCAAGGGATTCACCCAGCTGTTCCAGGTTTTCGGCTACTTCAGCGTCGCGGTCGGCGTGCTGCTGCTGATCAACATCTTCGTGATGCTGGCCCAGGAGCGGAAGCAGACCCTCGGCATGCTGCGAGCGGTCGGTCTGCGCCGGGCCAGCCTGGTCGGTTCGTTCTCCCTCGAGGGCTGGCTCTACACCCTGGCCTCGGCCTTCGCCGGGATGCTCGTCGGGGTCGGCATCGGGCGGCTGGTGATCACCGCCGCGTCACGAATCTTCAACCAGGCGGGTGGCCGTCGGGGCAGCTTCAGCCTCGAGTTCTCGGTTACCCGCCACAGCCTGCAGAACGGATTCCTGTTCGGCTTTGCCATTGCCCTGCTCACCGTGCTGCTGACCTCGCTGTACGTCGCCCGGCTCAACGTCATCCGCGCCATCCGCGACCTGCCCGAACCACCTCATGACGGTCGGCGCCGTTCGGTTCTCGTGGTCGGCAGCCTGCTCACGCTGGCCGGCCTTGGTTTGACGGTGGCCGGTGTGGCTGCCAGCACTGCCATTCCGGCCATGGCCGGTCCGGCCGTGCTGGGCGCCGGGCTGTGCCTGCTCTTGCTCGGCTGGGTCCCGACCCGGCCTACGGTCTCGATCATTTCGCTGGCCGTGATCATCTGGTCGATCATCGCCTCGGGGGTCCTTCGCCACGCCTTCCAGAAGTCGGGAATCCTGGTGTTCTTCGTCCAGGGCGTCGTCCTCAACATTTTTGCCGTGCTGCTGATCACGTTCAATCAGCAGACGATCGGCGCCGTCATCCGCTCCATCGGCGGCGGGGCCCGCAACATGTCGCTGCGGCTGGGCCTCTCCTACCCGCTGGCCAAGCGCTTCCGGACCGGGTTGCTCCTCGCCATGTACGCCATCGTGATGTTCGTTCTCGTGCTGCTCACGACCATCTCTCAGTTCTTCAACGGCCAGGTCAGCGACCAGATCCGCAAGGTTGGGGGCGGGGCGGACATCATCGTGGACTCCAACCCGGCCGAGCCGGTGCCCGTCGGCGGGATACAGCAGCCGTCTGGCACGGTGACGCTGGTCGCGCCCACCGCCGCGGTCAACGCCGAGTTCCGTCTCGGCCCGACCGGGAAGTTCGTCGACTACACGGCGGTGGGCTACGACCAGTCCTTCGTCGGCCACGGCTCGCCCGGGCTGCACGCCTGGACCGGTCCGTACCAGACCGCGGCCGATGTCTACCGGGCGGTGGCCGCCGACCCCACCAAGATCATCGTGGGGCGGGGGTTCGGTTCGCGCGACTTCGGCCCGGGCGGCACCCAGGCCAATCCCGGCCAGGCGGTGGTCATGCGGGACGGGGTGACCGGCCGGACCGCCCAGCTCACGATCGTCGCCGTGTTGACCAACGGTGCCTCCCAGTACGACGGGACTGACCACGTGTACATCTCGCGGATGCTGAGCGACCAGGTGTTCGGCAACCGGTCCAGCTCCGACCTGCTCTATGTGTCCACCGCCCCGGGCACCGACAACGACGCCCTGGCCACCGCCATCAACGGCCGTTATGTCGCCAACGGCGCGGCCGCCTCGTCGTTCCGCAAGCTGGTCACCGACCAGTTCACGGTCCAGAACCAGTTCCTTTCCCTCATCCGCGGCTATGTGGCGCTCGGGCTGCTGGTCGGCATCGCCGGCCTCGGCGTGGTGATGGTCCGGGCGGTCCGCGAGCGCCGGCGGGAGGTGGGGGTGCTGCGGGCCCTGGGCTTCAGCTCGGTGGCGGTGCGCCGGGCGTTTCTGGCCGAGAGCAGCTTCATCGCGCTCGAAGGGATCGTCATCGGTGCCACCCTGGCCCTCATCACCGCCTGGCGGCTGGTCAACAGCGGCAGCTTCGGGAGCGGCACCGCCTTCACCATCCCCTGGGCTCAGTTGGCCCTGCTCGTCGTCGTCACCTACATCGCCTCGCTCCTGGCCACCGCCGCCCCCGCCATCCAGGCGTCGCGGATCCGGCCCGCCGTCGCCCTGCGGATCACCGACTAATTCCTATTTCGACGGACCGCCGCCCCCGCGGGCGGCAACTGCTGAACCTGCCATTGCTCGCCGCCCCGGGGCGCCCCGAGCCGAGGTGGGCTAGTTGACCGCGGCGTCCTGGGGTGGTGGCACTAGGTCGTCTTCCACGTCTTTGACGGCCGCGTGGACCAGATCGAGCAGGCGGGCGGTGCAGTCGTGCATCTCGACCACCGGTACCGCCTCCATCACCGCGTCGGCCAGGGCGCCAAAGGCCATCGCCACCGGGCCGCTGCCCAGCGCGGCCGGCTCGCCTCGGTCGCCGCCGTCGGACACCGCCGGCTCGAGGGGGATGCGGCCCAGCAGGGGCGCCCCGATTTCATCGGCCAGGCGCTGGCCGCCGCCGGAGCCGAACAACTCATAGGTGGCGCCGTGCTCGCAGGTGAAGCCGCTCATGTTTTCCACCACGCCGACCACCCGCAGGTACCCCTTGCGGGCCATGTCCGCGGCTCGCACGGCCACCTTCTGGGCCGCCAGTGCCGGGGTGGTCACGATGATCATCTCGGTGCGGGGCAGCATCCGGGCCAGGCCCATCTGGATGTCGCCCGTACCGGGCGGCATGTCGACCAACAGGTAGTCGAGGTCGCCCCACACCGCATCCTCCAGGAAGTGTTGGACGGCACGGTTGAGCATCAGCCCCCGCCACATGATCGCCTCGTCCTCGGGGGAAAGGAAGCCCATGGAGAGCACCTTCACCAGCCCCTTGCCGATCCGCTTCTCGATCGGGCGCATCTTGGGTCGCTCGGGATGGCTCTCGTTCGCCTCGGCCGATATCTGGCCCTCGATCCCGAGCATCCGGGGCACGGAAAAGCCCGCGATGTCCGCATCCAGCACGCCGACCGTCCGACCCCGCGACGCCAAGGTGGCGGCCAGGTTGACCGTTACCGAGCTCTTGCCCACCCCGCCCTTGCCCGACGAGACGGCGACCACCCGGGTGCGACCGGGTATTTCGGTGAGGGGAGCATTTTCCCGGACCTTCCAACGGGCGCGAGCCATCACGGCCGACTTGGCCTGGCGGGTCATCTCGCTCGTGCGGACGTGGACCTTGGTGACGCCCGGCAGGCTCCCCACCCGGCTGACCGTGTCCCGCTGCAGCTGGGCCCGCAGCGGGCAGCCCGCGGTTGTGAGCGCCAGGTGCACCGTCACATCGCCGTCGTCTTGGATGTCGGCGCGCTGGTACATGCCCAGATCGACGACGTTGTCGCCCAGCTCCGGATCGATGACGCCCCGCATTGCGCCTTCGACAGCAGCGGCGGAAAGAGACGAAGGCACAATCGGAATACTACCGGCGCGGCCCGGTATTATCAGTAGTCGTGGAACGGTTGCCGGTATTCAAGGCCCTGGGTGACAACACCAGGTATGCCATCTACCTGGAGTTGGCCCGGTCCGGGGTGCCGTTGTCGACCACCGAGATCGCGGACAGCTTGGACCTGCACCCCAACACCGTGCGTCCCCATCTGGAGCGCATGCGGGAGGTCGGGCTGCTCGAAGTAGACGCCGACAGCCGCGGGACGGTGGGCCGGCCTCAGCATCGCTGGTCCCTGGCCTCGGACGCGCCCTCGCTGGGCCTCGAACCGTCGGGTTTCCGGCTCCTGGCCCGCCTGCTGGCCGGAGTGGCGGCAGCCGGAGGGGCCGCCCCCGAAATGGTGGCCGAGGCGGGCCGGGCCGAGGGACGTCGCTCGGGCGCCCAGCGGGCCGCCGCAGGCACCCAGTCGTGCCTCGAGGCACTGGTCGACGAGCTGGCTGACCTGGGCTTCGATCCGGCCGTGGGCGAGGATGGGGAGTTGACCACCGTGGCCTTCGCCAGTTGCCCGTTTCGGGAAGTGGCGTCTGAATTCCCCGGCCTGGTGTGCCATCTGCACCGGGGGATCGTGGAGGGAATCGTCCAGGGGGTACCCAACGCGGAAGTGTCGGTGGCGACCTTTGCCACCCTCGAAGATCGAGATCCTTGTCATGTTGACCTGCTCAGCCGATAGCATGGCGCAGCAGACACACCTTTTTGGAGGCGAACTGTGAGCACCACCCAGGAAACGACGACCACCATCAACCTCACTGATGCCGCCGCGGCCAAGGTTGGCGAGCTGGTGAAGCAGGAAGGCAACCCCGAGTTGGCTCTCCGGGTCGCGGTTCGGCCCGGTGGTTGCTCGGGCTACAGCTACGAAATGTTCTTCGACAGCGAGTTCGCCGAGGACGACCTCATCTCCCAGTATGGAGACGTCAAGGTGGTTGTCGATCCGGCCAGCGCCCCGCTCATCATGGGCGCGACCCTCGACTTCAAGGACGGCCTGCAGGGTGCGGGTTTCTCCATCAACAACCCCAACGCCCAGCGCAGCTGCGGCTGCGGGCAGTCCTTCAGCTAACAAAGTTTTTGGCGTCGCGGGCCAAATCCCGCGAACCAAATCGCTCGCTCGGGCGTCGTACTCGGTGTGAAGTCGCGTGAAGACGAGCTGAGCACCTGGGTGGCCGAGGGCTATGCGCCTGCTTTCCGGACCGCCTTTTTGATCCTTCATGACCGCCACGACGCGGAGGAAGCGGTGCAGGACGCCTTCCTCCGGGCGTGGCGGTTTCGCGCTGCCGTCCCTCCCGGCGCCGGGGTCAAGCCGTGGCTGTACCGGGTGGTGGTCAACGCCTGCTACTCCAAGCTCCGTAGCGATCGCCACCGCCGGGCCCTGTTCCCCGGCGACGAGACCGACGTCGGCCGGGGCCCCGAAGGGCTGGCGCTGGCCAGCGAGGAACATCGGGCGGTGCTGGCCGCCCTGGACCGCATGCCTGATCACCTCCGTGTGGTCGTGGCGCTGCGGTACTACGCCCAGCTGAGCGAGAAGGAGATCGCGACGGTGATTCACCGTCGTCCCGGGACGGTCAAGTCCCGGCTCCACGAGGCCCGGGCCCGGCTGGGCTCCGACCCGGCGCTCACGGCCCTGGTCGGAACGGATCGCGAGGAGGCGGCGACGCCATGACCATGATCGACGAAGACCGCTTGGCCGAAGCGCTCCGGGGCCTGAGTGCCGCCATCGAGGTGCCCAGCGACGGGCCGGCGCGGGTGCTGGCGGCCCGCGAGCGGGCAGCCCAGGGCCGGGCAGCCCAGGGCCGGGCAGCCCAGGGGCGGACGTTCGGGTCCCGCCGGTCCACCTCCCCAGGGCGGTCGGCGCCGCGCCGGCGCGTGGCGGTGGTAGCGGTGGGGGTGGCCCTGGCGTCGCTGGCGGTGCTGATGATCGGGTTGGTGGTGTCTCGCCCGTCCGCCCGGAGCTCCGTGGCCACTTCGGCCCCGGCTGTGCCTAATGCTGACGCGGGTGGTACCGCGTCGTTTGGCAGTAGTCAGGACTCTGGGACCCAGCTCCCGGCCGCCGGCGGCCAGGCATCGGCGCTCGCTCCGAGCCCCTCGGCTTCGGCCGCCCCTAAGTTGGCCGCACCGACCCCGGGCGCCCCCGCCTCCGCTCCGGCCCTCCCGTCCCCGGCGCTGCCGACCAAGATCATCAAGACGGGCAGCGTCGACCTCCAGGTCGGGCGGGGGAAGTTGTCGCCCACGGTTGACCAGCTGACCACGCTGGCCGGCGGATTGGGCGGCTACGTGGCCAACGCCAAGACGGCCGAGGGCGGTGGGGCGCCCGTTGGAGACCTCACCCTGCGGGTCCCGGTCGAGCAGTTCGAGACCTTGCTCGGTCGCACCCGGGCCATGGGCAGACCCACGGCCGTGTCGACTTCGGGCCAGGATGTGACCGCGGCCTACGTTGATCTCGACGCCCGAATCAAGGTCCTCGACGACACCCGGACCCAGTACCTCCAGATCCTGTCCAAGGCCACTGCCATCGGCGACATCTTGTCGGTCGAGCAGCAGCTGAGCTCCCTGCAGACCCAGATCGAGCAACTGCAAGGACAGCAGAAGGTGCTGGCCGATCAGACCGGCTTCGCCACCCTCGCGGTCCATGTGAGCGAGCCCGGCGCCTCGACCGGGTCGATTCCATCCCCGCCTCGGGGTCTGGCCGCGGCATGGGCCCATGCCCGGCACAGCTTCGCCCACGGCGTCGAAGCCGTGGTTGGGGCGTCAGGCGGCGTGCTCGTCTTCTTGATCTTCGCCGGCGTGGTGCTGCTGGCGGGGCGCCTGGCGTGGCCGGTGATCAGGCGCCGGGTGGTGTGACCTCAGAAGCGGGTCAGGCGGACGAGGGCGGCTGCGACCTCGGCCTGGCCAACCAGCCCGTCGACCCGCTCGACGATCGTTCCGCGGGCGTCGGCCAGGAACATGATCGGTTCGGACTGCAGGTGGTAGGCCAGCACGGCCGGGGTGTTGGCCGAGCTCCGGGACAAGGCCGTGAAGATCTCGCTGTGCACGAAGTTGATCTTGCCGGCATAGGGTGATGACGCCGCCACCACCGTGTCCAGCACCGGTCCGCACGTGCGGGTTTCGCACAGGGCCGGGGTGGAGAACAGCAGTGCAATGGGCAGGTGCTGGGTGAGCGCCTGGTCCAGGCTCGTACGGTGGAATGGACACTCGGGCGTGCGGGTGCAGATCGGGTTGACCCCCCGGTGGTCGGCGTCGGTAGGTGTGGGGGTGGAGATCATCTTCTGTCCCGCCCAGGGGACCATGGCGACGCTCCGGTCGATCACGACCACGGGAGCGTCGGCCGTCTGGCCCTGAAAGGTGGCGTGGAGCCAATAGGTGCCCGGCTTGGGGAATTGGTACGACGTCGCCAGGTAGGTGCCGGCTACCGGGGCGCCGGTGTCGGCGTGGACGTCTACCGGGACGGGCGGTCCCCAGCGCTTGTCGTCGCGGCCGAACTGCAAGCTGACTGAACCGGGGGTGGGCGAGAGGGGGCCTGACTTGCCCGCCAGGACGAACGCCACTCGCTGATCAATGCCTGCCACAAAGACGGAGACTGTTTGCTCGTTCGGCCCGTCCCCCGCCCCCGAGGAGACGGAGAGGTTGAGTTGGGGGCCGTTGTTGTTCCCGACCCGTATGACGTCACGACTCTTGGAGCAGGCCGCGGCCCCCAGGGCCGTGGCCGCACCGATCATGAAGCTGCGGCGGGTGAGGCGGTTGTTCACCGGGGCGAACCTACTCTCAGGGGTATGGCATTGGCATTTCAGGTGGACGGCCGAGAAGTCGCCGTTCCCGACGACGGTTCGTCGTTGCTGGCGGTGCTTCGTGACCAGCTGGGCGTGCGCACGGCCAAGGACGGGTGCAGCCCGCAGGGCCAATGCGGGTGCTGCACCGTCCTGGTCGACGGCAGCCCCCGGGTGGCGTGCGTGACCCCCGCCCGCCGGGTGGCGGGGCGGGTCATCACCACCCTCGACGGTCTTCCCGAGGCGACCCGGCAGCGCTGGGCCGACGCCTTCGCGGCCACGGGAGCCAGCCAGTGCGGGTTCTGCACCCCGGGCATCGTGGTCCGCCTGGCCGCCGCCAACCACGGTGAGGTGGTGGACGAGGCACGGGTCGAGCAGGCCTTGCTGGCCCATCTGTGCCGCTGCACCGGGTGGCGGACGGTGGTCGAGGCCGCCACCACTCTCCCCGCGGCTGGGGCAGGACGAGACCTGGCGGCGGCCGGGCGG
>JALYXV010000211.1 GCA_030947025.1 Actinomycetota bacterium | reverse complement strand
GAATTTGTGTCGTGTACACGACACAAATTCAGCGCACCCCCTGACCACGAGACAAGCCGCCCACACCAGCGGCGGCTCAAGGGTTGAAGTCGGGCACGGCGCCGCGGACGGCGGCGACCCGACCCTTTGGTTCCTCCCAATCCTCCTGCCGGCCGAGCGCCGTCTCGTCCAGTAGGTAGTACGAACCGCCGATCGTTTCGAGGCCGCGCGCATACACCGAATAGGTGTGGAAAACCTGATCGTCATCGCGCAAGAAGGAACTCCGGCCCGGCCCTTCGAATGGTTGATCACCCTCGACATAGCCGGCCGTGCCAGCCTGTTGGTGTTCGGCCTTGTTGCGATAGTTGTACTGAATGGGCGCGACCGACTCGTCCATGGTGACATTGAAGTCGTAATTGAAATCGCTGCCATACGAGGAATACCAGGGAAACGTCCAGCCCTTTTTGGCCTTGTACCGCTCGATTTTCTCGATCGGCGCCCGCGAGACATAGGTGAACGTGGTGTCCCGGGCGTGCAGGTGGGCGAGGTGGCCGGTCGACATCTCATCCGCCCCGGCCGAGCAGCTCGGGCAGCCGTCCTCCCAGGTCGGGTCGAACATGAAGTGCCCGACGATGAGCTGGCGCCGCCCGTCGAACAGGTCGAGCAACGTGGCCTTGCCATCAGGCCCCTCGAAGACGTACTCCTTGACGGTCTTGACCATGGGCAGCCGCCGGCGCGCCGCGCTCAGGGCGTCCCGCTGCCGGGTGAACTCCTTCTCCTTGACCAGCAATTCGCGGCGAGCCGCCAGCCACTCGTCGCGCGACACGATCTCCGGAAGACTCATCTTCCTTCTCCCTCCGATTGTTCGGCTCTTCTCAAGGTAGGACGGTTCGACCGCCCAGAACTCATCGGTGCTCGGACGACTCAGGAGTCAGGTGGGCCGACCACGCGGCCGTGGACGTCGCGATGGAGCGGGAAGATCAGCTCCTGGTCCAGGAGGGTGTTGGCGGCCTGGCGGTCGGACGCGACGAAGCGGCCGAGGATCGCGTCGATGGTCGAGGGGTCGGGCCGGTGGCGGACATTGAAGAACTTCTCGCCGTGAATGAAGCTCCGGTCAACGCCGAGGCTGCTCAACGCCACCTCCATCTCCTCGACCATGGCCCCGTTGCCGGACAGGAGAAAGTGCTTTCCCCCCAGCGTGTCCAGCAGAGGGGGAACGGACTCGGTGACCCGGCCCCGGAGCTGCGGCCACCGGGACGGAGGCTGGCTCAGCGAGATCTGGTAGCGGAAGTTGTGATGCCGAGCCGCCAGCCCGTCGAGTTCGCGCTCCAGACAGATGTCGTCGGTCAAGCGCAGACCCCAGAACACCCGGAGGGGCCGGCGGTCTCCGTGCGCCAAGAGGTGATGGCACAGGGAGTAGAAGGGGCTGATGCCGACGCCGGTGGCCAACATGATCAGCTCGGAGCCGGGTTCCTTGGGCAGCATCGATCGCCCTGACGGTCCCCGGAACGCCAGCTGATCACCCGGTTGCAGCGACGCCAAGTGATGCGCCAGCGGGCCCTCCGGGAACACCCGGAGGAGGATTTCGAAACGACGGTCGTCGCTCGGGGGCGAGAAGATGCAGTAGGGACTGCGCCGCGGCCCCGCGCCTTTGATCTCCGCCTCGATGCCGACCCAGTAGCCCGGAGAGAAATCGAAGGGTTGGCCGTCGGCGATCGCCAACGTGATCTTCACTGTGCCGGTGGGCGTGAGGCGGTCGACCGCCAGGACCTCCGCCCGGCGATGGTAACGGACCACTCGTTCCCAGGTCGGGGCTTCGCCGGCCATGGACGATCGACCGGCTAGGGGAGAATGCGCCGCAGCGGCTCGACCCACGCGCCGGGCGGCGTACTCGGATCGAAGGAAATGTCCGCACCCGATGGAAGTTGCAGTTCGGGGGTGACGGCCGCCACGGGCAGGAAGCGGCAGAACACGTCGGACCGTAACCCTTCGACGAAGTCGCGTCCCACCTCCTCGGTGGCGTCGACCATGATCAGGGTGGGCATCAACGTCCCGCACCCATCGGGGCCGATGTCCGAGAACCCCCTCGAGACGAACCGGCACTCGGCCAGACCGGCCTCGAGTTGGTCGACCACGGCGGAGTCCAGGCCCACGGTCAGGATGACCCAAGGCGCCAAACCGGCCAGGCGGCGAGCCCCGCCCAACTCGCCCCCCAGATCGGGTTCCGACGCTTGGGAGGCCGGCCCACCGAACACCGATTCCGCGGTCACCCGCTTTTCCAGCGCCTGCTCCCCGGACGGAAGGTCGGCGGCCCACAGGGTCCACGACACGTCGGCCAGCGTGAGCTCGGTGTAGACGATCAGCGTCATGGCCGGCAGGTCGACGCCGACCTCGTTCAAACCGGCGGCCGACAAGGCCTCAGCCAGGTGCTCGATAACCGACGATCCGTCGGGCGGCTCCTCGTTGCGCAGCATGAACACCCCGGGGGCGACACGAAACGCCGTTTGCCACCACCCGGCCAGGAACAATGCGTCGCCCTCGACGTGCACTTCCGGTCCGAACGCCCGACGGGCCCCGGAAGTGATAAAGGTTTCAATGACGTCCCGGTCGTCCACCGGTGTCACCGTACCTGTTGGGAAAAAATGCCGCCGCCATCGCTCGAAAGGTGGTTGAACGGTCGAGCCGCGAGGGCCGGAACTCCATGCCTGCCTCGGCCCCGTGGCAGGCGGAGGTCCAGCCGCCTCGGGCCACCTTTTCTCAGCCTGGGGGCGGGACCTCGCTGTCGCTTTCGCTTTCGCCCGCCGCCGGCTCCTTCTCCTGCTCCTTCTCGTGCTTCTGCTCCACCTCGTGCTCCGGCTCCTCCTTCTGCTCCGGCTCCTCCTCGCGCTCTTGACCGGTTTCGCTGCGGGTCTTGTCGATGTCCTTCTGGAGGTCTTCGAGTTGGGCCTCCCCCTGCTCGATATCGGGGTCCACCGGCAGGGCCTCGCCCGAGCCGCCCGAGCCGCCCGAGCCGCCCGGTTGCAGGCGGTGGCGCACCTCGCCCGAGCCGGCGTCGACGATGGAGGCGCTGCCGTCGGTGCACGCCACGGCCAGCTGGGTGCCGTCCGGGGACCAGGCCAACGCGCACACCGGGCCGTCGAGGCGCAGGCGGTGCCGTACCTCGCCCGAGCCGGCACCGACGATCCTGGTCTCGCCATCGGTGCGGCCCGTGGCCAGCAGGGTGCTGTCGGGGGACCAGGCCAGCACCGTGATCCACGTTCCCGATGGCTCGTGCCCGTCCTCCATTTCCTGGCCCTCCTCGGCCTGCCGGGTGTCGTCCTTCTCGGTGTCGTCCTGTTCGGTGTCGTCGGTCATTACGTAATTGTGACCTCGGGAACCCTAGTCGAAACGACGAAATGCTCGCCCGCACGTGCCGGGAACAGTCGGGAACGACCGGGAACAGCCGGCAACGGCCCTCGCCGCGTCGCAGCGTTCACCGACCGGAAACGCTCCCGATACGCGCCTCGCCTAGCTTGGCGCCGACAGATCGACCGGGGTCGGGCGTGAGGCAGCACCCACAAGCCGGCTGACTTACGCGTATCTGAGCCCAGAGGAGCTATCCATGAGTGGAAGCAAGGCACGACTGCAGGCAATCGACGCGGTCAAGAGTTTTGACCGGCCGGAAGGTTTTTTCCCCGCGGCAGAGGCGCCCGGCGAGATCTTCGGGCACAACGTCTTCACCAAGGCAGTGATGCGGGACCGATTGCCCAAGCCGATCTTCAAGTCGGTCATGGCGACCATCGAGCATTCCAAGCCCCTCGACCCGAGTGTGGCGGACATCGTGGCCGCGGCCATGAAGGACTGGGCGATGGAGAAGGGCGCCACCCACTACGCCCACGTGTTCTATCCCTTGACCAACCTGACGGCCGAGAAGCACGACAGTTTCCTGGAGCCCGGTGGCGATGGTTCGGCCATCGCCGAGTTCGCGGGCAAGACCCTCACCCAAGGTGAGCCGGACGCGTCGAGCTTCCCGAGTGGCGGCCTGCGGGCGACCTTCGAGGCCCGCGGCTACACCGGCTGGGACGTGACCAGCCCCGCCTACATCCTGGAAAACCCCAACGGCAACACGCTGTGCATTCCCACGGTCTTCGTGTCGATGACGGGTGAGGCGCTCGACCACAAGACCCCCCTGCTGCGGTCCCAGCAGGCCATGGCCGCCCAGGCCGAGAGGGTGCTGCGTTTGTTCGGTCACGAGAATCCGGATGCGGTCGTGTCCTTCGCCGGTGCCGAGCAGGAGTACTTCCTGATCGACCGCAGCTTTTTCCTCTCCCGGCCCGATCTGCTCAATTCCGGCCGAACCCTTTTCGGAGCCAAGGCGCCGAAGGGTCAGGAATTCGATGACCATTATTTCGGGGCCATTCCCGAACGGGTCCTCGCCTACATGTTCGATGCCGAAAATGAGCTGTTCAAGCTCGGCATCCCGGCCAAGACCCGACACAACGAAGTGGCGCCCGGCCAGTTCGAGCTGGCCCCCATGTTCGAGCGGTCCAACGTGGCGGCCGATCACCAGCAGCTGCTGATGGTGATCTTGAAGCGGGTGGCCCAGAAGCACGGCATGGAATGCCTGTTCCACGAAAAGCCGTTCGAAGGCATCAACGGCTCGGGCAAGCACGTGAACTTCTCACTCGGCAACGCCACCGAAGGCAACCTGCTGCTCCCCGGTGACAACCCCCATGACAACGCCCAGTTCCTCGTGTTCTGCGGGGCGGTCATCCGCGCAGTGCACAAGTACGGCGGGCTGCTGCGGGCCTCGGTCGCGTCGGCAACCAACGATCACCGGCTGGGGGCCAACGAGGCGCCCCCCGCGATCATCTCCATTTTCCTGGGCGATCAGCTCACGGACGTCTTCGACCAGATCGCCAAGGGCGGCGCCACCAATTCGAAAGAAAAGGGCACGCTGATGATCGGAGTGGACACGCTCCCGGTGCTCCCGACCGATCCTGGCGACCGCAACCGGACGAGCCCCTTCGCATTTACGGGAAATCGCTTCGAATTCCGGGCGCCGGGCTCGTTGCAGTCGATCGCCGGTCCCATGGTGACGATCAACACCATCCTGGCCGAGGCGCTCGAATACATGGCCACCGAAATCGAAACATTCGTGTCAGACGGTGAGGAATTCAACGTCGCCGTCCAGAAGGTGCTCGAGGAAGTCATCACCGTGCACGGTGCCGTGGTCTTCAACGGCGACGGGTACACCGATGACTGGCAGACCGAGGCGGCCTCCCGTGGCCTCCCCAACCTCCGCACCACCCTCGATGCCCTGCCCGAGCTCATCACCGAGGAGGCGATGGAGCTCTTCAGCCACTACGGCGTGTTCAGCCACCGGGAAATGCACAGCCGCTATGACGTCGCCCTCGAGCAGTACGGCCTGAGCATCGGGGTCGAGGCCCGGCTGACTCTCGAAATGGCCAACACCGTCATCCTCCCGGCCGCCCTGCGCTACCAGACGGAGCTGGCGACCAACATCGCCAGCCTCAAGGCGGTCGGCGCCGAAGTGGACGCCTCCACCCTCAACGAGGTGTCGGCATCCATCAAGGATCTGCGGGCCGGCATCGCCTCCCTCCGGACCGCCCTGGCCCACGACGAGGCGGACACGGCCAAGGAAGAAGCCGAGCATGCCGGCAAGGAACTCCTTCCCGCCATGGCCTCGGTGCGAACCGCGGCCGATGAGCTCGAGACCCTGGTCGCCGACGACCTGTGGCCCCTCCCCACCTATCAGGAGATGCTCTTCATCCTCTGACCGGGCGGCGAATACAGGCAGAGGGGAAAATGCCTCCCTCAGTGCGCTCGGTCCCAGCGGCGGGCGCAGGCCACGCCTCTCGGACGAACCAGCGCACACCGGCCTGGGTCGGCGGGGACAGGCGGAGCGGACTGCGGCGTTCCAGCCATGCCGACCGGCGGCGCCCTGAGGCACCGATCCCCGGTGCCGACAAGCCCGCCAGAGGACGACTGGCGTTCAGTGCGCCCGTCAGATGCTGTCGTTAGGATCGTCAGGGACATCATCACGTCACTGCCGCCGGGCCAAAGGGGGACCCTTGAGTTCGAACATCCGCAGATACCGGGGCATGGCTGCACTGGTCGTGGCTCCTCTCCTCACCGTCGCGGCTACCCAGGCCGGAATCGCCGAAGGCGCCCCCGGGGGGAACAACCAGGGGCCTGCGGGATTGACGGCTCGGCTGCGCCAACGGGCCGCTCAGGTCAACAACATCCATGCCCATGCCGACGCGGGCAACGACACCGACGCCATCCTCGACGGGGCGCAGCAGTACACCGATGTCCGCACTGCGCCCGCCACCTCCGTCAGTTCCGCCGCCTTCACCGCCGCAGGCAGCCAGGCGGCCGCCCTCGGGCGCACCGGCGGCGCCTGGAAGGAGATCACCACCCTTCCCTACAACTCCGATGCGGTGGGCTACCGCGACCTTGTCTGGTCCAACAGCAGCGGGGGCAATGGTGTCGTCACCGGGCGCATGACCTCGTTGGCGGTCGACGGGACGACCGTGTACGGCGGAGCGGCCGGCGGGGGCGTGTGGCGTTCCGACGACAGCGGGGCCACGTGGACGCCGCTGTTCGATCAGCAGACCGTGATCCCGGTCGGCGCGGTTGCGGTCAACCACGCCGACCATTCGGTGTGGGTGGGCACCGGCGAGGCCAACTTCAACTTCGAGGCCTATTCCGGCTCGGGGATCTACCGCTCGGCGGACGGGGGAGGTAGCTGGCAGTTGGTGGGCAACGCCCTGGACAACTCGCTCGTCTCCCAACTCAGCTTCGACGGGCACGGGTCCGTCTACGCCTCGACCAGCCGCGGTCTACTCAAGCACACCGCCACGGGATCCGCCGCCCCCTGGACCGTCGTGCTCAAGCCCGACCCCAACCCTGATCACTCGCCCTACCGCGATTCGTTCTTCACCGATGTCAAGGTCCGTCCCGGCACCGGCGGCAAGACTGTTCTGGCCCCCATCGGCTGGCGGGGCGGGACCCTGCCGACCGACACCAGCTTCAACGGCTTCTACGAGTCGACCACGGGGGGCGGGCCCGGGACGTGGCAGCTGCTCACCCCGACCGGCGATCTGGCGGGGGCCAAACTGGGCCGGACCACGTTCTCATGGTCAGCCACCGGAGCGGTCCTGTACGCCGTCGTGGAGACGCCGACCACCCAGGGGCTCCTCGGGATCTACAAGTCCGTCAACGGCGACCCCGCCGGTCCGTGGACGTTCCTCGCCGACTCGACCACCTTCACCAATGCCGGCTCGGCGCTGGCCCTCTCGGGGGGCGCCCCTGGTGGCCAAGCCTGGTACGACCAGTACGTAGTCGTCGACCCCGCCGACGCCAACCATGTGTACGTGGGCCTCGAGGAGGTATTCGAGACGTCCAACGGAGGTGCCACCTGGGCGACCACGGGGCCCTACTGGAACTTCCCCTTGCCCTGCTGGAGCGTCATCCCGTCCCAGAACACCTGCCCCGACACCATTCATCCCGACCAGCACGCGGCCGCGTTCGGCCCGGGTGGCCAGGTGTACTTCGGCAGCGACGGCGGGGTGTGGCGCCACAAGAACAGCGACCGGGGCCTCGTCCGCTGGACCGACCTCAACGCCAACCTGCGCACCCTGCAGTACTACTCCGTGGGCACGGGAACCCTGCCCGGTCGCCACGCCGGCACCGCCGTTTGGGGCGGCCTCCAGGACAATGGGGTTTCCCTCCTGCAACCCGGTCAGACCGATATGGTCTCGCCCTTCGGCGGCGACGGCGGCCAGGTGCTCATCGACCCCAATAACGGCAACCGGGCGGTCAACGAGTACGTCTACCTGTCGATGGCCTCGACGACCAATGGCGGCCAGTCGCCTGGCGTACCCCTGGCGTACAAAACCATCTCGCCGTCGTGTAAGAACCCGATCTACGTCTCCAACCCTTGCGATCCCAATCCTCGGTTCATCGCCCCGTTCTCGGCCGACGTGACCAACATCAACCACTGGGTCGCCGGGGGCCAGATGGTCTGGGACAACCAGGGACTGGGTTGGGCCACTTCCTGCTCGGCCAGCGCCTGCGACTGGAAGCCGGTCCATGACCTGGGCACCGGCAAGCAGATCAGCGCCATCGGCGCGGTCGGCTCGGTCACCTATGCCGGTTGGTGCGGAGGCGGGGGCGGCGGGGGCAGCGTGTGCACGCCGGGGGCAGCCCACCCATTCATCTCCGGGATCGACACCAACTTCGGGGGCACGTGGCACACGGTGGCCGCTCCCAACCTGCCCAACCGGATCCCCACGTCGTTCCTGCTCGATTCATCCGATCCGGCGCATGTCGTGGTGACCTTCGGCGCCTTCTCCCGCCGTTGGGTGGCGGGCGGCGGCGTGGGCCACGTCTTCGAGAGCACCGACGGAGGCACCAGTTGGACCGACATCAGCGGCAACCTCCCCGACGCCCCAGTCAACACCGTCGTTCTCTGGCACCACGGCCTGGTTGTCGGCACTGATGTCGGCGTGTTCACGACGGTGGCGGACCGGGCCGGCGACTGGCAGCAGCTCGGTCAGGGACTGCCGAACGCCTCGACCAACCAACTCTCGGTCACCCCGGAAGGCACGGCGTTGATCGCGGCCACCCACGGCCGAGGTATGTGGGCCATTGGCTCGGGCGCCCTGCGGTGATCCGCTTCGAGGGCCCGTCGGCGCTTGTGACCAGGCGACCAGCACCCGGGCACCCCGGCACCATCAGCACCGACGTCCTCGTGGCTCGCCTCCCATCGGGCTGCCTCCCGTAGGCCGAATTTCGGCCACCGAGCCGCGATCCAAAGGACGGGGCCGTACCGAAGAACAGAGGCAATTTGGGAGTCGCTCGGAAGGGACATCTCCGGTGTCATACACGGCCGCTTCGGCCCCCCGTCGGGGTATCGGCAACAACGATCAGCGATGAGCGAGGGCACCCTCGCCACGGTCCCCTTCAGCGTCATCGACCAAGCAGTCCACCTCCTCGACGTCCAGACCGCGCCGTGGAGTATCCAGCTCGAGGTGAGGGTCCACGGCCACCTGGGCGAGGCGCGGCTACGGGCCGCCCTGGCCGAGGCCATGACGCGCCACCCCATGGCCCGGGCCCGCAAGCGCCCGTCCCGCCTGCGGGCCCGGATGGACAACTGGGACATCGCCCCCACCTTCGCCCTCGACCCGCTCCGGGTGGCCGACTGCCCCGACGACGAATCACTGGCCGTCACGCGGGGCGAGTTGCAGGGCATGGCGGTACCGCTCACCGAGTCGCCCCCCTTCCGGGCCGTGCTGGCTAGAAACGGTGACGGCGACATCCTGATGCTCAATGTCAACCACGCCGCCATGGACGGCTTCGGCGCCCTCCGGGTGCTGCGGTCGATCGCCTGCGCCTACAACGGCACGGCTGACCCGATGCCGGACTTGGACTTCGAGGCGTCGCGCAACATGCTCAGCGAGCTGGCGGGCCGCCGCCTCTCGGCCCGCATCCGGCGGCAGATGGCCCTGGCCACGCGGCTGCGAGACCTGCTGGTCCCTCCGGCGCGAATCGCGCGGGACGGCGCGGCCGACGAGGCGGGCTACGGGTTCGTCCACTCCCGCCTGTCGGCCGAGCAGACCAAGGCGCTGGTGCAAGGAAGGTCGGCCGCGGGCTCCGGGCCGGCCGACCGGCTCGCCACGGTCAATGACGTCTTGGTGGCCGCCCTCCACCTCACCATCGCGGAATGGAACACCCAACACCGGATCTCGTGCCGGCGGATCGGTGTCCTGGTGCCCGCCAACATGCGGCCCCCGGAGTGGCGTGAGGAAATGGTGGGCAACTTCTCGCTGCCCGCGAGAATCTCGACCAGCTGCCGCAATCGTCGCCGCGCCACCGCGACGCTCGCCGCGGTGGCGGCCCAGACCAGGCGCAAGAAGCAGGTCGGGATGGGCACTGCCTTCATCGAGCTGCTGGGCCGGACCCGGCTCCTCCCGCTGTGGGCCAAGCGGCTCCTTGTGCTGGCGTTGCCTCTCACCGGCAACCGCCTGGTCGACACCGCCATGCTCTCCAACGTGGGCCGGCTGGACAACCTGCCGTCGTTCGACGACGGTCTGGGCGCGGGTCAGGTCGATGAACTGTGGTTCTCGCCTCCCGCCCGCATGCCGCTGGGACTAACCGTTGGGGCGGCCACGGTGGCCGGGCGGCTGCACCTGGTGCTGCGGTTCCGCTACCGCCTGTTCGACCAGGCCGCGGCCATACGCTTCGCGGATCTGTACCAGCGCAAGCTGCACGCGTTCGGCGCTCCACCGGCGACGCCGCCGCCAACAACGTTGGCAATCCAGGAAACCGTGGCAGTTGGTGGTAGTTAGACGACCTCCAACGGACGCGATAGGGCCTGGCGTCGCCCCAGCCGGGGCCCGGCTTCCCCGATGCATCCCGCGTCGGCCTGGTGCGGGATCACAAAGGCCCAGGTGCAGTAGAAAGTACAGGACGTTCATGGCGCAGTCCGTGACGCCGTCCTCGTTGCCCTTGACCAGGCAGCCGCCCACCCGCCCGTAGTAGGGGCGTACACAGCTGTTCCAGTCTGTCAGTCAGTGTCATGGTCCCCTTCTGCGTCGCGGGTTGGCCAGCTCGAGTGATGGCACGGGCAGTTAGTCGGTGGCTGCGTCGGCCTCCAGGACGACTTGAGCCAAGCGCTTGGGCGCCACCAGCGTGTAGGAGGTGCGCACCCACTCTTCGACCTGTTGCCACCGGTCCTCGCTCACCGGGTCATCGAGGGTAACCGAAACCCAGCCGTGGCGCCCCAGCCCGTAGCCGGTGGGCTCGACCCAGGTCTCTGTGGCCACCGCCGCCACGGCCTCGTCCTTCGAGAGCTTGAGGCTCAAATGGGTGGCGCGTTCGTCGGAGAAGACGAAATTTTTCCCCCTGACCCGGAACGTGGGGTGATCGTCCCACGCCTCGATATCGACGCGCCGGGCTTCGGGGAGGGCGAGGGCGACGGCCGCGAGGCGGTCCATGTTGCTCACCGGTTGAGCTCCACCGTGTTCGACAACGGGGGGTGGGCGGCCCACGCGCCGGTGTGGCCCGACCAGCGCTGGCCGCCGAAGGTGACGGTCGTGACGCCGTACTGGCCGGCGTGGGCGATGAGCCAACCCGCGACCTGCCAACCCCGGGCGGAGCCAAGGGGGGCGCCCAGCGTGGGGGGCCCAAGGTCGGCGGACAGTTCGGCCGCCAGGACCGGGACGGCCGGGGCAGCCGGCGGGCGCGGGGTCTGGCAGGCGAACGCGGCCGGGAGTTCGCCCGTGAGGGCCTGGGCCAGCACCCGGGCCTCGGCCTCCCACTGGGCATAGGCGTCGGGGGCGCCGCTGTGCTGGACCGCCTGGGCGGCGTCGGTGACCGAGAGGGCCTGCCAGCCCGTGACCGTGGCCAGGTGGCTATAGAAGGCGGCGGCGGCGTAGCGGGGTGTCATGATCTGGGCCTTGGTGCCCCAGCCCTGAGAAGGGCGTTGCTGGAACAGGCCCAGCGAATCCAGGTCCCCGTAGGACAGGTTGTACAGCTTCGACTCCTGCAACGCCGCCGCCAAGGCAACGGTGACGGCGTGATCGGGGAGGCCCAGGCGCTTGCCGACGCCGGCGATGGTGGTGGCGTTGGCGGCCTGGTCGGCATCGAGGGCGTAGCTCTGGGTTCCCGCGGCGGCGTGGCACGGCAGCCCCGAGGGGGGTGCCGGGGTATGGCTGCAGCTGGCCAAGGCCAGAGCAATGAGGGGCAAAAGGACGAGGGCGGTCCTCGCCGAGCGCCACCTGTTCACCGTTTGGAGCCTATGGGCGGCGGCCGCCTCGGCGGTGGCAGGGCGTCCGCCGATGAGTTCGCCAAGTCGACATTGTCCGATTCAGAACATTTGACTCGTCTATGACATTACCGCTAATATGCGTCTTTGTCGCGGAGGGGCACTCCGCGCAAGCGAAAGGTGACCATGACCAAGCGCCCGTACACGAGGCCTGAGCTCAAGCCGCTGGGATTGCTTCGAACACTGACTCAGTTCTCGTTCTAACGGTTACGTGGCGGACCGGCTGACCGGACCCCGCCTGCATCGACAGTTTCTGCAGGTCGGCCAGCCGCTGCCGAAGGCTGGACCGGCTGGCCGGGTACTCCCCGGGTAGCCGGCCGTCTTACCCCTTCGCGGTCAAGGCTGGCCCAGTCCGACGTGCCCGGCACCGGTATCGGTGCCCGCCAAGTTCGTTCGGACCTATTCCGTCGCGCCACGAGGCCGACCATTCGAAGGGGACACCACCGTGAGTACGTATCGTTCGAAGTTCCGGTTCCGCTGGGCCGCTCGCCTGTTGGCGCTCGTCATGATCGCCATGCCGGTGGCCAGCATCAGCCTGGCCGGT
>JALYXV010000208.1 GCA_030947025.1 Actinomycetota bacterium | reverse complement strand
ACCGGCCAGGCTGATGCTGGCCACCGGCATGGCGATCATGACGAGCGCCAACAGGCGAGCGGCCCAGCGGAACCGGAACTTCGAACGATACGTACTCACGGTGGTGTCCCCTTCGAATGGTCGGCCTTGTGGCGCGACGGAATAGGTCCGAACGAATATGACGGCCGCGCACGGCGTGCGGGCGCGTGGTAGTACCGGCCTCCCCTTGACCGACAAGCGCCAGCGTCCGGCCTCCGGGGGGTTCCCCGGCTGACCGGTCTAGCCGTCGGCGGTGGTAGCCGACCGGCAGTTACTGACGTGACAGGCGGTCCGGTAGGCCGGTCCGCCCAGTGACCCTTAGAACGAGAACTGCGTCAGTGTTCGAAGCAATCCCAGCGACTTGAGCTCAGGCCTCGTGTACGGGCGCTTGGTCATGGTCACCTTTCGCTTACGCGGAAGCCCCTCCGCGAGCGACCACGACCTCGCACGGCCAGCCGGACTACTGCAGCATCGATCCAGCGGGCGAGAACGCTGAACGCCTCAGTCTCTTCGAGTGCCTCGTTCGAGGGGAGTTCGACTTGCCCCCTTGAAAGCTCTCCCTCCGTCGCCCGCCAAATGGCATGCTGGAACTGTGGCTATGGCCCTCGGCGCCCATGTCGGTCCCTGGAACGAGGAGGACCTGGTTGGCCTGCCCGACGACGCCCAGCGCTATGAGCTGCTTGAGGGGACCCTTTTCGTGAACCCGCCGTCCGGGGGAGCCCACCAGCGAGTCAGCCTGAAACTCGCCGGCGTGCTGGACAGCGCCGCTACCCCCGCCCTGGTGGTCGTCGAAGCTATGGGCGTACGCCTGCCCGACAACACCGTGTTCATCCCCGATGTGCTCGTAGCGACACGCGATGTCGTGCTGGCCAACCATTCCGGCATCCTCGACCCCGACGCCGTCGCCATGGTGGTAGAGATCGTGTCCCCCGGGTCCCGGACCACGGACCGGCTCACCAAGCCCGCCGTCTACGCCCGAGCGGGCATCGCCTCCTTCTGGCGCGTCGAACTTCAAGAGGGCCCGGCCATCTTCGCCTACCGCCTCGAGAACGGCCACTACATCGAAGCCGGCTCAGCGCGACCAGGAGAACGCCTTGTGGTCAACGAGCCGTTCCCAGTCACCATCGACCCCGGCGATCTGCGGCCCTGAGTGTCCGCCAGTCAACACCGCCACGCGGACTGCGCCGCGAGCGTACGACACCCGCGTTGGTCACGGCATCGCTCGTCAGCAGGACTGCGTCTTCGCGCACGTCGGAATCGAGGCGCTCGGCACGGAAAAGCATTCACGGTCTCTGCCGCGACCCACCGGGAGGCGGCGGACGAGGCCCCGTCTTCGGACCAGATCCGGGACGGTCCCGACATGTACCGTCTGATGGGCGAGCAGGCCAGTCGCCCGGCGTTGGCCCAACTGATGACCTTCGACCGCCAGGGCTCTGACATGTGCAGTCCTCGGCTGCGGGGTCGAAGAGCTCCTCATCCCTGAACCTGACAAGGTGGCCATGCCGACCGACAGCAAAAGATCATCCGAGCGCGGCTGTCGCTGGGCCTGCGACGGTGAGGCGCACCGGGTAGCTGGACGGTTCGAAGTGGATTGGGTTCTTGTTTCGGTTTGACACTTGGTGCTGAGGTAGTGCCTGTCGAACACATGTTCGTCCTTGAAATGGGTTGTCGGCGTCATCACGGCGTGTGGCGAGAAGTGATGGCGTGATTAACGGCCTTGAAGAACATCAGCACGAAAGTCACGGTAAGCCCGAAGGGGCGCTGGGTAACTGACAGGTCGACCCGTGCTGGGCTGTACCCGTTGACTTCCTGACCGACGGGGACGCAGCCTCCTCCGGTCGCTACAACGGGCCCGCCGTCCTGGGCGGACCTGGAGAGGGCCTTCTTTCTCGACGACACCGACAAAGCGCTGATCGCCCGACACCAGGGGGACTACAACCGCCTCGGCTTCTCGTTGCAGCTGACCACGGTGCGGTCGTTGGGCTTGTTGCTGGCCGATCCGCTCGAGGTGCCGAACGCGGTGCTGGGGTACCTGGCCCACGAGCTGGACATCGCCGACGCGTCCTGCGTGAGGCTACGCCGTGCGCCGAACAACCCGCTTCGAGCATTCCGAAGAGGCGGTCGTCGGGTTGCAGGACCTCGCCGAGGCCGCGCAGGAGCTCATCGGCTGGGTGGATGCCCGGCGTGGACGACAGGCGACGGGCCGAAGATCATCCCGGCCGAGCCGTCGGGAAGGAACCTGGAGAGGGCCCTCACCCAGGTCCCGGAGATCATGGCCGTCGGGCTACGGGCGATGGAGCTCGAAACCGTCGCGCCCCATCGGCGCCTCCTCGACCTGGCGCGCTACGGGATGGCGGCCAAGGCGCCGCAGCTGCGCCGGCATCCGCCGCTCCGGCGTCTGGCCACGCTGCTGGCCACCGTGGTGTACATCGAGGCCAGGTCCACCGACGACTGCCTGGAGCTGTTCGACCTGTTCATGGTCACCGAGGTGCTGGGGAAG
The DNA here is from genome assembly GCA_030947025.1 of Actinomycetota bacterium. Classification (GTDB taxonomy): domain Bacteria; phylum Actinomycetota; class Acidimicrobiia; order Acidimicrobiales; family Palsa-688; genus JALYXV01. The sequence goes on along the minus strand of JALYXV010000208.1, from coordinate 7,483 downwards.
GCGGAGCGCGAGGCGACCAAGGAGAAGATCCGCCAGCACCCGGGGCTGGCTCGGGCCTCCTCCAAGCTCGCCGCCGCGGTGGAGGTGCTGCTCGAAGCCAAGAGCAGGGACGGGACGGTCGGGGTTCGAGGACTTGTTGGCGCTGATCGAGGCGGTCGTCCCTCGGGCCGAGCGCCGAGGCGGCCCCGGTGTTGGCGGCCATGAGGGGCATGCCCGCCTTGCTCGGGAGCCGGCGCAAGCCCTCCGGCGCGGACATCGATGAGGCGCTGGCGCGGGGGCGTGGAGGCGCCTGGTGTTCGGCAGCCCACCGGCGCCGGACGGCGCGGTCGACAAGAACGCCTACGTGTCCTGGGTGCTCACCCAGTTCCATCGCCAGCCCACAGCCCGCGTTCCGGCTTCGTCCCCTACGCCCACCTTCGGGGAGTGTCGGGACCGTGCCATCCCATCACTGCCATCCCATCACTGCCATCCCATCACAGCCATCCCATCACACCCGGCGCCGTTCCCTGGCCACGCTGGGCCAGTACGTGAAAGTGGCTCAGGTCGGGGACGACAACCCCGCCACCAACAGGTCTTTGAGCCGATGGACAGGCGAGCCGATAGCCGGGCCGGTGTGCCTTACCGCCAGTCTTCGGACCAATGTTCCCCACGGGCCTCAACGCCGCGAAGGTTGCGTGTTTGAACGGCGAGTGAAACTAGTGTGAATGCTCTTGAGTTTCCGCTGAGTCCAAAGCGCCCATCCCCTATGGTGGTCATGATCCACCGGGACCGGCGCTGGGGGGAGTTTCGATGCTTGGACGGCATTCGGCGATCGCGGGCGTATTGGTCGTTCTCTCCTTGGGAGGGATCTGGAGCGGCAGCACGGTGAGCGACGCCGCCAGTGTGCCCATCCATCGGGCGACGGGCGTCGGCTCGTGCACCCTCAAGAACTTCAACCCGGCCGACGCCGGCGACGCCAAGGATCTCCCTGTCGGCCAGCGGATCCAGAGCTACAAGCCCGACGACTACGACTGCACCGGCGCCACCTTCGCCCAAAGCGGTGTGGAGTTCGCCAAGTACCCGCAGCCCAAGAACTTCGCGGCCCACCCGGCGGGGCTCCAGCCGGCGCAAGCGGCCGCCGCGCCCAACCCCCTCGCCCCGTACTTCCCGCCGTTCACGCACTTCGTGGTCCTCTACCGGGAGAACCACACCTTCGACGACTACCTCGGCGATTGCGCCAGCACCATCCAGGCCGGCTGTAATGGCGTAGTGCAAAGCACGAACCACGTCAGTTCCGTGCCCAACCTCCACACCCTGGCCAAGACCTACTCGTTGCTGGACTCGTACAGCACGGGCACTCAACCGCCGAGCGGCCCCAACCACTGGTGGCTCTTCTCAGCCCAGTCGTCGTCGAGTTCGCAGCAGCAGTCCTATCCGGCCGCCACGGGGACGCAGTTCGATCGATTCTTGAAAGGTGTGACGGGCCCACCTGGCGAGGGCACCAACCCGTGCACCACCCAGACCGGCACGGCGACTGGAAGTAGCCCCTACACGTTCGTCATGAACGGTGACTTCTACTGGATGCTCAACTCCGGTAGCGGGGAATGGCGAAACCCGGGCACGGGCAAGCCCGAGGTTCTCCCCGTAAATCGCCCTGGCACGAACATCCCCGAGGAGCTCACCTACAACAACTACACCTGCAGGGGTCAAAACGACCCCGATCAGACCGTCGGGACGGGCTTCCAGAACTTCGTCGCCGCGAACGGCCTGCCGGCGTACTCGTACGTCGAGCTGTTCAACGACCATCCCGGCACCTACCAGGACATCCCGACCAACGACGCCGTCACCAAGCAGGTCGTGGACTCGATCATGAACAACGCCGCCTATAAGGACAACACAGTCATCGTGGTCACCGAGGACGACACCCAAAACGGCAACAACGGCCCGGACCACGTCAGCAACACCTACCGCGTGCCGACCGTCGTGGTGGCCTCGCCGACTTACATGAAGCAGCACTACGTCAGCCACGTGGCGTACACGACCAACAACGTCCTGGCCGCCATGGAGCGCACGATGGAGAACGTCCACCCCGGAATCATCAGCCCCAGCAACAGCATCGGCCTCGGGACCTACCCCATGACGACGGCCGACCAGTCCGCCCTCGGCGACCCTCTCGAGGATCTCTGGATCCAAGGCGCCACGCCGCTGTCGGCGACCGCCTCCGGCACGCCGACGACCGGCAACGCCCCGCTCAGCGTGTCCTTCACCGGTTCGGCGAGCGGCGGCAAGCCTCCGTACTCATACAGCTGGAGCTTCGGCGACGGGTCGGCGACCAGCACCCAACAGAATCCGGCCCACACCTACAACTCTGCCTGCTCCTGCACGGCCACGCTCACCGTGACTGACAGTTCGGCGCCGGCGAAGATGGCCACCGCCACCGTTGCCGTCACGGTCAGCGTGGTCGGCAACCCGTTGACGGCGTCCGCCGCCGCTATGCCAACGTCCGGCCAGGTCCCCCTGAACGTTGCCTTTACCGGCACTGCCACGGGGGGAAACCCGTCCTACGGCTACACCTGGGACTTCGGCGACGGCTCGGCGAGGAGCCCAACCCAGAACCCGAGCCACACCTACAACAACGCCGGGACGTACACGGCCACCTTGACTGTGACAGACAGCTCGGCGCCTGTGAAGACCGCCACATCCACTGTCACCATCACCGCATCGCCGATTGCGGGGACGGCACCAGGGGCGCCCACCGGGCTGACGGCCATCGCCGGCAGTGGCCAGGTGTCCTTGAGTTGGTCGGCTCCGGCCAGCAACGGCGGCGTGAACATTACGTCCTTCCGGGTGTACCGCGGAACGGCCTCGGGCAGCGAAACCCTCGTGACCTCGGGCGGCTGCAGCGGCCTCGGGGCGGTGCTCTCGTGCACCGACACCGGCCTGACCAACAGCCAGGCCTACTTCTACAAGGTCAGCGCGGTGAACGCCATCGGCGAGGGCGCCACTAGCAACGAGGCCAGCGCCACTCCGGCGGGCGCCTCCAAACCGCTGTCGCAGAACTTCGACGGCGCTACCGCCGTCCCAGCCGGCTGGACGGCGACTGGCCTGTGGCGTGTCGGCGGCGACTGCATGGGAGCGGCGTCAGCGCCGAACTCCCTGCAATTCAACTCCGCCTCCACCTGCGACTACAACCCGCTGCGCTCCAGCGGGTTCGCGACCAGCCCGGCATTCGACATCGCGGCCGCCACCAGTCCTTCCCTGACCTTCAACACCAAGTACCAAGTCGAGTCGTACAGCGGCCACACCGACCAGATGAAGGTGCAGGCCAAGACGGTCACCGGCGCTTGGACCACCCTGTGGACCAGGGACAGCAGCAACCCAGCCCAGACGACCTTCACCCCCGTCACCCTCGACCTGTCTGCCTACAAGTCGACCGGGACCCAGGTCCGGTTCAGCTTCGACAGCATGGACAACTACCCACGTAGCCATCCCGGCTGGGCCGTGGACGACGTGGTCGTCAACACCGCCAGTTCGCCTCCGCCCCCGACTACCACCACCGTGCCAGTCACCACCACCGTGCCAGTCACCACCACCGTGCCGGTGACGACTACTACCAGCACCACTGTGCCCGTCACGACCACTGTGCCCGTCACGACCACTACGACCGTCCCGGTGACCACGACCACCACCATCGGCGGCGGCCAACTGCTGGGCAACCCGGGCTTCGAAAACGGTTCGAGTTCCGCCCCGTGGACCGCCACCGCCGGCGTCATCAACAACAGCTCCACCGAGCCGCCCCACAGCGGCAGCTGGGACGTCTGGCTGAACGGCTATGGCACCGCCCACACCGACACGCTCGCCCAGAACGTCTCCATCCCGGCCGCCACGTCCAGCGCCACCTTAAGCTTCTGGCTCCACATCGACACCGCAGAGACGAGTACCACCACCGCCTACGACACCCTCAACCTGCAGATCCTGAACCCGAGCGGCGGGATCCTGGCCACCCTTCACACCTGGTCGAATCTCAACGCCGCCAACGGCTACAGCCAGCAAAGCTTCGACGTCAGCGCCTTCAAGGGCCAGAACATCACCGTCAAGTTCACGGGGAGCGAGGACTCCACGCTCCAGACCTCGTTCGTCATCGACGACACCGCCCTCAACACGCACTGAGCGGGTCGGGCAGCACAACGAAAAGCTCATGTCTGTGGCAGTCTTGTGACCGTCCTAACGTCGGTGTGCGTAGGCGCCATGCCGTCCGGCTGCCAGCCGGGTATCAGCCGACCACCTGGCGTCGAGCCATCGGCTCCCTCCGTCGGGACGATGCAGTCGCCTGGGATCCTACCTTGGTGCCGCGTCACCGCCTTCGCATGATTCCCTCGACCTTCGGGGCGGGCGCTCATCGGCTCAGCCGCGGCGGGCATCGCCGCCTGGGGGCTCGAGAACGGCGACGGCCTCCTCGACAGTCTCGACCACCGGCATGAGCCGGTCGAAGCCCGTCGTGCGCAGCAGGCGGGTCAAGGTGGGCCGGTTGCACGCCACAGCCACTACTCCACCCAACTCCCGAGTCCGTCGAATACCGCCGATCAAAGCACCCAGGCCGGCCGAGTCGACGAATGTCGACCCCGAAAGCTCGATCACCAGCCTCGGGCTGTCCGCCAACTCGGCCAGCGCCTGGCGGAACGCGCTGACCGTGAACGCATCAAGCTCCCCTATCGGACGGCAGACGGTGACGCCGTCGTCGCGGTGATCGACCTCGATACTCAGCGAGGCTCCTCCCCATCGCGGCCGCACCTCGAGGGCACCGCCAGCACCGCCAGCACCGTACCCATGCACACGAACGCTACCCGCCTGAACACCAAGGAGCGTTCCGTCGCACTCGTCGACTGCGGTCAGACGGCGGCGTCTACGCAACAACGGCGCACGTACGTCTGCAGGCTGGGCTGACACCCGAATGAATCGGCGCCCGGATCGGACGCACACCATCGCCATCGCCTTCGCCTTCGCGATCCGGGCCGGCACTGCCGTGCCAATGTGTATACATGCTACCGCTGCCCGTGTACACTACACCTTATGGAAGTCGGGATCCGGGAGCTTCGAAATCACCTGAGCGACTACCTCGAACGGGTGAGCGAGGGAAACGAGGTCGTAGTAACAGATCGAGGGACCGCCATTGCGCGAATCGTCCCGATCGCGGGTGGCCGTGCCCTCGACCGGCTGATTGCTGAAGGTCTTGTCACGCCAGCCCCTAGTCTAAATCGAACCGGCCCCAGACTCCGGGTTCATGCCGAGGGCACTGTCAGCGACCTCGTGGCCGAGCAGCGGCGTTGATCGTTTACTTCGACACCTCGGCGCTCGTGCCAATCGTGATAGAGGAGGCGACCAGTGGCAACGCGACCCGACTGTGGCGCGAAGCCGAGCGGGTGATCTCATCTCGGCTCATCTATGCCGAAGCCCGCGCCGCCCTGGCTATGGCTCGGCCCCTCAATCGCCTCGGCGAGCAGGAGCTACGAGACGCAGTCGACGGACTTGACAGCCTTATCGAGAACTTGGACATGGTGGAGGTGACCGAGGAACTCGTCCGCCATGCTGGAACGCTCGCAGAGACTCTCCATCTCCGCGGCTACGACGCGGTCCACGTCGCATCTGCAGAGCGAGTGAAAGACCGAGATCTCGTCGTGGCGTCCGGCGACGAGAACCTGCTCGAAGCAGCGAAGGCCTTAAGGCTCAGCGTCGCCAACCTCCGAGATCTCCCCTCGTGAGTCGGCTCTCCCAGGGTCGTTTGCCACAGGCGAGGTCGTCATGCCTCGCCGGTCCTCGAGCGGTTGCCGTCGCCACCTCGGCGCGGTTCGGCGGCAGACTGTGGTGGTGTTCGAACGCTTCACCGACCGGGCGCGACGGGTCCTGGTGCTGGCCCAGGAGGAATCACGCCTCCTCAACCACAACTTCATCGGGACCGAGCACATCCTGCTCGGTTTGATCCACGAGGGCGAAGGGGTGGCCGCCCACGCCCTGCTGGCGCTGGGCGTCCCGCTGGAGGCAGTGCGGCACAGGGTCGAGGTAACCGTCGGTCCGTCCGGCACCTCGGTGTCGGGCTCACCGCCCTTCACGCCGCGGGCCAAGAAGGTGCTGGAGCTGTCTCTTCGCGAGGCGATGCAGCTCGGTCACGACTACATCGGCACTGAACACCTGCTGCTCGGTATCGTTCGTGAAGGCGAGGGATTGGCTGCCCAGGTGCTTGTCGCCCTGGGTGCGGACCTGGCAGGGGTACGCCAGCAGGTGATCCAACTGCTGTCGGGCTACCCCGGCCCCCCCGACAGCGTGGCGGCGGTGTCGGGAGATCTGGTGGAACAGGCCGATGTGCCCATCGGAGCCGCTGCGCTGCTCGCCTGGGACGACGCGCTGGCCGTGCTGGTCACCGGCGCCACCTTGGACGAGGCGCGGACTACCCGCTCCCAGATCGACGGCGTCGTGTACGAGACCTGCGTCTACCACACCGGGCCGCTTCCTGAGATCTCCGTGTCGGTGGCCGGGGCTCGCGTCACCCGAGATGCCTTCGACGAATACAGCCACCGACTGGCCCACGAAGACACCGAGGAGGTCGCAGGGCTCGGCGACGCCGCCACCTACAGCGGAGCCCGGTCCTCGCTGCGGGTGCTGGTGGGCTCAACGCTGTTCGTGGTCCAGGTTCGCCACCATCCCCAACCCCGGGAGGCGGCAATCGCGGCCGCCCGACGAGCGCTGGCCAACATCACCCGAGAGTGACCGGTAGCGGTGCAAGCGCGGCGGCATGTCGCGGTCGCGTTGGTCCTCCGAGCAGCGACGCTTACGGCAGGCGTCGCAAATGCGCCGGTCGGGCGTCGAGCCAGCGCCGCGGTTGCTGGTTACGCACCAGCGACGGCACCACGGTGAAGGTACGAAGCTGCAATGCCGTCACCACCCAAGTCCGACGATCATCACCCTGACATTGGCCGCTCGGGGAATCGGCGCCCAACGCCGTCGCTCTCGAGGAGAACCCCCCGAGTAGGCGGTCATAGACCAGGACCCTCACCCGTCGCCAAGGTCAGGGTCGTCAATAGGTCCGTCCCGTGTAAATCCATCAGTCCAGAAGGATGTCGCGAGCTTCCCTGGCTCGCGTTCGACGCGGGTACTCGTGTTCAGACGGTGTGACGACCAAGTGGGGAGAATTCGACAGGCCATGTTGGCGTAAAGCGCTGGTTTCGACCACGCCCGGCTGGCCGTGGCCGACGCCCGGGTGGTGCTGGTCGCGCAACCGCTATCGAGCCAATGGCGGCAGCACGCATGGGCATGGCCTCGGGAGGCACGATCGGGATCCCGACAGATTGCTTCTGGCCGCCGAGCAACCGGCCGGGCTGACCGCGCTGAGTAGCAGTACGTCCCGCTCGACATGGATCAGCGGGCCGAAAGCGTTTCGGGAACCGCCGTTGACGAACGCCTCGATCACATCTATGTCCTCCACGATGGGAGAGGATATCGGTTGCAGAAA
>JALYXV010000198.1 GCA_030947025.1 Actinomycetota bacterium | reverse complement strand
GATCATGAACATTTTGGAAGCGTTCGATTTGACCCAGAGTTGTGAGGCGGCCGGCGAGTTGGCCGGTTGCGACCCCAAGACGGTGGCCCGGTGGGTCGCTCGTCGTGACGCCGGCACACTGGTCGGGGTGGCGGCGGAGCGGGACCGGCTGATCGGGCCGTACCTGGCGAAGTTGGAGGAGTGGATGGAGGCGTCGCGGGGCCGGGTGCGTGCCGACGTCGCCCACGAAAAGTTGGTGGCGATGGGCTATTCGGGTTCGGAGCGCACGACGCGCCGTGAGGTGGCGGCGGTCCGCCGGGCGTATCGGGCCGGGAACCGCCGGGTCCATCGGCCGTGGGTCGTTGAGCCGGGTCTGTGGTTCCAGTGGGATTTCGGTGACGGCCCGATGGTCGATGGCGCCAAGGCGGTGTTGTTCTGCGCCTGGTTGGCGTGGTGCCGGTTCCGGGGGGTCATCCCGATTAGGGACAAGACCCTGGCGACGGTGGTGGGCTGCATCGATCAGGCGTTGCGCCGCTTCGGGGGCTGCCCGACATACGGGTTGACGGATAACGAGAAGACGGTGACTGTCGAACACGTCGCTCGGGTCGCGATCCGCAACCCGGAAATGGTGGCGGCGGCTAGCCATTATGGCCTGACGGTGTTGACGTGCATGCCGGCGGATCCGGCCAGCAAAGGCGGTTCGGAGTCGACGGTCAGGGTGGCCAAGGCCGACCTGGTCCCAACCGACGCCAACCTGTTGGCCGACTACGCCGACTGGGCTGCCCTGGAGGCGGCCTGCCAGGCGTTCTGCGAGACGGTCAACGGGCGGGTCCATGCCGTGACTCGTCGGGCGCCGGTCGAGATGTTGGTCGAGGAGGCGGCCCGGTTGCACCGCCTCCCGGAGCATCCCTACTCGACGGCGTTCGGTCAGGCCCGCCGGGTCGGTATCGAGTCACCGATGGTGCAGCTCGACTGGTGCCTGTACTCGGTGCCGTCTCGCCTCGCCGGCGAATCGGTGTGGGCTCGGGTCCATGGCAGCGAAGTGATCCTGACCCATCTCGCCAAGGGCGGCCCCGTCGAGGTGGCCCGCCACCAGCTGACCACCCCGGGCAACCCGAGGATCGACCCGGCCCATTTCCCGCCGGCCCCCGAGACACCACTGGAACGAACCGCGGTGGCGGCCAATGACGCCGAGGCCGAGTTCCTGGCCATCGGCGCCCGGGCCAGATTGTGGCTGGCCGAGGCGGGAGCGGTCGGCGTCCGAAGGGTGCGGGCCAAGATGGCCGAGGCGGTGACTTTGGCCAAGCTGTCCAGCGCCGAGACGGTCGACTGGGCGCTCGGGCACGCCGCGGTGCACAACCGTTTCGCCGACGGCGACCTGGCCGCCATCGTCGCACATCACAGCTCGGCCCGATCCGACCAGGTCGTCGAGCGCGGCGAGAGCCACAGCCTCCAGCCCGGCACCGGCGCCTGGAAGGAGTTCGGGCGATGACCGGCCACGACACCAACAGCATCGAGATCGACGTCGTCCACATCGACATCGACAACGGCATCCTGCGGTGCCGTCCCCATCTACCTCGATGTCGACGGACTGCCCGTCGTCACCGTCGAACTGTTCGACCTCGACATTTGGGCCACCACTGTCGGCCGCCTCACCCGGTGGCTCAAAGCCGCCGACGCCGCCATCTGGGACGACTACGTCGGCTACGTCGAGGACTACGGCGGCGAAGCCAACCCGGCTTTGGTCATGTGGGTCCTCGAAACCATGGACGCCCAGATGCGCACCCTGGTCGAAGGGGGCCCGCGGTGACCACACCGATACCGGCGTCACCGCCGCTCGAAGCCGAGCTCGAAGGTCTGTTGCGACGCATGCGGCTGCCCCATATCCGTCGGGCCGCCCCCGAGGTCCTCGCCACCGCCCGCTCGCAACGGTGGGAACCGGCCGAGGTGCTCCGCGTCCTGCTCGTCGCCGAGATCGCCGGCCGGGACCGATCGTCGAGGGCGACACGCACCGCGGCCGCCGCTTTCCCGACCGGCAAAACCTTCGACATCTGGGATCCCGCCCTGTCGTCGATCCCTGCCGCCACCCAACAGGCCTTGCGCACCCTGGAATGGGTCGGCCGTCACGAGAACCTGGTCGTGTGCGGCCCGTCGGGCACCGGGAAAACATTCTTCCTCGAAGCGCTCGGCCACGCCGCAGTCGATGCCGGACATCGTGTCGCCTGGTTCAGCCTCGAGAACCTCGGCGTGCTCGTCCGAAGACACCGGGCCGACGACAGCGTCACCAGGACTATCGGTCGGATACTGCGAGCGGAGATGATTGTCGTTGATGACATCGGACTTTTGAGCGTGGGAGCCGACGCCGCCGAGGGCCTTTACCGCCTCGTCGACGCCGCCTACGAACGGCGCTCGATCGCCCTGTCGTCGAACCTGCATCCCTCCGGATTCGACGAGATCATGCCCAAAACTCTGGCCACCGCCACGGTTGATCGCCTCATGCATCACGCCCACCTCTGCGCCACCTCAGGCGATTCGGTCCGACTCGTGCAGGCCACCAGCGGCATCGGCGTCAAACCCCTTGGCGACCGGCCCCGACCAACCCCGAAGAAGGGGCGGCCCATCGTCTAACCCCCATCACACCCCGGGAGATCTGGTGGCCACCAGACAGGACAAATGGTGGCCACCAGCCCGGACATCTCCTGGCCGCCCACCCGGAGAAACCAATGGCCATTGACAAGCGCTCGGTGTGTCTTCCGGCGGGTCAAGGCCAGGGGTCAGGCCGTGGGCTGGCGGGAGTAGGGGCTGCTCATAAGGTAAGGGCTCGTGCACAAACAAGTTGGTCGCCCGGAAAAGAGAAACCCGCTCATGGAAGGCGATCTCGACTGGGATTCGACCGGGTTAAAGATGGACGAGCCCTAACCAGTTCGGCGAGATGGGCCAAGGAGTTGCCTAGATGCTCTGGAAGGAACGGCGGGAATCCGATGCGCTCCCGGATGGAGTCCGGGACTGCTGACCAGTCATAGGAGAGAGTGACTGTGGTGTTCGAGGGTCCAGCTGGCGTGAGGTCGTAGCGCCAGGTCCAGCCGCCGAAGCGGAGAGTACCGTCGTCAGCGTCGTAGCCTGGCTCCCAGGAGATGGTGCTCGGCGGGTCGAACTTCTGGACCCGGTTGGCCATCTGGTAATTACCGTCTGGGTGGTTCGGGTGGTACATGGACATCCGGAAAACCTGCCCGGCGGCAGTCAACGGCGTACTGTCTTGGGTCTCGCGGACCCAGCCGGTGCCATCGATCGCGGCGTGCTTTGCTGGATCGGCAAGGACTGCGAAAATGGCCTCCGCCGGGGCGTTGATGACCGTGGTCGCGCTGACAGTATCGTCGGCCACCTGGCTACCTCCTCATGAGCTGAGCTTGTCACCGGTTCTGACCTTCGCCAAGTCCGGAACTAATCGCTGGCGTCGACCGCACGGACCGCCACCCTCCTCCCAGTCGCTCTCCGCGCCTGCCGGTTCGGGACGGCCGGGATGAGCCTCGCGACGGAGATCTATGCGCAGCGAAAGCTATGAGTGCACAACAGCGCTGCCAAGTGGCACCAAACGCGGGGGCATATCCAGGCGTGACATGTCTCAAATGTGCCGCCCGAGGCCGCCTGTGAGTTGGGCAGCCACCTGCGACGAAGGCGACGACGATGTAGGCGGCGTGTCGGTCGAAGTTCTCTCGGCGACGATCATAAATGGTCGTCGTCCCCTGAGGCTTCCTACCGGGGCGGACGTTCTCGTCTGTCACCGAGAATCCCGCGTCGTTGAGGCCTCGGCGCAAGAACGCTGCGCGCTAACAGTTGTGGCGCTCAACGGCAATCCGTCGGGCGACGGCGCGGCTCTTGGTCGACCAGCTCCTGGTCTGCGGGGGCGGCACTGCGCTACCCACGGGGACTTCGACGCCGCGGGGCTGCGGATCTGTGCCGCCTCAGTAGTATGGTACTTGGTATGGCAACCAAGAAGGTGACGGTGACCTTAGACGAACGGCAACTGGACCGCATCCGTGGTCTGGTTGACTCAGGCACAGCCTCGAGCGTCTCAGGATTCGTGCAGCATGCGGTCGGCCTCGCCCTCGACGACGTCACGGGTTGGGGAGCCTTGTTGGCTGACGCTCTTCGAGATACCGGCGGCGAACTAACCGCAGAAGAGCGGCACTGGGCCGACGAGGCGATCGGCGTCAAGAACGGGCACGAGACCTCGGCCGCGTGATGGCGGGTCTGACGATGGACGCGGGGGCCCTTATCGCCATCGACCGAAACGACCGTCGGGTACTGGTGCTACTGGCACGTGCACGGGAGACCGGAGCTCGTGTCACCGTCCCGTCGACGGCGCTTGCGCAAGTTATCCGCCAACCCGAACGACAGGTTCGCCTCGCCCGAATGGTACGGCAACCCACTACCGACCTTGTCCCACTCGACCGCGTCGACGCGACGAATGTCGGACGACTGCTGGCGGCGAGCGCGACCGCCGACATCGTCGACGCTCACGTCGTGATTTGTGCCCGGCGCGCCCGCCAGCGAATCGTCACCAGCGACCCAGACGACCTGCAAACACTTGATTCGAGAATCGACCTCATGATCGTGTGAGAGTTCCTACTAGCTGGCGACGGTTAGATACTTCCCCCCGAAATTCTCGGTGGTGAAACCCTTGTAGGAGAAGGGTTTCTGGTCTTGGGGATCCACCGGTCAGGGCTCGAATGTTGGGATGATGGCCCAAAACCCTTGTGTGAGAAGGGATTCAGGCCATCATGCTGCGTACCATATGCGCTGAGCCCACCTTGTGGGACGCGATCCTGCCCGAGCAGTGCCTGGGGTTGCCGCCGGGGCTGGCCGAGGTGGATCGGCTGTTGGACGATCCTCGGTTCTTCGAGCCGTTCCGGCCGTTCTTCTCCGCCCGTCGGGGCCGGCCGTCGATCCCGATGGAGTGGTTTCTGCGGTTGATGTTCCTGCGGTTCCGTTACAAGTTGGGGTATGAGGCGACCTGCGCCGAGGTGGCCGATTCACTGGCGTGGCGGCGGTTCTGCCGGATCCCCCTCGACGCGGCGGTGCCGCACCCCTCCACGTTGGAGAAGATCGTGTCTCGCTGCGGGGAGACGGCGGTGGCGGCGTTGAACGAGGCGTTGTTGGCCAAGGCGAATGAGAACAAGGTGCTGCGGGTCGACCAGCTTCGGGCGGACACCACGGTGACGTTGTCTTCATAGTGCTTCTCCTGTTTGGGTTTGTAGGGCTTTGGCCTTGACCGCGGCGGGGAGTTGGGCCGATTCGGCGATTCGGCGCTGGCATGCGGCTTGGACCTGGGGTGTGAGGTTGATGTAGGCGTGGCCGCCGGGACCGTGCCGGGCGGCCAGGTAGCCGCGGCGGATCCAGTTGTAGACGGCATCGCGGCTGATGCCGAGGTGGGCGGCGAGCTGCGCGGGCGTGCATTCGTCCGGGCCGGGCTGACGGTCGCTACCGGGGTTGCGGTGGATCTGTCGGGAGGCGGCAATGTGGGCCCGGCAGTCGGCTTGGGCGTCGGGCCCGAAGACGACGAGGTAGCGGCCGAGGGGGTCTCGGCGGGCTGTCAGGTGACCGTCGCCGATCCAGGCGATGACGGTGGAGCGGGTGACGCCCAGCCGGTCGG
>JALYXV010000141.1 GCA_030947025.1 Actinomycetota bacterium | reverse complement strand
GTTCGTGTGGCACAAGTCCGCCGAAGAAATCCTCGAACGACTCGCCGGCTACTGCGCCGCGATCAACAAGACCATAGAAGCATGAAATCCGTACTTACGTGGCCCTTCAACCGGACGGGACACTAGGCCCTCACCGCGCCTCGCTGCCATTTCCCCGTTCTGCGTCGTCGACCACCTGGCGCGCTGCCGCGAGCAACTGCGCTTCGGTGAACGACTTCACGTCGACGCGAACCTCGATGATGACTCGTGACGGCGGAGCCGACATTTGTTCGACCAGTCGTCCCCGCAGCAGCTGTGCCGCGTCGGAATGACCGTCGCCGTGCCCGAAGATCACGATGGTGCGGGCGCCTCGTAGCGCCTCGGCGACCGCGCGGTAGTAGGCGGCAACCTCGGGGGTCCGCTGGCCTTGGTAGTTGCCTTCGACGTGGTGGAGGTGGCGGAGGCGCCCCTGGGGATCGTAAGGAGCGACGGTGGCAACCTCGGCCGCGGGTGGCTCGAACTCGTAGACGGTGGCCGAACGGTGGTCCACCACGACAAGTAGGTCACGGCCTGTGTCGACTTCGTCGGTTGCCGCAGGCGACGTCGTGAGGAAGCGTCGGAGCTTCATGACCATGTCGGCGGGGACGTCGCCGTGATGCGGCGGCCGGAACACCTCGGTGTGGCCGTCGACGGTGACACGGTAGCGGTCTTTGCTCTCAGTGGTGACCTCGCCCATTGCTTCGAGGAGGGCGAGGACCTGCGGCCATTTGATGTTGGCGGCCAACGGATGCCTCGAGAGGCGCTCCAGGGTATGTCGCTGCTCGCTGCCCAGGTGATGCACTTGGCGCATTATCGGAGATCTCCTTCTCTGTGGGCGAATGAGATGACAATGCCGTGGTTACGGCATCGGCTGACGGCTATGTCGGCCGTGTCTCGAGACGAACCCTGTTCGCCCCCGGGAATCCGCTGCACGGCGATTCCCTCACGATTCGACACTGACGCGCAACCACACCCGGTCCGGGCCCGCTGTTGGTCAACACGGGGCCAGCCGCGGCTCCTCGTGCCCTTCGTCTATGGGCGAAGGGACGACGACCACTGGGCAAGATGCGTGGTGGACGCAGTGTTGGCTGGTCGAGCCCATGAGCAACCTTGCGAAGCCGCCAAGCCCGCGGCTTCCGACCACCAGCAGCCCGGCCTGTTGGGCCGCGTCGACCAACACCTCGGCGGGGTGGCCACGGGTGACCGAAACCCGAACGTCGAGGCCCGGCGACTCGGAGCGGACTTCGGCTGCTGCCGCCTCGGCGATCTGCCACGCACGCTTCTCCAGGTCGGCGGCGTCAAAGACAGGGACGACGGTGGGGCCGTAGGCGACGATGGCGACGGCCGGGAACTGCCAGGCGTGGACCAACTCGAGGGTCGCGCCTCGAAGCTGGGCTTCCGTGGCGGCCCACCGCAACGCGGCCCGTGCGTTCTGGGATCCGTCGACACCGACGATCACCACTGCTCCCGGTTCAGTCATGCTGCCCGTCCTCTGTCAACTCCACGCAGCCCGGCGGGCGGTGGACCATCGCCATCGGAGCCGGAAGTCGCATTGCCCCGATGGCGCACGTCTCCCGCGGCCACGTCGCTGCGGACGGGATGAGGCCGCTTCGAGCGCAGCGCCATGCGCTCCAGTGCCCCCGAGACGTCGGCGGGGGTCACGATGCCGACCAACTTGTCGCCCGCGAACACCAAAGCCCGCCCGCCGGTAGCGGGCGAGAGACGGGAGAGCAAGCTGACAAGGTCCTCGTCGGTGGTCGCGACAGGAACGTCAGCTAACGGGATTGCGACATCGGCGACGAGAACCGTCATTCGAGCCGCAGGAGCGACTGCTCGCAGCTGGGCGAGCGACACCAGCCCTTGGATGCGGCCGTCAAGCCGTGCCACGGGATAGGCGGAGTGGCGGCTTCCGAGCACGTAGTCCTCGATGAACGCGTCGACGCTCAGCCAACCGGGAGCGGCCTTGGGCTCTGGGCTCATCACATCTCCGACCCGTACGCCCGCCAGCAGGCACCTGTTCAGGATGGACGCCTCCTCGGCGCGCGCCGCGTTGAACACGAACCACCCGATGAGCACCAACCACAAACCGCTGACCCCGCCGCCGGCCAACACCTCGACCAGCCCCAGCCCGATGAGCCCGAACGCCACCATCCGCCCGGCCCGGGTGGCGGTGAGAGCGGCACGCACCCGGTCGCCGTGGCGGCGCCACAGAAGGGCGCGTAGGACCCGGCCGCCGTCGAGGGGCGCGCCGGGCACCAGGTTGAACAACCCGAGCAGCAGGTTGAGACCCGCCAACCATTCGGCGACGCTGACCACCAAATCGGAGGCGCCCACGGTCGCCAGGGCGCCGGCCATGAGACCGAAGCCCGCGGCCAGCGCAAGGCTTGTCGCCGGCCCGACAATGGCGATCCGCAGGTCCGCGGCTGCCGTCGGCGCCTCGCCGCCCAAGCTGGCGACGCCGCCGAACATCCACAGGGTGAGGCCCTCCACCTCGATCCCCTCCCGGCGGGCCACGACCGCATGCGCCAGCTCATGGGCGAGCAGACAGGCCAATAGGAGAACCGCTCCGCCTATCCCCGACGCCCAGTAGGCGGCGGCGGAGTGGCCCGGGGCTTGGGCCGGAAGCCACACCGTTGCCAGGCTCCACGTGAACAGGCCGAAGATCACCAGGACACTCCACCTGACAGCGAGAGGGAAACCCGCCACCCGGCCCAGGCGCCCGGCCTTCGAGCCGCCACCTTCCGATCCGCCGACTCCTGTCCTGCGCCGCTTCGTCGACCCGGCTGTGTGATGCGTCGTAGCCACAATCCTGCCCTCCGAGGTCTCCTTATGTCAGCATGCGTTGTCGGAGTGGTGAAAGGACAGAGGCGAACGTCCCCACCGCGCAGAGCTGAAAGACCGGCCTCCGCGGCGCGGCGAACGGCCAGTCAGGTAATGCCGGCAAGCGACACTCACTTCGGGGCCTTTTGGCGACACTCACTTCGGGGCCTTTTGGCCCTGCGCACAAGGGCCTTCCGGCCCTGGCCACGGGAGCAGCCCGCCGGACAAGCTGAGGTCGTAACACAACCACTGCAAAGCTGATCCCGACCCGGATGCGGTCGCCAGGAACAGGCGCCGACACCGGGTAATGGAACAGCGCCCCATATCGCGGCCGGCCAGCATTACGAGCGGGGCACGCGTCCGAGCTAAGAACAGCGAGGAGATCCTCATGCGAACGACCGAAGCGGTGCGACGCCCCGGTGTCAGCATCGAATGCCGCCGGACCATCCGCGACGCTGCCCAGGCGATGGAGCACGCCGGCGTCGGCGCGCTGGCCGTCATCGACGGCGGCCACCTGGTCGGAATCGTGACCGACCGCGACCTCGTGCGCCGCGGCCTCGCCATGGGACGTGAACCCGACGCCAGGGTCGACTCGGTCATGAGCATGCCGGTCGTCACCATCGCCGCCGACGCCGACGTACGCGAGGCCTTCCCCCTGTTCCGAACCCACGCACTCCGGCGGCTGGCCGTGGTCCGCGGAGACACCTTCATAGGCATGATCACCGTCGACGACCTGCTCATCAACTTGGCCGGCGACCTGACCGATCTCGCCCGGCCGGTCACTGCCGAGGTGCTATTCGGTCACCACGACAGCCCAGTGCCCGCCACCACTGGGTAGCGGATCGACGATGGCCCGGAAGGTTCCGGTCACGCCCTGCGGTCGCCCTCGCACCAGACCCACCTCCGGGACGGCACCGTTCGAGGTGGTTCAGGTGGCATTGTCCGCAAGTGGGCGACGGTCATTTCATGGTCCCATCACCCTGGCGGGCGACATCCCACGGAATCGACCAAGAGCCGCCAGCAGGGCTGGTCGGTGCTTGGTCCACGGGTCCTGCACGGTCTCGACCACAACGAGATCGAACTCTTCCGCTACCGATTCGGCCCCCGGCCGTGACCGCATCAGATCAGAAAAGAACCTCATGGCTGGCCATCAAACCCTCGAGGCCTCGGGCGCTTCAGCGAGGTGAGCCGGACTCCAGCGTCGGAGTCGAGGACCGCCACGGCAATATTGAGCGCGGTTTCGCGCAGCTGGGCCGGGTCGACCTCGCCAACTCGACAACCGCCGTCTCCAAGGATCGCAGCGCAATGGTCGTGCGGATCGCGCTCGCCGGCTCGTCCACCGCCCCGAGGAGCGCCCGCATCCGAAGGTGCTGGTCGGCGAAGCGCTGACCTACGGGATGTTTGCGAACCACCGGGTCCCGATACAGCAGGGCGATGATGCCGCCGTCGCGGGCCAGTTCCTCCACGTAGCTGGCCATGAACTCGCGTCGCTGTGGCGGCGACACGACACCGGGACCGGCCGAGTTGACCACCTCGTCGATCCTGTCGAGCA
Source organism: Actinomycetota bacterium (assembly GCA_030947025.1). Taxonomy (GTDB): domain Bacteria; phylum Actinomycetota; class Acidimicrobiia; order Acidimicrobiales; family Palsa-688; genus JALYXV01. The sequence goes on along the minus strand of JALYXV010000141.1, from coordinate 19,200 downwards.
TCGGGGTCACGATCGCCACCCAGGAGATCTTCCTTCGCCCTGAAGTGGTAGTAGACCGCGGCCCTCGTCACTCCCAGAGAATCGGAGATGGCCCGCAGCGGCGTGTGCTCGTAGCCCAGAGCGCAGAACAGTCTGCGGGCAGCATCGAGGACACGTCCGTGAGCGGAGCTCAACTCGCCGGCAGCCCCGAATGGCGACCCTGGACCTTGACCCTCGAACAGGCCCGGTTCCCTGGTCGCAGCGATCGGGGGAGACGATTCGCGAGCGGCGACGCAGATATCGACGCCGCCAGGCTGTCGACTGTCATCACACCCGCTCCTCCCCAACCACCGCCCGCCCTCGGTGTCGGGCTAGGACAACACAATTGTTACTTCTGCGGCGCTAAACCACGTCACGGATGATCGTCGGATCGATGTCAGTGAGACTCCAGCACGCGCGGCCTGACCAGCGCAGAGCCGACGCCACCCGGGTCCTGTGGTCCAGAAACGAACGTCCCCTGCCTCGAAACGCGGCGGGACGGCCAGACGACGGCTGGGGCGGGTTCCTTCGAGATCGGCTCGGCGCTGTCAACCGGAATCGCCTGCCGGGGGAGCGTGGACGATCCGTACGCGGCGGCGCGCCCGTCACAACCGGACTGATCTATGTGATGGTTCGCCGTCGACGACAGCGTGGATCAGACAGTTCGTCATGCCGGGCGCCCGGGTCGCTCGCCACCACTGGGCGCGGCTGAGCGATCCGCCTCCCTGGAGTCCAGCGCCCGCTGCGCCGGCCCCGCCCGGCGCTAGGGCCAAGGTCCCCCGACCGATGGCCCGTTTCGAGGCGACCCGGTAGCGCATCGCTGACCCCGGCCGGCGGTCCCCGCCGATGGAGGCCCGCCGGGGCGCGCCGGGGGCGGGGCGGGGGCGGGGGATGGACGTGCCTTACGGCGCGCCCCTCAGAGTCCAAAGGCTCTACCCCCACGGGGCGGGGTGGCACAGGATGAAAGCAGGGAGCCCAGCGCGGGATCCATGTGGAGGCAATCGCGATGATGTGGTGGTCTGATCAAGGCAGCGGATGGGCGCTCGCGGTCATGTGGATCGGGATGACCGCCTTCTGGGCGTTGGTCGTCTGGGCGATAGTCGCCAAATGGGCGCCCGACCGCCGACACGCTGACAGCGCCTGGTTCGGCGGGTCGGATGAGACGCCGACCGCGGGAGCCGAACGGATACTCGCCGAGCGCTTCGCCCGAGGAGAGATCGACGCCGACGAGTACCACCGCCGCCTCGCCGACCTCCACCCACAGCACCTGTCCGGGACTAGGTCCTAACCGGGCCTCGAGCCGCCCCCGGCTGACCCCACGGCCGCCGTCACCCGGTATCGGCCAAGCACAACCCTCCATCTCATCGGCGCCCAAGGAGTCATCATGCACGCACTCGTCTATCACGGTCCCGGCCAGAAGGCCTGGGATGAAGTCCCCAAGCCGGTCCTCGTCGACGACACCGACGCCATCGTGCGTGTCGACGCCACCACAATCTGCGGGACCGACCTGCACATCTTGAAAGGCGACGTCCCCGAGGTCACCGACGGTCGCATCCTCGGCCACGAAGCCGTGGGCACCGTCGAACAGGTCGGATCGTCGGTGAAAACCGTGCAGGTCGGCGACCGGGTCGTGGTGTCATGCATCACCGCGTGCGGGACGTGCCGGTACTGCCGCCAGGCCCGCTACGGTCAGTGCACCGGCGGGGGAGGCTGGATCCTGGGCCACCTCATCGACGGAACCCAAGCCGAGTACGTGCGGGTCCCCTTCGCCGACACCTCCACCTATCCGGTCCCCGCCGGTGCGGCCGATGAAGACATCTTGATGCTGTCTGACATCCTGCCCACCGGCTACGAGGTCGGCGTCCTCAACGGCCGGGTCGGCCCCGGTGACGTCGTCGCGGTCGTCGGCGCCGGCCCCATCGGCCTGTCGGCGGTCATGGCCGCCCGCCTGTTCTCCCCCAGCCACATCGTGGCCATCGACCTGGTCGACAGCCGCCTCGAGGCGGCCAAGCAGTTCGGGGCGGACGTCACGGTCAACAACGGCCGACAGGACCCCCTCGAGGTCATCAAAGCCCTGACCGGCGGCCTGGGCGCCGACGTCGCGATCGAAGCCGTCGGCCTCGCTTCCACCTTCGAGTTGGCCGCCACGCTGATCCGCCCGTGCGGGAACGTGGCAAACATCGGTGTCCACGGCCGCCCGGCCACCTTGCACCTCGAGGCCCTGTGGAGAAAAGACGTCACCATCACCACCGGACTGGTCGACACCTACTCCACGCCGACGCTGTTGCGTCTCATCGGCCACCAACTCGAGGTGGGACGCTTCGTCACCCACCATTTCGCCATGGACAACATCGTCTTCGCCTACGACACATTCGCCCGGGCCGCCGACACCGGCGCCCTCAAAGTTGTGATCACACCATGACAACCGCCCAACCGCCGTCGGTGGACCCCGAAGTCGAGGAACTGTCCGAGGAGGAGTGCCGGCGCCTGCTCGGCTATACCGCCGTCGGGCGCATCGCATTCGTCGTCGACGGCCGAGCAGTCCTGTTCCCTGTCAACTACCGGTCGGCGAGCAGCGACACCGGGGTGTGGATCCTTCTGCGCACCCGACCCGGCAACACCATCGACGGTGCGCCCGAGCACGTGACCTTCGAGATAGACGGAATCGACGAGAGCCACCAGCAGGGCTGGTCGGTGCTGGTCCGCGGGATCCTGCATCATCTCGACCACAACGAGATCGAACTGTCCCGCCACCGGTTCGACCCCAAGCCGTGGCCGCATCAGGAAAGAACCTCATGGCTGGCCATCAAACCCCAAACCATCACCGGCCGCAGACTTCACCCCGCCGAACCCGAATGGGCGCTTCCGTCGGAGGCCTATCTGTGAACAAGGCTGCGGAGCGACGGGAAGGTTCGGCGATGTTGCCATGACTTTGACTCTCAGATCGACCCAGGACCCATCCACTCGGCAACCGCTGACGCGTGCCGCCTGCCTGGCCCTGCTGGCGCTGGGTGGCGATGGCCGGGTCGCCGCCACCAAACGATCGCTGCCCATCATCATCCCGGTGCGCTTCACCCTTTTCGGTGACGACATCGTCTTCAGCCCCGGTCCCGGCGAAAGCCTGTCACCCGCCATCGCCAACTCTGTCGTCGCCTTCCAGGCCGATCACATCGGATCCGACGGGACCGCGCTATGGGGCGTGCACGTGACCGCAGTGGCGAGGACCCTCGCCGACGGGCCCGAGGCGCCGACTTTTCGTCTCTCCTCGGAGATCATCACCGGTTGGCGGGCCGGTAGCTAACCGGGCCCCTACCCGAGTGGCACCTGCCAGCGCACGATAGTGCCCAACCCGTCGGCGCCGGCCCGCAGCTCCAAGGTCCCACCCAGAGCCTCGGCTCGATGATGGAGGCTGGCCAGGCCCTTGCCCCCCGGCCGCTCGCCCGCGCCGGCCCCGACACCATCGTCGATGACGGTGACGACAAGATCGACCGCGGTCACCGCTACCGCCACGCTCACCTGCGACGCACCGGCGTGGCGCACCACGTTCGACAAAGCCTCGCGAAGCACCGCCAGCAGCTGCACGCCGACCGCGTCGCCGACACGAAGATCGACCAGACCCTCGAAACGGACCCTGGGCTCAAAGCCCAGGGCGGCCGCGGCCTCGGCGGCCAACGCCAGGATCTCGTCGCGCAGACAGCGCCTCGCCACCCGAGGGCTGTGCAGGGCGAAAATAGTGGAACGGATCTGGCGGATCGTCTCGTCGAGCTCGTCGACCGCCTCGTGAACCCGCCCCGCCGCGACCGGGTTGTCGATAGTCCGCACCGTGGCCTGCAACCCCAGCCCGGTGGCGAACAGACGTTGAATGACGGTGTCGTGAAGGTCCGCCGCGATCCGCTCCCGGTCCTCGACTACGCCCAGCTCGGCCACCCGGGCCACCAGCCGGCTGTTCTCGATGGCGACTCCCGCCGCCCCCGCCAACGCCACCGCCAGAATCTCGTCATCCTCGGAGAACTCGGCGGCACCGTTCTTGTCGGTCAAATACAAGTTGCCGAACACCTGGCCCCGAACCCGGATCGGGACACCCAGGAACGATCCCATCGACGGATGGTTGGCCGGGAAGCCGTAACTGTCAGGATGGGAGCCGAGGTCAGTCAGGCGCAGCGGCTTCGGCTCCAAGATCAGCAACCCCAAGATGCCGTGACCCTCCGGAATGTGTCCGATAGCGGCGATCTGCTCGGCGCTCACACCGACGTTGACGAACTCCGACAGCGCCTCGCCCGCCCGGTCCAAAACGCCCAGCGCCCCGTAGCGGGCGTCGATCAAGGTGACCGCCGCCTCGACGATGTGGCGCAGCAAAACCGGAAGCGACAAATCCGAGCCGACCGCCAAGACCGCCTCCACCAGACCCCGCAGCCGCACCGGATCCTCAACACCCCGAAGCGGGCTCACGGTTCGTGCCGGCGGCGCTCGGCCAGCGTTGCCGCGTAAGCGGCCGCCTCGCTGCGACGTTCCATGCCCAGTTTGGCCAGCAGATGACTCACATAGTTCTTCACGGTCTTCTCGGCCAGGAACATTTCCGCGCCGATCTGGCGGTTGGTCATACCTTCGGTGACCAACTCGAGGATCCGGTGCTCCTGCGGTGTGAGCTCCGCAAGGGGATCGGCGGCCGGGGTTCGGAGCCGCTCGAGCACCCGGGCGGTGACCGCCGGGTCAAGCAGGCTCCCACCGGCCGCGACACGGCGGATGGCGTCGACCAGGTCCGAGCCGCGGATCTGTTTGAGGACGAAACCGGACGCCCCGGCCATAATCGACGCGAACAGCGCCTGGTCGTCGGCGTAGCTGGTCAACATCACACAAGCGATCTCGGGGTGAGAAGAGCGAACCTCTCGACATACCTCCACGCCGGTCATGCCGTTCGGATCACCGCCCAGGCGAACGTCGAGGACGGCCACATCGGGCTTCGCGCCCGGGATCCGCTGCAGGGCTTCAGGTCCCGTCGCCGCCTCCCCCACGACGACGATGTCGTCCTCGGCCGCCACCAGTTCGCGCAACCCCCGACGTACCAGCTCATGGTCGTCGAGAAGGAACACGCGTGTTGTCATCTCCCCATCGTGCCAAGTCGCGGCGGGCGGCGACGACCAGACCGCAACGATCGATCACAGACGACAGGGAATGGTGACTGAACCATAGACCCACCTCGATCAAAGGCGGAACCAGCCATCGACCGGGCGAGGCCGACGACCCGACGGACGCGGCGGGCTTGTTGCGCCTCAGTCCTCTCATCAACGAGTTGGAGGGCCTCGAGCGGCGTAGGTGTGAAACCGTTGGACCTGACCGTAGCGGTGACATGATCGACGGCGATGCGCTTTTCGAGAAGTTCGAAGGGGAACAACCGAGGCGATCGGGTGCGCGGCCGACATGGGGGAGAAGGGGAAGGAGCAGTCTTGCCTTCGCTCACGGCAGACCCAGACAGCCCGAGATCAGTGGGGCCGAGATGCGCCTCGACCGATCTGAGGTGTCGATGTGCCACCGTCGCGAGCGCGCCCGGCGCGATCGCCTCTCGAAGCTCCAACGAGTTGTTGCCGCTCGCGGCGCCATCAGGGGTGCGATGACCGTCAGCCAGGCGCGGGTGTCGTACGGCCCTGCGCCCGCAGCGATGTCGGATGGCAGGGGGTCGACCGCGGTCGGCGCGGGCCGCTCACCGGGGTTGGGTGCCGCTTCCGCTCAGCGGCGAGGACCAGCGGTCACCACCAACCGAACGCGACGCTGCTCCGGTCGTGTCGGCATGTCGTGGTTCCCGCCCGGTGCCCGGGCCGTCGTGGTGGCCGATCCCGCGGCCGCTGAACAGACTGCGTCGACGTGACCGGCACCCCGCCACCACCCCGATCCGGCGGTTCGGTCTCCGCCCGAGACCCAAGGCCAGCTTCACGTAGTGCAACCAGCCTCGGCCTGCCTGGTCGGGTCCAGGCGTGTCTGTTCGACCTCGACGGCGTCCTCACCAAAACGGCGGAAGTGCACGCCGCCGCGTGGAAGGAGATGTTCGACGCCTACCTGCGTACCCGAGCCCGCCACGACGGCGGACGCTTCGTCGCCTTCGACCCGGTCGGCGACTACGACGCCTACGTGGACGGCAAGCCCCGAGCCGACGGCACCCGTTCGTTCCTCGCGGCGCGCGGCATCGAGTTGCCCGAAGGAGACCCCGACGATCCACCCGCCGCTGACACGGTCCAGGGTCTCGGCAACCGTAAGAACGAGATCGTGCTGCGACGGATCCGCCGCGACGGCGTGGAGGCCTATGACGGCTCGGTCCGCTACGTCCGCGCCGCCCGCGACGGCGGGTTGCGCCGGGCGGTCGTGTCGTCCAGCGCCAACTGCGCCGACGTGCTCTTGGCGGCCGGCATCGAAGACCTCTTCGAGGAGCGCGTCGACGGGCTGACCGCCAGGCGGGACCATCTGGCGGGCAAACCCGCGCCGGACATGTTCCTGGCCGCGGCCCACGCCCTCGGGGTGGCCCCGGCCGACGCCGCGGTGTTCGAAGACGCCCTGGCCGGGGTGGCGGCGGGACGCGCCGGGGGGTTCGCGTTCGTGGTCGGCGTCGACCGGGCCGGGCAGGCCAGGGGGCTGGCGGCGCACGGCGCCGATGTCGTGGTGACCGACCTGGCCGAGTTGCTGGAGGTCTCGTGATCAACCATCCGGCGTTCACGGTCGAGCCGTGGTGCCTGCGGGCCACCGACTTGGACCTGGCGGTGCTGGCGCAGACCGAGTCGGTCTTCGCGCTGGCCAACGGGCACATCGGCTGGCGGGGGAACCTTGACGAGGGAGAGCCGCACGGGCTACCGGGGGCCTATCTCAACGGCGTCTACGAGCTGCGGCCACTGCCGTACGCCGAGGCCGGCTACGGGTATCCCGAATCCGGGCAGACGGTGATCAACGTCACCAACGGCAAGCTGATCCGTCTCCTGGTCAACGACGAGCCGTTCGACGTCCGCTACGGCGAGCTGCGCGCCCATGAACGCTGCCTCGACTTCCGCGCCGGCGTGCTGCACCGCAGCGCCGAGTGGGCGTCGCCGGCCGGCTGCGCCGTGCGGGTCACCTCGACGCGGCTGGTTTCGTTCGTGCAGCGCTCGATCGCCGCCATCTGCTATGACGTCGAAGCTCTCGACGGCCAGGCGCGCGTCGTCGTGCAGTCCGAGCTGGTGGCCAACGAGCAACTCCCACCCCCCGCCGGCGATCCCCGCGTCGCGGCCGCGCTCGAAGCCCCGTTGGTGGCCGAAGAACACGCCGCGCGGGGCGCCCGGGCCGGCCTGGTGCACTCGACACGACACAGCGGACTGCGAATCGCCGCGGTCATGGACCACGTCGTCGACGGGGCACCACAAACCGCAGTGCAGGCAGAGAGTTTCGCCGATCTGGGCCGGGTGACGGTGACCACGGCGCTCGAGCCGGGCCAGCGGCTGCGGCTGGTCAAGTACGTCGCCTACGGATGGTCGGCCACCCGGTCGCTGCCCGCGGTTCGCGATCAGGCCGACGCGGCACTCGCCCAGGCAGCCCACAACGGCTGGGACCAACTCCTCGCCGAGCAACGGGGCTACCTCGACGAGTTCTGGGACCGCGCCGACGTGGAACTCGAAGGCGACGCCGAGGTCCAGCAAGCGGTGCGGTTCTCGCTGTTCCACGTGTTGCAAGCCGGCGCCCGCGCCGAGGGCAGAGCGATCGCCGCCAAAGGCCTGACCGGACCCGGCTACGACGGGCATTGCTTCTGGGACACCGAAGCCTACGTGCTGCCCATGCTCACCAACATCGCACCCGACGCCGTGGCCCACGCCCTGCGCTGGCGTCACTCCACCCTGCCGATGGCCGCCGAGCGGGCCCGACAGCTCGGGCTGACCGGCGCCGCGTTCCCGTGGCGGACCATCCACGGCGAAGAATGCTCCGCCTACTGGCCGGCCGGCACAGCCGCATTCCACGTCAACGCCGACATCGCCGCCGCCGTCCTCGGCTACCTCGACGCCACCGGCGACGAAGCCTTCGAAACAAGTGTCGGCCTGGAGCTGCTGGCCGAAACGGCGCGGCTGTGGTGCTCCCTCGGCCACCACGACACCAAGGGCCGGTTCCGCATCGACGGCGTCACCGGCCCCGACGAGTACAGCGCCATCGCCGACAACAACATTTACACCAACCTGATGGCCCAACAGAACCTGGCCGCCGCCGCCGACGTCGCCGCCCGCCACCCCGACCACGCCCGCCCGCTCGGCGTCGACGACGAGGAGACGGCCCGCTGGCGCGATGCCGCCCACACCATGTACATCCCCTACGACGACGCCCTCGGCGTCCACCCCCAAGCGGAAGGCTTCACCGACCACCAGGTGTGGGACTTCGCCGCCACCACCGCCGAGCAGTACCCGCTGCTGTTGCACTTCCCCTATTTCGACCTGTACCGCAAACAGGTGGTCAAACAGGCCGACCTGGTGCTCGCCATGCACCGCCGCGGCGACGCCTTCACCGCCGAGCACAAAGCCCGCAACTTCGCCTACTACGAACGCCTCACCGTTCGCGACTCCTCGCTGTCCGCCTGCACCCAGGCAGTGATCGCCGCCGAAGTCGGCCACCTCCGGTTGGCCTATTCCTACCTGGCCGAGGCGGCTCTCATGGACATCTACGACCTGGAACACAACACCCGCGACGGCCTCCACATGGCCGCCCTGGCCGGCACCTGGACCGCCCTGGTCGCCGGGCTGGCCGGCATGCGCTACCGGAACCGCGCCTTGAGCTTCGCCCCCCGCCTCCCCGAGGGACTGTCACGCCTCGCCGTCAAGATCTCCCTACAGCAGCGACGCCTGGCCGTCGACGTGACCGCCGCGACCGCCACCTACACCCTCCTGCACGGTGAGCCGCTACCCATCGCCCATCACGGACAGCCGATCACCGTGTCGCTCAGCGACCCGATCGTACGCCCGATCCCCCCACCGGCCACCGAGACGCCCACGCCGACACAACCATCGGGACGTGAACCGGTCCGGCCACGCCCGACCGAAGGCAACGACAACCAACCCAACCGATGACATCGAGCCGCACGACTGGCCCCGCCCCAACCACCGCGGGCCAAGACAGGAAACCATCCGAACGCCTCGACGGCGTCGGGGCTCAGAGATCGGTCGCCAAGTGGCCGCCAATGCCGTCAGCCCGGCTAGGACCAGGAGGCCGAATGTAGCGGCCGTCTCGGTCCTCACGACCAGACGATTCTGGAACAGAGCGACGCATGGTTGCGCATTCCGGGGTTTCCGTACACCCAGTCCGGAGTTTCCGTGCACGTCGCCGGATGGTTTTGCGTCGAAGGCCGCGAAGAGGCCGACGCTGAGTCCTGGATTCACCTCCTGTGGTGGTCGGTGCTCGCCGTGAGGTCCGAGCGCAGCGAAGGAGACGCCGCGGCCAGCGCCGCCGGCTGGGCCGACCAAGGAGCTGTCACCACCGGGGCACCAACGATGAACTGACCTTGCCCTTCCCGATGCCCCATGTGGGCATCGGGCTCTGGTGGTGACAGCCAAGCGGTCATGGGCAACGGGGCCGGGAACAGTCAACCTCCGACACTCTGGGGTCACCCATCGGCGGGCCGAGGCGATCGTCGTGGTCGACGCGCTGGAGGCGCGCTTTGTGCTGAGAGGAGCGGGCGACGTCCTCCCTGGGACTCGAGTGGGACGTACCACCTGGGTCTCGACGTTGCGCCGGTTCCTCCGCCGGTCAGCGCCCAGGAAAGCCGGCGCCGGTCACCAGGTGTAGATCCTTGACAGGATGTGATGACGCGCTGTCTGGTCTGGCCCCGGAAAGCTCATCATCACCGGCGCGCCACTCGGGTCGCGACCCTCCACAAAGGTGAAGCCGTCAGATGTTTCCGTTCGGACGTGAGCGGACCGATCCTTAAGGAAGTGCTCGCAGCGACGGAGATCGGCCTCGTCGACTGCGGTCCAGATGACGTATTGAACGCCGATGTTGCCAACCGCGTGCTGGGCGTGCGGTCCCATCGAACGCAGGTAGAGCTGAAAACTGTCCGCTCCGACGAGCAGCGCAGCCGAGTCTGCGAGGACCGTGACGTCCATCCCCAGCAACTCGCAGTAAAAGTTGGCCGACAGGTCGAGGTGGTTGACGAACATCACCGCCGACGCCAGCCGGGCGCCATCGGCCCTCGTCGGCGGCGCGGTTGGCTCGGCCTCCTCCGCCGTGCCGCCAGGCCCGCCGGTCGGGTCAGGCTTCGTAGCGACGCTCCTCGTCCGGTTCGAGGCCCAAGACGCTCGACGGGCTCGCGACGCCGGCGGCTTTCATCACCACGACGTCGGACGCCTCCAGTAAACGATCGGCCGCCTCGGGCGAGGGGAACTCCGACCCGACCATCAGGTTGGTTGGGTTTTGCACGAACCGCGAGGCGTGATGCCCGGTCGCAGCGAAACGGCTCAGCGTCGGTTCATCAGCATCGAACGCCCGCCGCCACATGTCGCCAGCCTCGACGAGATGTGGCAGCAGGACCAGGGTTGGCCGCTCATTGCCGCTGGTAGACCTTTCGACCATCGGGTCAAGGGTACCTTCGATGACTTCGGCCTCCGACCGAGCGTATGGGGGCTTCCCCGAAATCGACTCGGCCCCGCCCCGTCCACGGCGTGTCGACGGTCGAACGTCTCGGCACCACAACGGTATCGCCGCGCCCTGGCAGGACTGCGCCCGGCGACGTATATGGTCGCCGGATGGCTTGTCGTTCCCGCGCCGAGAAACGACTATGAGCACGGCGCTGGGCATCCCAAGCCTCCCGGGGCCTGCCACCACCCCGCTGATGGTGGTCAACGCCGGCTCGAGCAGCCTCAAGCTGCGCATCCTTGGGCCCGACGACGCCGTCGTGGCGGCCCGCGACCTGACAACGACGTCGGGGTCCTCGGTGACGGACATCCTCGCCGCCTTTGTCGACGCCGGACCGGCACCCCGAGTGGTAGGACACCGGGTGGTGCATGGCGGGCCCGACTTCACCAGCGCCGTGGTCATCGACGACACCGTGGCCGCCCGACTGGCACGCCTCGCCGAGCTGGCACCGCTGCACAATCCGCCCGCCCTCAATGCCGTCGCCGCCCTGCGCCAGCTCCGGCCCGACCTGGCCCAGGTTGCCTGTTTCGACACCACGTTCCACGCCCACCTGCCGGCCGAGACGGCCACCTACGCCATCCCCTACGAATGGTCGAGGCGGTGGGGCCTGCGCCGCTACGGCTTCCACGGTCTCAGCCACGCCTACGCCAGTCGACGGGCCGCGGAGCTCCTCGGTCGGCCCCTGACCTCGCTGCGACTCGTGACGGCGCACATCGGCTCGGGCGCATCGCTGGCCGCGGTGGCCGGGGGCGCGTCGGTGGATACGACCATGGGTTTCACACCGATGGAAGGCCTCGTCATGGCCACCCGCCCCGGGAACTTGGACCCCGGGCTCGTGCTGTGGCTGGTAGAGCACGCCGGGCTCACGGTGTCGGAGATCGCCGACACCCTCGAACACCGCTCCGGGCTGCTGGGCTTGACCGGGACCACCGCAGACCTCCGCCAGGTCATCGCCGTCGCAGACACCGGCGATGCGGACGCCACGCTGGCCTACGGTGTCTACCTTCATCGCCTGCGTGCGCTGGTGGCATCCATGGCCGCGGCCATGGGCGGCTTCGACGCACTCGTCTTCACCGGTGGCGCCGGTGAGCACTCGGATCGGCTGCGTCGAGACACCTGCGCCACGTTGGGCTTCCTCGGCGTCGAACTAGACCCCGGCCCCACTTCGGCGGAACCCGGTCCTGTAGATGCGATCATCTCCGGCCCCCGCAGCTCGGCAGCAGTCGTGGTCGTCGCCGCCCGTGAAGACCTTGAAATCGCCCGCCAGGTCCGACTTGTGCTTGGACGCCGCCAGCCACATTGTCCGACGCCCCTCTGAGGGGGCCGCGGGCGTAGTGCACAACGCGATCGCGACCCGGTGAAGTAGCGGGGCCGCGGCCCGACCGGAAAGTCTCGCATGCCTGAAGACCTGCTCTTGCGGCAACGAGTTGGACGGCATCTTGGAGTACTCCGACCCTCCCCAACTATCTGACGGTCGCTCAGATCTGCGGGCACGACAACCTTGTTCCCACGTGAGCCGCCGGGGGCGGAGCCGTCAAACCTCCGGTGATGGGCCGCCGGGGAACCTCCCCGGAACTGAGCCTCATTCTACGCCGACTCAATCGACTCATCCGCACCCCCGCCGAAGACTTCGCGCTGCTCAGCGACAAGGACTGGCACGGCGCACCCTGAGGTCGAGACCTGGCAGCGAGCCGACGTCGCTGTTCGCCTTCTGTTCGATCGCGCCGCCAAGGAAGGCGAAACAGGCGCACGATGACTCCGAGGGCGGCGGACCCCTCCCCGATACCTTCGGGCGCGTCGGGCCGCCAGGAGTGGAGAATCTCGTCCACCGACGGTCAAGATCGCGGCTCAAGACCAAATGGAAACGTGTCGCTACGTTCAAGTCGGCTCGTTACTTCCAGACCGCCGGCGATGAGTCACTGAAGGTTGTGATCCGCTGAACCGGGCGGCGCGTCGGGCGACTCGTCGTTCATGGCTTTCACGCACCGTTCGTGGCGTCCGGTGAGGGTGGCCATGTGTTGCGTAGAAGCGGCTCTTGGCTGCCTCGACGAGCACGAGGTAGGTGGCGATCATGCCGAGGAGGATGAGGAAGAAACTGATCGGTAGTGCGGTGAATCCGAGGAAGCCGGCGAGAGGTGTGAAGGGCAGCGCGGCGCCGATGACCGCCCCCAGCAGTGGCGTGATGATCATGGGCAGGCTGGGGCGACTCCGGAAGAACGGGATGCGTCTGGTGCGGATCAGGAACACCACCAGAGTCTGGGTGGCGAGGGATTCGACGAACCAGCCGCTGCGGAACTCGGCGTGGTTGGCGTGGAGGATCTGCAGCATGACGAAGAACGTGGCGAAGTCGAATATGGAGCTGATAGGGCCGAACACGGCCATGAACCGACGGACGAAGGCAATGTCCCACGCCGCGGGCCGAGCGAGGACTTCGTCGTCGACGCGGTCGCTGGGGATGGCGAGTTGGCCCACGTCGTAGAGCAGGTTGTTCAGCAGGATCTGCGAGGGCAGCATCGGCAAGAACGAAAGGAACACCGATGCCCCTGCGGCGCTGAACATGTTCCCGAAGTTCGACGACGTGGCCATCAGGACGTACTTGAGGGTGTTGGCGAATATCCGGCGGCCCTCCATGACCCCCTGGGCGAGGACGCCGAGGTCCTTGTCGAGGAGTACCACGTCGGCCGCGTCTTTGGCCACGTCGGCGGCCGACTCAACCGAGATGCCGACATCGGCGGCATGCAGGGCGACGGCGTCGTTGACCCCGTCGCCGAGGAAGGCGACGTCGGCGCCGTCTCGCCGGGCGATCTTGACGATCCTGGACTTCTGCTCGGGGCTGACCCGGGCGAAGACCGTGGTGTGCCCGATGGCGGCGGCCAGGCCGTCGTCGTCGAGGCCGGCGATGTCCGCGCCGGTGAGTGACCCGTCGACTTCGACGCCGATGTCGCGGCACACCTTGGCGGCGACGACGCCGTTGTCGCCGGTGATGATCTTGACGGCGATACCGAGCCGGTGCAGCTCGGCGATCGCGGCCCCCGCGTCGGCCTTGGGCCGGTCGATGAAGCTGAGGAATCCGGCCAGGCGTAAGTCTTTCTCCTCGTCAGGTGTGGGCGAGGTCAGCCCGGGGGCGTCGCGGATGGCGATGGCCACGACGCGCGCTCCGGCCGCGAACAGAGCAGCCACCGTGTCGTGCGCGCCTGGCGGTACCGCCGTGCAGCGGGCCAGGAGCGGCTCGGGCGCACCCTTGGTCACCAGCACCGTCTTGCCGCTCGGGTCGACGACGACAACCGACGCCAGTTGTCGTTCGTGGTCGAACGGCGCGGCGCCGAGCCGTCGGTAGCTGGAAGGCCCGGCAGCGGCGGCGTTGAGCTCATGCGCCCGCGGTGAGGACCACAACGCCACATCGAGGGCGTTCCCGCCGACCGGGCCGTGGTCGGACATGGTCGCCTCGTTGCACACCAGGCCGAGGAGCAGCGGTTCGTCGGCTGGTCGTCCGTCGCCGTCGACGGCGGCGTCGAAGGCGATCGACCCCTCGGTCAGGGTGCCGGTCTTGTCGGTGAAAAGGATTTCGATGTTGCCGAGGTCCTCGATCACCACCAACCGCTTCACGAGCACCCGTTTGCGGGCCAGCGCCCGCGAGCCGGCCGACAGGCTGACGCTGACAATGGCCGGCAACAGCTGCGGGGTGATGCCGATGGCGATGGCGAGGGAGAACAGCAGGGCGTCGATCAGCGGCCTGTGAAGCGCGACGTTGATGACGAAGATAGACGTGGTCAGGGCGGCTGCCACCCGGACCAGGAGCGTCGAGAAGCCGCGCAGGCCCACCTGGAAAGCGGTATCCGCCTGACGTTCGCTGAGACCGACAGCGATCTTGCCGAACGCCGTCCTCGAGGCGGTCGCCACCACGACCCCCGTCGCCGACCCTTGGCGCACGACGGTACCCATGAACGCGCACGACGGAAGATCCAACACCGAGTCGCCGGGCGGACCCGCGGTCGGGTCCTTGGCCGACGGCATGGACTCACCGGTGAGCACGCCTTCGTCGCATTCGAGTTGGGTGGCTTCGATAAGTCGCAGGTCCGCGGCGACCACATCGCCGACTCGCAACGAGACCACGTCGCCGGGCACGAGCTGGCGGACATCGACTGCGAACTGGGTGCCGTCGCGCCTCACCAGGGCGTCGTGGCGGATGCTGTCGTGCAGGGCCGCGACCGCCAACTCCGAGCGGTACTCGTTGACGAAACCGAGGCCGACGCTCAACACCACGATGGCCGCGATGATCGTCCCGTCTGTGACATCGCCAGTCGAGGCCGACACACCCGCGGCGGCCAACAACAAGAACAGGAGCGGGTTGCGCAACTGACGCACCAAAACCCCCAAAATGGTCACCCGGTGCGACACCAACACGTTCGGGCCCACGCTGACCAGCCGTCGGGCGGCCTCCTCCGCACCCAGGCCCGTCTCGGCGCTGCCGAGCTTTTCGAGGACCTCGCCCGCCGGTCGGCCGGCCGCGGTCGCCAAGTCGAGCATCTCCTCGGCCGCCGCCACCACGCCTGTCGGCGCGGGGCGGGTCACATCCATCCGGTTCGGACGCCCACGAGCCGCAGCGCCTCACCAAGCACGCAAAAACCGGCCTGGGCCCGGTCGTGGTCCCCGATGACGCACAGCTTCAAGCCGGTCGAGCCAACGCTAACCACAATCGGCATCAGTACGGCCACGTCCAGCCGCTCACCTCCGGCGAGTCCTCCCCGAACAGGCGGGTGTGGCGGCGGGCTTCGAGGCGCCGGTCTGCCATCTCCTGGCGGACCGCGACGGCTTTGGCGCCCAGTGCCGGGGTGCGGTCGATGACATCCATGACCAGATGGAAGCGGTCCAGGTCGTTCAGCATCACCATGTCGAACGGTGTGGTGGTCGTGCCCTCCTCCTTGAAGCCCCGCACGTGGATGTTGTGATGATTGGTGCGCCGATAGGTGA
This sequence comes from Actinomycetota bacterium, assembly GCA_030947025.1. Taxonomy (GTDB): domain Bacteria; phylum Actinomycetota; class Acidimicrobiia; order Acidimicrobiales; family Palsa-688; genus JALYXV01. The sequence continues at coordinate 3,588 of JALYXV010000141.1, read as the reverse complement.
GACGATGAATGAGGCTGGGGTAGCCGTGGTAGGCGAAGATCACCGGTCGGTCGGTCGTGAACAAGGCGTCGAAATCACGATCCGATAGCCCATGGGGGTGCTCGGTGTCGGGCTCGAGACGCATCAGGTCGACCACGTTGACCACTCTCACCAGCAAGTCGGGGAAATGCTGGCGCAACAGGTCGGCGGCCGCCAATGTCTCAAGCGTCGGGACGTCGCCGGCGCAGCCGAGTACCACGTCGGGATCCAGTCCGGCGCCGGTAGACGCCCAGTCCCACACGCCGAGACCCCGGGAACAGTGCGCGGCTGCGTCATCGATCGACAGGTAGGTGAGCGCCGGTTGCTTGCCGGCCACGATGACGTTGACGTAGTGGCGGCTGCGCAGGCAGTGGTCGACGGTCGACAGCAGGCAGTTGGTGTCGGGGGGCAGGTAGACGCGTACCACCTCGGCCCGTTTGTTGATCACGTGGTCGATGAAGCCGGGATCCTGGTGGGAGAACCCGTTGTGGTCCTGGCGCCACACGTGGCTGGAGAGCAGGTAGTTGAACGAGGCGATCGGTCGCCGCCATCCGATGCTGGCGCTGACCTTGAGCCATTTGGCGTGCTGGTTGAACATCGAGTCGACGATGTGGGTGAACGCCTCGTAGCAGTTGAACAGCCCATGGCGTCCGGTCAGCAGATAGCCCTCCAACCACCCCTGGCACAGATGCTCGGACAGCACTTCCATCACCCGGCCGTCGACCGCCAGATGGTCGTCGCCGGGCACCGTGTCGGCCACCCATGCCCGGTCGGTCACCTCGAAAAGGGCGTCGAGGCGGTTCGAGGCCGTCTCGTCGGGGCCCATCACGCGGAAGATGTCGCTGTTGCGGGCTACGACATCTCGCAAAAAGGCTCCCGTCACCCTGGTGGCCTCGCTCATCGCGGTCCCCGGCGACGAAACAGCCACCGCGTAGTCCCGAAAGTCGGGCAGGTCGAGGTCGCGCAGCAGGCGGCCGCCGTTGGCATGGGGGTTGGCGCCCATGCGCCGGTCACCCGCCGGGGCCAGCGCGGCAACGGCCGGCTCGAGGCGGCCGTCAGCGTCCCAAAGGGCCTCGGGCCGGTAGCCGCGCATCCACTCCTCCAGTTGCCGGAGATGATCGGGGCGTTCGCGCACATTGGCCAGAGGCACCTGGTGGGCGCGGAAGGTGCCCTCCATGGCCAGCCCGTCGACCACCTTGGGGCCCGTCCACCCTTTCGGGGTTCGCAGCACGATGGCAGGCCAGGCAGGCCGTTCGCGCCACCCCTCGTGCCGCCACGCCCGCTGGGCCACGGCGATCTCATCGAATGCCGTGTCAAGGGCGGCCGCCATCAGCCGGTGCATCGTGGCCGGGTCGTCGCCGGACACGACGATCGGGTGATACCCGTAGCCCTCCAAAAGCCGGCACAGCTGGTCGTCGCCGATTCGGGCCAGTACCGTCGGATTGGCGATCTTGTAGCCGTTGAGGTGCAAGATGGGCAACACCGCCCCGTCGGTCGCCGGGTTGAGGAACTTGTTGGAATGCCAGCTGGCAGCCAGCGGTCCGGTCTCCGCTTCGCCGTCGCCGACCACGCAACACACCACCAGATCCGGGTTGTCGAACGCCGCCCCAAAGGCATGCGCCAGCGAGTAGCCGAGTTCGCCTCCTTCATGGATCGAGCCGGGGGTCTGGGGGGCGGCGTGGCTGGGGATTCCCCCGGGGAAGGAGAACTGCCTGAAGAGCCGCTCCATCCCCACCGCATCTCGGGAGATGTCGGGAAACAGCTCGGTGTAGCTTCCCTCCAGGTAGGTGTTGGCCACCATGCCCGGTCCGCCGTGACCTGGTCCGCAAACGAAGACGGCGTCGAGATCACGGTCGCGGATCACCCGGTTGAGGTGCACGTAGACGAAGTTCAGTCCCGGCGTCGTCCCCCAATGCCCCAGCAGACGCGCCTTGATGTGCTCCGGGCGGAGCGGCTCGAACAACAACGGGTTGGCAAGCAGGTAGATCTGACCCACCGACAGGTAGTTGGCGGCCCGCCACCAGGCGTCGATCAGCCTGAACTGCTCGTCGGTCACATCGGTCACGTCGTACCCTCCGGCATCGATCGTCGCTATCCTACGGACCCCCGCGACGGCCCCCGGGTGCAGGTGTCATCGCTCGTCGTCTTGCTTTTCCCCGGCCGAGGCAACCAGCTGGCGACTGCAGCCGGCGGGGTCTCCCTGACCGGCCGGATCGGCAGCGCGGCCCTGCGAGGGGTCTGCTCCACCGGTTGAACCGGCACTAGATCAACAGGGTTGTAACCCAACTGGTAGGCGTGGCTGCGTTCGTCGTACCGGTCTGGAACAGGGCGGTAAAGCTCCGTCTCGCACCACCGGATGCTGGGTAGGGCGCAATCGCCCTCGAGGCGACACCCCACGCTGCCTATGCCGCGAGGTAGCACGCCGGGGGGCGTCATCGGGATCGCCTTGCATCGGGATGACGACTCGGTCGTTGGAGACCTCACCATGCAAGCGAACCACGGAGCCGTTCTATCTCGTCGCTGCTCGCTCGCGTCAGAACCTGCCCCGCTGGGACACGCCGGAGCCGGACTCCGGCCGGCGTTGTCCGAGGGCATACCGGTCTCATCCCTGTGAAACATTCACAAGCACACACCCGCAGCCTTCAAGCGGAAGGTGGATCTCGGGCGGCGGCTGGTCAGTGCTTTGGCACCGGATCGAACCATTTGTGATCGCTCTCACGAGTTTCGACCGCCCGGTGTCAGGTTCGTCTTGCATTCCTGGGGTGTCGAACGTACGTTTGTAGTACTGGCGACTTGGCGTTGAACATGGGATGCTCGCCACGGAGATTCGACAGCGGTCTGGAGGTGGATGATGCCGAGCCGAACTGAGGAGGAAGCCAAGCTTCGGGAGTTGATCTTGTACATCGCGACCGAGACCGACGCCGATCCAGGAGCGACCAAGCTCAACAAGTACCTGTACTTCGCAGATTTCGCGGCTATGCGCATCCTGGGTCGTCCGATCACTGGAGTCGAGTACCAGAAGCTCCCGTGGGGCCCGGCCCCTCGCCGTTTGCTCCCGGTGCGCGACGGGCTCGTCGCCAGCGGCGCAGCCACCGTCGAGCGGCGTGCCGACCCCTTCGGCTATGTCCATGACCACCTCGTGGCGCTGCGGGCACCAGATATGGATCTGTTCACCGCCGAGGAGCGCACCATCATCGACGGCGTTATCGAGGCGCTCCGGCCACTGACAGCCGGGCAGGTGAGCGACCTATCCCACCGAGAGGCCGGGTGGCAGCTGGTCGCCGAGAACGACACGATCCCCTACGAACTCGCTCTTGTCCAAGCCCCTACCGAAGTGGTTGTCACAACCAAGATCCGTCGTCGGGGTGAGGAACTGTTAGCGCAGTTTGCTGACCGCATCGCCTGACAGATGCCGCGCCGCCCCGTCCGGCGCTCTGATGAGTTCTAGAGCAGTGAGCAGAAAGTCGGCGAGGGTGCTCGCGATCGCGAGCGCGGTGTGGGAGAATTACAGGGTTGTAGTTGTGGTCTTCCACTTCCCCGGAGGCTTTCATGTTGGGTCGGGTTGATCCC
>JALYXV010000140.1 GCA_030947025.1 Actinomycetota bacterium | reverse complement strand
GCCTACGTCCGCGCCCCGGGGCCGACGGGCACGACATGTTCCTGGCCGGGCTGGCGGCCACTGTGGCCGGGATCTTCCACGATGTCGACGGCGGCATCCACGTGGCGGTGACCGTCGACGGCGATCGAGCCCGTGAGCTGTACGCCCAGCAGGGCCGGTTCTACTACTTCCATCCCGACGAGCTCGAGCCCGTGCCCGCCGCCGCGGGTGCCCCACGATCGGGGGAAAACGGGGCCGGTACGGCGGAGGGCGCGGTGGGCGAGGCGGGCCAGGCGGCGGAATGACGCCTCGCATCCTGTGCGCGGGCGTCGGCAATATCTTCTTCCGCGACGACGGCTTTGGCGTGGCGGTCGCCCACCGCTTTGCTCAGGTGGGCACGCCTGATTGCGTCCGGGTCGAGGACTACGGGATCCGAGCGGTGCATCTGGCCTACGAGCTGCTGGCCGGCTACGACGCCTTGGTGCTGATCGATGCCCTGCCGATGGCCGGCGAGCCACCCGGAACCCTGGCGGTGCTTGAACCCGAGGCGCCGTGGTCGACCGGTCGTGGTGACGACGTCGCCCCCGTGATGGATGCCCACATCATGAGCCCGCAGATGGTCTTGACGACGCTGGCCCACCTCGGTGGTTCCGTCGGCCGGGTCCTGGTCGTGGGGTGCCAGCCCGCCACGGTCGCCGAGGGGATGGGCCTCTCCGACCCGGTGGCGGCTGCCGTCGACCGAGCGGTCGAGATGGTGACCCGACTGCTCACCGAGTTGGCCCGCTACCCGAAATCAGCGGTGGGAAGGGAGACAAGGACATGCTCCGACGTTTGATGATGTCGTTGGCGTTTGTGGTGCTGGCGGTGGTGGTCGTGAAGTCGCTGCCTGATATCGCCCGATACCTGAGGATCCGGGCGCTGTGACCGAGGGATAGATAGTCATATATCTATGGATAGGTCGAGAATTGGTATTGGACAGGCTAAGGGCCAAGGGGAAAGACGGGTGTAACAGAGCCGTTCGACCTAGGTAGGCTTCATGGCAGATGGCGGCGGTAACGGTAAGAAGGGTACGCAGCAGCTCGAGGGCGAGAAGCGCTGGGGTGCGGGCGTTATTCCCTACGCCAAGATGGGCTACTGGGAACCGGACTACGAGCCCAAGGACACCGACATCCTGTCGGCCCACCGGATCACGCCCCAGGCCGGGGTTGACCCGATCGAAGCGGCCGCGGCGGTGGCGTGGGAGTCGTCCACGGCCACGTGGACGGTGGTGTGGACCGACCGGCTGACCAACTACAAGCAGTACCCGGCCAAGGCCTACTAGGTCGACCAGGTCGCCGACAACCAGTACATCGCCTACATCGGCCATGACATCGACCTGTTCGAGGAAGGCTCGGTGCCCAACCTCACCGCGTCGATCATCGGCAACGTCTTCGGGTTCAAGGCCTTGAAGGCGCGGCGGCTCGAGGACATGCGGATCCCCACCGCCTACCTGAAGACGTTCCAGGGGCCCCCGCACGGGATCGTCATGGAGCGGGAATACCTCAACAAGTTCGGTCGACCCCTCCTCGGCGCGACGGTCAAGCCCAAGCTGGGCCTGTCGGCCAAGAACTACGGCCGGGTCGTGTACGAGGCGCTGCGGGGCGGTCTGGACTTCACCAAGGACGACGAGAACATCAACAGCCAGCCGTTCATGCGCTGGCGGGACCGCCGAGTTCGCCAAGGAGATCGGCAGCCCGATCATCATGATCGACCTGGTCACCGGCTACACCGCCATCACCTCCATTTCGAAATGGGCCCGGGCCAACGGCATGCTGCTCCACCTGCACCGGGCCGGACACGGCACCTACACCAGGCAGAAGACCCACGGTGTCAGCTTCCGGGTCACCAGCAAGTGGGTCCGCATGATGGGCGTCGACCATGTCCATGCGGGCACGGTGGTCGGCAAGCTCGAGGGTGACCCCAACATGATCGCGGGCTACTACGACACGCTGCGCCTCAACGGCATCCCGAAGAACCTGAAGAACGGTATCTACTTCGACCAGACGTGGGCAAGGACTACATGAAGGAGGGCGAGCAGATCCTGAAGGACCTGGCCAAGAAGTGCCTCGCCCTGCAGGTCGCGCTGGACACTTGGGGCGAGATCTCCTTCAACTACGAGTCCACCGACACCGCCGACAGCACGCCCGAACCCACCCCGGCATCCTGAGAGGACTGAACGATGCGCATCACCCAGGGAACCTTCTCCTTCCTTCCCGACTTCAACAAGGACGAGATCAAGGCCCAGATCCAGTACGCCATCGACAACGGCTGGGCCTTGGCGGTCGAGTTCACCGATGATCCCCATCCCCGCTCGGCGCTCCAAGGCTGAGCGTCGCAGCCGTCTCGTCGGCCTCGGCGCGGGCGGGCACGGTGACGATGACGGCGCAGCCGTCGCCCGGGCGGGAGCGCATCTCCAACTGGGCCCCGATCAGCGCGGCCCGCTCGTGCATGCCCGCCAGCCCGTAGGAGGTTGACCCCGATGCCTGCGCCGGTTCGAAGCCGACGCCGTCATCGCTGATGGTGAGGACCACGGTGCCGCCGGCCGCCTCTTGGAGGCTGATGCGGACGTTCTGGGCTTGGGCGTGCTTCATGACGTTGTGCAGCCCTTCCTGGGAGATGCGATACAGCGCCGTCTCGACGTGGGGCGCCAGGTCGCACGGCTCGAGGTCCAGCTCGATTTCGGCGTCGGTGCCGAGCGAGGTGGCCAGGCTGGTCAGGCCGGCGGGCAGGCCCAGGTCGTCGAGGATGGCCGGCCGCAGGCCGCCGATGGCGTGGCGGGCCTCGTCCAGGGCGTCGGACAGCAGCGCTTCGGTCGTTTCGATCTCGGCGACGATGGCGGGATCACCGGAACCGGCCGCCAACAGCGCCCGTGCGGCTCGCAGGTGGTACCAGGCACTCACCAGCCGTTGGGTGATGCCGTCATGAATGTTTGCGGCAATGCGGCGCCGGTCGAGCTCCTGCAACTCGATGGTCCGGGCGGCGAAACGCTCGACCTCGGTTTCGCGGGTTGCCAGGCGGTCGTACAGGACGGCGTTTTCGACGATGCCGGCCAGCACATTGGCGACCTCGCCCAGGCGGGCTGCGTCACGGGCAGAGAAATGGTCGGCGTCGCGCGAATGCACGTTGAGTACACCGACGACGACTCCTTGGGGTCGCAACAGCGGCACCGAGATCATGGCGTTGAATTCCTCGCCCCTGAGGGCGGGGATGTAGACGTAGCGGGGGTCGCTCCACTTGTCCCGGACGACAGCCGGCTTGGCGTGCTGGGCCACCCAGCCCGCCACTCCCTCGCCGAACTGGAGCCGCACCGTGCCCGCCAGCTGGTCGAAGGGCGCAGGCGTGGCCCCCATCAGCACGATCTCACGGGTGTCAGCATCGACCAGGTGGACAAAGCACACGTCCGCACGGGTGGTGGTGACAACGAATTCCGCCACCCGCCGCAGCACCTGGCGCAGGTTTCGCTCCTCGGTGCTCAGCTCGATGATCTGGCGCAGCAGCTCGGACCAGGCCCGCTCCGCCGCCGCCTCGTCCGTTCCTGCGGCACTCACAGGAAAATTCCCTCGCGCAGGGCGAAGGCGACCGCCTGGGTGCGGTCGCTCACGTCGAGCTTGCGGAAGATGGACCGGACATGGGTCTTCACCGTTTCCTCGCCCAGGACCAGGCGGTGGGCGATAGCCCGATTGGAGTTGCCGTGCACCATGAGCTCGAGCACCTCGCTTTCCCGTTGGCTCAGCCCGAGGTGGGCGCCGGCCCAGAACTCACCGCGGTGGAGCCGGGCCGCCGACAGCGCCACCCGGCCCGCGAGGGATGCGTCGATCACGATCTCGCCGTCGAGCACCCGACGGAGGTGGGTGAGCAGCTCCTCGGCCACGACCTGCTTGGTCAGGTAGCCCGACGCACCCGCCCGTAGGCCCTGGAACAGGTACTGCTCGTCGTCGTAGACGGTGAGCAGCACGACCTTGAGGCCGGGCGCCACCCGCAGCAACTCCTCGCACAGGTCGAGGCCGCTCGTGGCCCGCATTCGCACGTCGAGAAGGGCAATGTCGGGCCGGAGGTCGACGGCGAGCCGGCGGGCCTCGGCTGGCTCGGTCGTGCTGGCCACGACCATGGCGTCCTCGGCATGCGGTCGCAGCATGGCGGTCAGCCCGTCGAGCACCATTCGGTGGTCGTCGACCAGCAGCAACCGGATCGGACCGGTCCGCGGGACCGCCATAGGGGGCTGTTCGGACACGGCCCCACAGCCTACGAGAGCGCGTGCGACCCCCGCCCCTCTCGCCTAACACGACCGCTCCCCCCGGGGGGGGATGCTGCCAGGGCACGCCATTCGTACCGTTCGTCCATGACTCACTCGAGCGCTGCTGGCGCGCCATCGCCGTGACCCACAAGCGGGTCGTGATGCGCCGAGCCGGCCCGGCGAGTGCCCACCGGCCGGTCGTGATTGCCATCGCGGGGGACAGCGCGGCGGGCAAGACCACCTTGACGCGAGGTCTGCTGGCGGCCATCGGCACCGACAACATCAGCTCGATCTGCGTCGACGACTATCACTGCTACGACCGGGAGGAGCGCAAGGGCCAACCGTTCACGCCCCTCAACCCAGCGGCCAACTACATGGCGATCATGGAACAACACCTCCAGTTGCTCGCCATGGGTGAGCCCATCCTGAAGCCTGTGTACAACCATCACACCGGCACGTTGGACCGACCGGTGCTGTTCGAGCCTCGGGACTTCGTCATCGTGGAAGGATTGCTCCCCCTGCACAGCCGGCTGGCCCGAGCCTGCTTCGACCTGAGCGTGTACCTCGACCCGCCCGAGCCCACCCGGTATGCCTGGAAGGTCAAGCGCGATACTCGGGACCGCGGTTACACCGAGGAGCAGGTGCGCGAGGACCTGCGCCGACGGGAGCCGGAGTCGGCCGCGTTCATCCGGCCTCAGCGGGCCTGGGCCGACGTGGTGGTGCGCTTCGCCCCGATCCAGGAGCGAGGAGAAGCCGAGGCGGGGTTGTTGAGCGCCACGGTCCTGCTGCGGCCCACCGCGCCCCATCCCGACCTGACCGGGGTTCTCACCGCCGACACCCGCGAGGCGATCCATTTGAAGCTGGCCCGTGACGACGACGGCAAGCCGGTCGACGCTCTGCACGTGCATGCCTATGCCTCGCGGGAAAAGACGTGCCGGGTCGAGGAGGCGATCTGGGTCGGCCTCGGCATCGGCCAGGACCTGCCCGAGTCGCTCGGAGTCATTGAGGGCGACGCTCGCAGCGAGCCGCTGGCGGTGGTGCAGTTGATCCTCCTGTACCACCTGCTTCTTGCTCGCCGCAGCCAGGGCCGTGACCTCGAGGTGGCGCCCTAAGGCGCCCGGCCCCCCGTACCCCGGCGGCGGCCGCGGCGGGCGACGAGAGCGGCACCGCCGACCTGCTGGCCGTCGAGTCCGCTTTGCTGCAGACGGGGGTGGGAGCGCCGCACCGCGGGCGTGGCGGTGGCCCGACCCGACGCCCTGGCGTGGGCGATCCAGGCCCGCCCCACTTTGGCGGGGGAGCAGCGGGAGATGGTGGAACGGCTGTGCGGCTCCGGCGCCGGCGTCGAGGTTGGTCGTCGGTGTCGCGGGGGCAGGGAAAACGTTCGAGCTCGACGCGTCACGCGCCGCCTGGGAGGCCAGCGGTATTCCGGTGCTGGGGGCAGCCTTGTCGGCGAGGGCGGCGCGACCCCCGCCAGCTGCCCGAGATCGACGCCGGGGGCGCCTTCAAAGCCCTCGCCCAGCATCTCGGGGCGGCCGTTTTGGTGGAGAACCGCCGCCAGGTCGAGGGCTGGGAACGAGCCGCCCTCGGCCTGGTCCGTGCCGGGAAGGCGGCGGAGGCGGTCGCCGTCTACGGGGAGCACGGCCGCATCCATCTGGCGCCGACCGCGGAGGCGGCCCGGGCCGCCATGGTGGCCGACTGGTGGGCGGCCCGCTCCGCCCATCCCGATGAGCCGGCGGTGATGCTGGCGGGGAGGCGCAGCGACATCGATCGGCTCAACGCCCTGGCCCGGGCGGTACGGAAAGACGCCGGGCAGCTCACCGGCGTCGAGGTCGACGTCGCCGGCCGGTGCTTCGCGGTGGGCGACGACATCTTGGCGTTGGCCAACGACCGCCGCCTCGGAATCATCAACGGTGACCGGGGCCAGGTCACCGCCATCAACGCCGACACCAAATCGGTCACCGTGACGGTGGGGGAGCGGACGGTGGAGCTCCCCGCCGAGTACCTGGCCGCGGGCCGGCTGGGTTACGGGTACGCCATGACGTTGTACAAGGCGCAGGGCATGACCACGGGACGGACCTACACCCTCGGTTCGGACAGCCTCAGCGGCGAGGAGGGTTACGTGGCCCTGTCCCGGGGCCGGGTCGCCAAACACCCTCTACGCCGTCGTCGCCACCCCACCCACCCGTAGCCCGCAAAGCCAGCTCTCTGATCCCCTGGTGGAGGCCCTGGCCCGCAGCCGGGCCCAGCATCTGGCCACCGACGCGCTCCCCGATGTCCGTCGCCTGGCCCGCGACCACACCATCGCGGAACTCGAGACCGAGGCCGACGCCCTCGAGGTCGGCCTGCGCCGTGGGCTGCCCGACGACCGCGCCGCCGACCTGGCCGTCAGCGCGTACAACGTGGGCAACGCCCAGGACCAGCTGGCGGCCGCCGACGCCGCCCGGGCCGACCTGGCGGCCCGCCTCGAGCGCACCCGCGCCTTCCCACCGCGCCGAGCGTGTCTCCTTGGCCGCCCAGCTCCAGGCCGCCGATCGGGCCGCGGCCGGGTGGGCCCGCACCCTGGCCGTCCACCAACCGCATCTTGTCGAGGCCGAGGCCCACCAGGCCCGCCGCCAGCAATGGCTCGAGTCCCACGCCGGCGACCTGGAACGCCACGCCGCCCTCCGAGCCGCGGCCGCCACCCGCCGGGCCAATCTGACCGCGGCCGCCACCCTGAAGCCGCTGGGTTGGCTTCTCGAGGCCCTCGGTCCCTACCCCGACAACCGGGCCGACCGGCGTATCTGGCGGGAGGCGGCTGGCGACATCCTGGCCTGGCGGGAACGCCACGATGTCAACGACCAGGGTCATCCCCTCGGCCCCAATCCCGCCGACACCCTCGAAGCCCTCATATACCGCCAACTCACCGGCCGCATCCGCGATGACGCCCGCCGCCTGGGCCACACAAGGGCCCCGAACACGGCCGGGGTCTCGGCATCGAACGAGATCTCGGGCTCGGTATGGGGCTCTAGAGCAGTGAGCAGAAAGTCGGCGAGGGTGCTCGCGATCGCGAGCGCGGTGTGGGAGAATTACAGGGTTGTAGTTGTGGTCTTCCACTTCCCCGGAGGCTTTCATGTTGGGTCGGGTTGATCCC
>JALYXV010000069.1 GCA_030947025.1 Actinomycetota bacterium | reverse complement strand
GCGTGGCCTTCGCGTTTCACGAAGCCGCCCAGAACCGCGAAGGCGGTGTGCCACCGGCTTCGAGAGGCGTCCCAGCTCCACCCCGGCAAGGCCTCCAGGACCGCGGCAGGGCGATCGCCAAGGTCTCCCCGTCGCCGGGCTTGGCGTTGCGCGGCGACCCACTGGCCGAGGCGATGGCCGTCCTCGACGTGGGTTTGGGGCACCATGGCGTGGCCCTCGCGCTTCACGAAGCTGTTGAGCGCGGCGAGACTCCGATCCCAACTTGTCGGCCCGAGCGGACCCGGGAAAGCAGCTGGGCCAGTACGTGTCCTGGTGCTCCTGCTCACCTGGCCACCGGTGTTCATGGCATCGCAAGGCTCCTCAAAGCTGACCACGGCGGTGGAGCTCGACCCGACGAAGAACGTTGCGGCGGCGGACGCAAGAGGGAGGAAACCGTTCTGCGCCGCCGCCGCCGGGGCTGCCGGCAAAAGGGGGGGATCGCCGGCAGGCTTAGCCGCTGAACGCCTTGTCCGTGGTCTGGAACACATCGGGGACGGGGTATTCGCCCAGCACGTAATGCAAGATGGCGGCGTGTTCCTGGTCGACGATCTGGAGCTGGCCGGCCAAGGTGATGGCATCTTTGGACTTCAAGGTGGGGATGGCCGACAGGTAGGTGTCCGACGCGGTCTGCTCCAACAGCAACGCCAGTTTGGCTACCCCGGCCGCGTCGGTCACCTGGGCGAACATCTGGTTGACTGTCGCCGCCAGCGACGCCGGCGGCTGCGACACCGCTTGGGCGCCGGCCGAGGTGAGCACGGTGTTCCATTTGTCCAGGGCGGCTTGATGGTTGCTCATGGCCGTGGTGGCGAAGTTGCCCACCGCCGCGGGCACTGCGCCCAGCTTGTTGGCCGACGCCGCGGCCAGGGCGTTTTTGTAGGTGGCGACCGCCAAGACTTCCAGGCTGGCGGCCAGGGCGGCCACCTTGGCGTCGCCGCTGGCCCCCGCAGCCGTGGTGGGCGTCGTTGAGCCGGCGCCACCGGTGGTGTCGGTCGTCGAGGAGGAGGTCTTCGACTTTGAGCAGGCGGCCACCACGATCGCCCCGCCGGCCGCGCCCGCTCCGAGCAGGAAACCTCGGCGGCTCACGCCACCAGCGGACTTGGTGGATTTGGTCTCATCGGTCATGGGTTCGCTCTTCTCGGAGTCGGTGTTGTGGGCGCTCATTGCACGGCGCCTTCGGTGGGTGGGCTGGCCATGGTGGGCATCGGGAAGGGACCGTCGGAGAAGGCGACACTTCCCGCCGCCGCGGGCAGCGCCGCCAGGTTGGTGAGGGGAATGGCGATCAGCTGCGGTGCGCCCCCCTGGATCAGGGCGGCCACGGCTCGCAGGGTGGCGAGATGCTGGGTTTCGACCCCCATGACCGTCGACATGATCTGCAGCGACTTGTTGTCGCTGAACATGACCAGGTCCGCCAAGTAGGTGTCGCGGGCCACCGTCTCCAACGTCATGGCCAGCTTCACGACATCCAACGCCGCCTTCAGTGTCGGCGCCGCCGCCGCCACGATCGGGGCGTACTTCGGGTTGGGGGTGTCCTGAACTTTGCCGCCCAACGCCGTCGTCTGGGCCTGGAAGGCCTTGCGGTGCTCGTCGTGTTGCATCATCGTGGTCTGGGCGAACTTGACGATCACTGCGTTGCCCGACTTGATGAACGGCAACGTCAACGCGGTGCCGTAGGTGTTAACCGCCAGACGCTCCAGCGACGAAGCCGTCTGCAGGATCTGGACGTCGAGGGCCTGGTCGGCTGCGGCCGGCTGGGCCAGCAGCGACGCCATGGCCGTGCCGATCCCGCCGCCCAGCAGGCCCACACCGGCGACGCCACCGCCCATGGCTCCTAACCGCTTCAGGAGGCTTCGGCGACCCAGGTTGAACCGTGCGACGTGTTCGGGGTCGACCGGTTCACCCCGGCGCTGTTCGCGTAACTCGATCAGGTCGGGGATCGTCGCCTTGGTGTCACGCAACGCGTCGACCTGCAAATCCTGTGACTCGACGATCAGCTCGTCGAGGGCCCGCTCATCGATACGCATGTACCATCCTTTTCATCGAGGGGCTGGTCGGCCGTGTCCTGAACGAACCCGGAGATGTGCTCGACGTAGGTTTGTTTCGGAGCCCTCCGAGAATTGGATCAAAAATATTTGGTGCACTCACCTCCAGGACCCGGGGACGTTCCTCGGCCCATCAGCCAGGGCACTGAGGCCGACTCGGGGCCGCCCGAGACAGTGTCGGTTGACCCGGGCGACCATGACAGTCATGGGCGACTGACGGGAACTCGGCGTCCCGAGCACGAAGGCCGGTGAAGCCGGAGGGTCGAGAAGCCGACAGCCGTGCGCCCCGGGCGCAGCGGCAGACAGCGGCTGGCCCATCGCTGGACTATCGGGAACGGCCGGCTGAGGATCCCGCCCCGACGAGCACTTAGTCTTAGCCCGAATCCACCGATGAATAGGCGCTTGGGAGGTTTGAGCATCACGTAAAAGTGTCCCCTGACCTGGGAGAATGGCGGTTACCAAGCCAGCCGTAGACCCGAGTCGGAGGACACTTTCTTGATGACAGCATCGCACACTCTCGACCGGGTCGCGGTGACCTTCGACGACACCCATGCGGTGGCCGACGCCGGGCTGATCCTGCCGGCCACCCTGGCCCAGCATCTCGGGCTGCGGGCCCTGTTCGACACCCATGTCGACCTGGGCGCCGCGGCCGGCCATGCCAATGTGGGGCACAAAGCGATGACGTTGATCCACTCGGCTTTGGCTGATGGAGACTCGATCGATGACGCCGACGCCCTGCGCTCGGGAGCCACCGGGGAAGCGCTGGGTCACGCGGTGCGGGCCCCCTCGACGCTGGGCACCTTTCTGCGAAGCTTCACCTTCGGCCATGCCCGCCAGTTGGACGTGGTCTCGGGGGAACTCTTGGCCCGGGCGTGGGCGGCGGGCGCCGGCCCGGGCAGCGAGGCGGTGACCGTCGATGTCGACTCGAGCATCGTGGAGACCTACGGCTTGGCCAAGCAGGGTGGCGCCCAGTTCACCTACAACCACGTCAGGGGCTATCACCCTCTGGTCGCCGTGATCGCAGCGACTGGCGATGTCGTCCACAGCCGGCTGCGGGGCGGCAACGCCCACAGCGGCCGGGGGCCGGCCAGCTTCCTGGCCGAGACGTTCGGGGCGTATCGGCCGGGCGGGGGCCACCGGGCCGCTCACCTTGCGGGCCGACTCCGGTTTCTACAGTCGCAAGGTCGTCGACGCCTGCCGCAAGGCCAATGTCGCGTTCTCGATCACGGCCAAGATGTACAAGGGATTGCACACCCGGATTGCGGCGATCGCCGAGGACCAGTGGGTCCCGATCCCGTACTTCAATGATGGGGCCGACGTCGCCGAGATCAGCTACCGGCCCTTCGGAACGAAAGGAAAGGTGTGCCGGCTGATCGTGCGACGCACCAAACCCAGCCCCGGCTCCCAGCTGGCCCTGCTCACCACCTACGCCTATCACGCCCTGATCACCCAACCGTCAGGGGTCCGCCGTCGAGATCGAGGCTGACCATCGCCGCCACGCCGAAGTGGAGAACACGATAAGAGATTTGAAGTACGGGGTCGGGTTGAACCACCTCCCGTCGGGACGGTTCGGGGCGAACGCCGCCTGGTTGGCGATCAACGTGATGGCCCACAACATGGCCCGCTGGACCAGCCGCATCGGCCTCGGTGAAACCCTCATCGCCACCGGCACCCTGCGACGCCACCACCTCCGTCTGCCGGGACGGCTCACCAGGTCGGGCCGTCAACCGACACTGCATCTGCCCCGAGACTGGCCGTGGGCCCAACCGTTCACCGCCGCCCTGGCCAACATCCGCGCCATCCGACTCGTCACCTAAACGACTAGCACCAGGCGACGCCGCCCACCACCGGCCGCATCGTCGACGACCAAACACAAACCCCCGAACGCCTGGATCGTCGCGAGACACCTCAGACGCCCGCTACGCCGCCCGACCCCATTCAGGCCAGTAACACCCAGACCCCCCAGCCAAGAGCCCACAGCAACGACCACCCATATCTTTCGGTGGATTCGGGCTTAGTTGGTTGTGCTCCCGGCCATGACCGCGACCGCGCCGCGAGCCCCGGTCGCGACGGGAGCCGTTCGTGGCGCGTAGCGTCGCGTCGTTTGACAGTGGCAAGGTTTGAGAGCATGGTGGTTGTGGATGGGTGGCCCGGTCTGGGCGGCCGTCCCGGTAGGGCGCCATCTGCCCCGGACCCCGGCAGCGTCAGCGAGCACGACGTTGAGGGGACGGGCAGGTGATGATCGGCCAACAACACAGTTCCCGACCGACCTCAAGGGTTGATGTCACGTGGCGGGACAACGCGAGCTGCCAGTTCGCGAACCTGGACCGGTTCTGCCCCGCGGGCAGCACCGGATCGCAGTCGGCGAGATCGACGCCGCGCAGGCCATCTGTCAGGCTTGCCAGGTCCGAGACCGTTGCCTGCGCTTCGCGCGCGAGACCAATCAGGAAGCTGGCATTTCGGGCGGGCCGACCGAGGCTGAGCGACGAAGACTGTGTCGCGCCTGGTTGGCGACACGCCGCAGCCAGAGCCGGGTGAACGCGTGAGACCTTCCCCGATCCCCAGCTTTAGTCAGCTGCGATCGGGCCAACCGCCGTCGCGCCCAAGGTCCCGTGCCGACCGTCCCCCCGCGAGCGGGCGCGGTGCCGCCGACCCCAGGCCCCGGCGGGTGTGGGCGGGGGTCGGCGGCAGCTTCGCAGCCGCGCCATCGCATCGCATCAGCAGGTCGACATCGAGACGACAACAAAAGGGACCAGTGAAACAAGATGGGCTTTCTGCTTCGGCTTCTGATCCTGTTCGCGATTTCTTCGGTCGCGGGGTGGCGCTGGAGGGTCGCGTGGCCGGTGGTAGGCGAGCCACGAGGCGCTCGACCCCCGGCAACGCCGGCGACGCATGGGGAGTTCGAACATGACGGCGCTGCACACGGTCGCCGGCGCTGACACCGCAACGATCCCGGCGACCGAGGCCGAGCGGCTCGCCGCGGTCCACCGCTACCACGTTTTGGACACGCCCCCCGACGGCGCCTTCGACCGGGCGACAGCTCTCGCCGCCCGGCTGTTCAAAGTCCCCATCGCCATCGTCAGCATCGTCGACCGAGACCGCATCTGGTTCAAATCCCATCACGGCCTCGACATCGACCAGATCGGCCGGGACGCAGGGCTCTGCGCCTCGGCCATCTTGCAGGGCGAGCCGTGGGTCGTGACCGACGCGTCCGCCGACCCCCGGACCCTGGCCAACCCGCTGGTGGCCGGGGCCGCTCGGGCTGCGTTTTCTACCTGGGTGTGCCCCCTCGCCCCCTCCGATGGCTACAACGTGGGGACGCTGTGCGTGATGGACAAGAAACCCCGGACCGTCAGCGACGACGACGTCGCCACGCTGCGCGATCTGG
This sequence comes from Actinomycetota bacterium, assembly GCA_030947025.1. Lineage (GTDB taxonomy): Bacteria > Actinomycetota > Acidimicrobiia > Acidimicrobiales > Palsa-688 > JALYXV01. Next base: position 11,105 of record JALYXV010000069.1, on the reverse strand, counting down.
CCGCCATGGTTGTCGCCGAACTGGAACTACGCCGCGCCGCCAGGCGCACCGTGGAAATGGAGCAGCAGCTGCGACGCCAAGCCGAAATGTTCTGTGATGCGTTGCAGACCAGCCTGCTGCCCCCGTGCCTGCCCACCATTCCCGGCGCCGCGATAGCCGCCCTGTTCCGACCGGCCGGCGGCGCCCTTATCGGCGGCGACTTCTACGACCTGTTCCCCGTGACCACCCGTACCTGGGGGATCGTCATCGGCGACGTGTGCGGCAAAGGCCCCCTGGCGGCCAGCCGCAGCAACCTGGCCCGCTACAGCCTCCGAGGCGCCGCCGTCCACAGCGACTCCCCGGCTGAGACCCTGCATCGCGTCAACCAGGCCCTGCTCGCCGGCGACCACCTCGACGAGGACTCGTTCTGCACTCTCATCTTCGCGCTCATCGACCGCTCCGAGCGCGGCCTCCACGTCCGTCTCGCGGTGGGAGGCCACCCCCTCCCCACGCTGCTGCGCCGCCACGGGACGGTGACCGCGGTGGGACGGTCAGGTTCGATCGTGGGGTCGTTTCCCGACACCGAGTTCTACGACGACGAAATCCTCGTCGAACCGGGCGACACGCTGGTGCTGGTCACCGACGGCCTTGTCGAGATTCATACCGACCGCGGCGTCACCGGGCGGGCCGAGTTCGAACGTCGCCTGGCCGGCTGCGCGGGCCTGACGCCCGCGGGGCTCATCGAGCGCCTGGCGGCGGCAATCAACGTCGACGACGACGACGCCGCCATCATCGCAATCCAAGCGTCGTGAGGGCAGCCAGGTCCGCCTGGGTCAGGCCCGCATAAAAAGGTCCCGCGACGGTGTCAGACACCGGCTGGGGATGGCGGGCTGCGACAGGACCACGTTGACCGCTGCCCGAAGCGAACCGTGACTGGCTGGTTTGCGATGGAGCTTCGATGACCGTGGGTCGGGAGCGATGGTTGCGGATGTCCCGGGCGCTCGCCAGCGGACACCCGGCGGCGTCGGGACTGTGCTCGAAATGTGTTGAGACGCTTTCGGTTGCCGCGGCTGGGATCACCATTATTTCTGACGCCGGGGCTCAGGTGTCCCTGTGTGCGTCCGGTGCCACCGTCACAGCGTTGGCGGAGCTGGAGTTCACCCTCGGCAACGGCCCGGCGTCAGACGCCCACGAACATGGCGTGCCGGTGTGCGAAGTCGACCTCGTCAACGCCCCGCCGCTGCGCTGGTCGGCGTTCGCCAGCCCGGTTGTCGACGCCGGTTTCCGGGCCGTGTTCGCCTTCCCGCTGCGTCTCGGCGCAGCCCGTCTCGGCGCGCTCATCTTGTACCAGATCCATCCCGGCGACCTGGACGCGGACAGCTACGCCGATGCCCTGACCGGAGCCGAGGTCATCACCAGGGCGATCCTGGCCCGGCAGGCCGGGATGCCCGAGGAGGAGTTGATGGCCGAGTTGGCCGACGGAGGGGCGTTCCACGCCGAGGTCCACCAGGCGTCGGGATGGTCTCGGTGCAGCTCGGCGTCGGCGTCGCCGACGCCTTAGTGGTCCTCCGCGGAACTACACGCGTGTGTGCATCCAGCAGCCCGGGTGCACGGATATGGAGGTATTCCATGACGTGACATAACCGGGCGACAAGCTCAGGTCGGCTTGCGGGTGTGAGTCCCGTCCGGGGAGACGCCAGGATCCCTGGTAGCTGGCTCGCGGCGTCGGTTGAGAGGCCGCCGTCGAAGCGGAGCGACGAAAGTCCTGAAAGGGAGAGCGAACGACCGGTCCGTAACATGAAGTGAAGCCTGCGGCGTCGTCAGTAAGTTCCCCCGCCGAGAGGCGGGGCCAAGGGGGAGCCGAGCCGCCACACTCACGGCGAAGGCCATGGACGGCATCTGGGATTCCTGGAGCGGATGCTCATGAACCCCCCGGCGTATGGGGCTCGGAACGGTCGGACAGTCGGCCTGGGAACTGGAGAGAGCCGTCTCGGCCCCGTGCCTGCGGGATAGGGGAGCTTGGCCGTTCTATAACCGGTGACCCCGGGAAATGGCGGCTTGCCGAGCGGCAGTCGGAGGGGGTCGTAGTAGTGACGATGGGCGGGACAACCTAACCCGCCCGGAGCGAAGGGCCCCTACTTCATCGATGCGTGTCGTTGTTGAGAGGAGGCCGGGTGAGTGCCCAATCGGCTAGGTCCATCCGCCGCACCGAAGGTGTGGACAAGCTTCGAGCTTTGCAGCGAGCGCTGTACCGCAGTGCCAAACAGGACCCGGACCGCCGCTTCCACGCCTTGTATGACCACGTCGCCCGCAGCGACGTCTTGTGGCAGGCGTGGGACGACGTCCGAACCAACCGGGGTGCCCCCGGCGTCGACGGGGTGACCATCGACGCCGTGGAGTCCTCCGGGGTGAGTCTGTTCCTCGATGAGATCGCCTCGGCGTTGCGTGGCAGACAAGACGTCCGTCTTCGGGCCTGGGCGTAAGGCGGCCGTGACTTCGATGAGGCACAGACCGAGAGGTGACGCAGCTCCGGGAGCAGATCGTCGGGGGCCGTCGACACCGGCACCCGCATCTGCTTGAGGGCCTCGGTGCGGTCACGCCGTGCGCTGGTGCGCGCCATATGCAGCACCCGGATCGCCTCCACGGGGCCGCATCTGGCCTTGGCCCGCCCCGACGCGTCGCCCGACAGGGTCGCCCGGGTGGCTAAGAGCGCGTCGATGGCATCGTTTCGACCGAATACGTAGTTCGCGGTGAAATGGGGAGGATTGGAATAAACGGGACGCGATCACGGCTGGTCGGTTTCCAACCGAGGAGCAGAGAGGATGGTGCGTTAATATCATATGGGCGACGTGTTGCCCCGATTGCCTCTGGGTGGATTGTCTCTGAAAGGACACGTTGGCACCAAACCTGCGTACGATGGTCCGCCTGGTCGTGGCGTCGGGTATCACCGGTGCCCTCGCGGCCGGCGCGCTGGGCTTGGTTTCGGCAACCGCGCGTGCTGGGACCAACCCTCCCTCTGCCCCACCGGTTGCCATGTGCGGCAGCCCGGCGCTGAGGGGGCCGACGAGCCCGCCCAGCGGAGCCGTGGTCGTCACGCCCGGAGGTACGGGCCTCGACATCCTGACCCTGTCTCACCCGGCGGGGACGACGTTTTACCTGCTGAGTGGAGTGCACACGCTCGGCAAGGCGGGCTCACCTGGCATCTACGACCAGGTGATACCCAAGTCGGGGGATGTGTACATCGGCGCTCCGGCAGCGATCCTCGACGGCCAGAATGTCGACCACGCCGCTTTCACCCAACAGGCCGCTTCGGTCAGGATCCAGTATCTGACCATCCAGCACTTCAACCAACGGGGCAATGAAGGCGTCGTCAACCACGACTCGGGCGACGACTGGATCATCGACCACACCTCGATCGTCGCCAACCACGGCGCGGCCATGATGGCAGGCGCCCGCCAGCAGGTCACCTACGACTGCCTGGCGGACAACGGACAGTACGGCATCAACGGCTACCAGCTAGCCGGCGGGATCACGGGAATGGTCATCGACCACAGCGAGATCGCCCGCAACAACACCGACGACTGGGAAAAAAAGCAGCCCGGCTGCGGGTGCTCGGGCGGCCTGAAGCTGTGGAACACCCGAAGCTCACGTGTGACCAACGACTGGATACACGACAACAACAGCGCCGGAATCTGGGTGGATGGCACCAACGTCGACGTCACCATCCAGTCAAACCTGATCGAGGGCAATCACAGCGAAGCGGTCATCTACGAGATCAGCTACAACGGGGTCATCTCGGGCAACACGCTGCGCCGCAACGCCATTGGCAAAGGGCGGCAGTTCGCAGCCCGCAACGACAACTTTCCTGTCGGCGCCATCTACATATCCGAATCCGGTGGTGACAGCCGGGTGACCCCGGGGTCGCCTCTCATTGACATTCACGACAACGTGTTCGACAACAACTGGTCGGGCGTGACGGTATGGGAGAACGCCGACCGCTTCTGCGGCTCCGGCGAGCTGGCCACCATGTGCACCCTCGTGAACCCCGGGGCGAACACCGCCACAACGTGCCGGGCCCCGGCGTCGGACGGGTCGATCAACGTCGCCCCGTACTACGACGATTGCCGCTGGAAGTCGCAGAACGTCAAGGTGCACAACAACACCTTCACCGTCGACGTTTCCGTCGTCGGGCTGAACTGCTCGAATGTCTACTGCGCCCGTCAGGCCGTGTTCTCCAACTTCGGCACCTACCCGTCCTGGTCCCCGTACAAGGCGACGGTGGTCGAACAGGCGATCACCTTCAATCAGGGCAACGTCTGGTCCAACAACACCTACAACGGGGCCTGGCAGTTCATGGCCCACGACACCGCCCAGCCGCTCACCTTCGCCGCCTGGCAGGCGGCCCCCTACCACCAAGACGCCGGGTCGGGCTACAACGTGGCCGCGCCACTGACCACCACCACGACTGTGTTCCCGACGACGACAACCATTTCCGTGGCCGCTCCGCCCAGCCAAGTGTGCCTGGCGTTGCAACGCCTTGTACAGATCCCACAGTTTCTTCTCCCGCGAGCCCTGCTGATGCGGTGGCTGACACTATTCGGGTGCACCTGGCGTCCCCCCGCCGGCGCCACGACCGTGGCGCCTATCCCCAAACCAGGCCGCCAACTCGTGGCCGCCGGCCGACCGTCTTGATCAGCCCGACGAAGCGCAGCGCTGAAGGCTGAGGCGAACGATGACGATGACCCAGCCCGGACGGCGGAACGGGATATGACGTCGTAGCGGATTGACCGTCGGGTCGTCGTCCCCGGCCCCTCTCGGCGTCGGTCTGATCGGCCGGTCGGTTTGCAGCCGCGATCCCCGATTTCCATGGGCCTCCCTTGTTGCTAGCAAGACGCTGGCTACAGCGGTAGTTGTAGGTACTTGGCCTTCTTGCCGAACGGCAACGTCATCACTGTGGCGGAGTTCAATCAGGCAATGAACCTCGGCCTTGTCGTGGTCTTGAACTTGGAAGAGGGCGCGGCCGACATGCTCGGCGGGGCCTCCACTGGGACACAGCACGGCATCGACGCCGATGCCAAGCGACGTTCTCGGGTGGCCCGCGGACCGTCCCATCATCTACTCCGACCCATCGGCCGGACCACCAGATCGACGAGAACGTGGTAGCAAACGGCGCGACCGACTACAGCCAGTACCCAATCGCCAAGTTGGCCGCGGCGCCGGGAAGGTTGGTGACGATGAACCCGCGCCGAGAGAGCCGTTGGTAACATGGCCCGCGCCTTTGGCGGCTTTGGGTCACAATGGTGCATTGGGCACAGAAGAAGCTTTGCGGATCGGCGATCAGCGGACCGCACCAATGAGAGGAGGCTCTTGCGCCTCGAGGGCGGAGCGGTTTTTCGCTTTCACTCGCGAACCTGGCGGGTCTCCGAGGGTCGCCTGTCTCGGCACGCCGAAGTGACGCCGATGTCCCCGGACGATGTCGCACAGCCGTAGGGCTAAACTCTCAGGCACAACGAAACGACGAGAGCAATGACCCGAACAATCTCACCCACCCCAAGCAAGGGCGACCGTAAAACGACAACTGAAAGGTCCGACTAACCGGACCAACAAATAGTTGCACTACAAGATAGTCCCGTCAACAAACAATGAGGAGAACTCATGAAGAAGTTCGTCCCTGTCGGGGTAGCCACCATCGGCATCGTGGGTTTCCTGGGAGTCGGGGCGTCCGTCACGTCGGCGTTGCCAACCGTGCACACCGACACCGTCAGCCAACAAGTGTGCGCCGCTATCAAGTCAGCGGAAACGGCCGAGAACAACAAAACCAACAGCGATCTTAACGCCCAGGTCGTCGACGCTCAAGACGCCGCGGCTCAAGTCAACCAGGTCGCCCACGACTCGGTAGTCTTCGGCAACGCCTACAACGCCTACATCATTTCCGTGATGAACGGGCAGCCCGGTGGCATTCCACAGTCGCTTCGCAATGCCGTCACCGCCTTGCAGAACGACCTTGTCACCTACCAGTCTTCCCAGACGACGCTCAACAATATCAACACCACCGTGAATCTCGACGGAGTCATTATTTCGCTGCTGGCTGACTGGAGGGCCGCACTCACCCAGCCGCCGTGTATCTCCGCGCCAGCTTGATCGACGAGACGCACCTGGCGATCGTGACAAATACTCCTTATGCGGGGACGAGCGACGGCCTCGTTGCGTTGGCCCCGGCCGGGTCGGAGGCGGCCGTGCAACGGTCGACCTGCCCCACGTTGCCGGTCACTGGTTCGCAACCAGCGGCCGCTCCTTGGCTCGACGCATCGGCCGCGCATCGGGCCACGCCGGCGCCCACGGTCCCCACGCCGGCGACAATCGTGAACACGGCGTGCCGCCTGCCGTGCATGGTTCAGACGTTTGCGGGCCGGGTTAGTCAGTGCCTGTTGGGCGGCCGCGATTGCCGCCTCCCGGAGCTGGTGATGGTGGCGAACCTGACTACGAACAGCGTCACGCCGACCAGCACCCGCAACGACGCCCGGGCTTCGCTGTAGGTGGCCGCGTCACCGAGCCCGGCGATCTCCACCGCGTCGTCGTGGGCCAATCGGCGGCCGGCTGTGCTCGTCGAAGGCGCTCGCGTGACGCCCGTCCCGGCCACCGACGCGGCGCCACACGGTCGGGGGGGGCCGGGTAGCCCGAACAACAGTTGGATGACCTGCTGGCGTACCCGGGACAGGTCCGCTCCCACGGCGACCAGCACCTGGGCGCCAACGCCCTGGACTTCTCGGACAAGACCGAGAAGAGGTGTTCGGTGCCGATGAAGTTGTTATCGTGACTTCTCTGACGGCTGAAGCCGCCAGCTTCTTTTCACGGAGCTTGGTCGGCTGCGAGAAGGGCCTGTCCAGCCCGGAGTTGGGCAGGCGGGCTGCTGAAGCGGCGCTTGCCCCGCTTATCTGGCGTGAAGCGGTCGGTGATCGCTGGGACACGACCGAGACGGCCGAGTTCCTTGGCGTCACGCGACAAGCTCTTCATGACCGTATCAAGCGGGGCACGCTGCTGGGCATTCCGGGACGGGGAGTGACCTGGTTCCCAATCTGGCAGTTCGACCTCGTCGGCCGCCGGGCCCGGCCGGTCGTCGTTTCGCTGCTCCAGGTGTTTCGCAATATGGACCGGCCGCTCGAGGCCGTTGAGATCGCCTCGTGGGCGCAACGGCCACACGCTGAGTTGGATGACGTGGCTCCTGCAGACTGGGTCGCCGAGGTCCGTGCCGAGGAGCCGGTGGTCACGACCGCTCGCCACATGTGCTTCTCGCTTGGCCGCGTGACGCTGTGTCGTCCCCCGGCGATCCCGCTGAGCTGAGTCGCTCATCTCGATGTCGCTCGACCATGGCGACGGCGACTACCGGGTCGAGGCTCGCGGGCGCAACGGCAGTACCGGCACATTTCCATTCAGAATGACCCTCGCGGTCCAAACCGTCGGAATAGCCTGGGACCCGCTGGCAGGACCCGACCCGATCCCGGGGTCACCTCCCGGTCAGATAATGCCGGCCCGGATCGCGATCGCGATGGCGTGCGTCCGGTTCCGGGCGCCGATTCGTCGCAACGTGCGGTGGACTTCCTTCTTGATGGTACTGGAGGAATAGACGAGCTCGGCGGCGATGGCATCGACTGCTCGCCCCTGCGCCAACAACCGGAGAATCTCGACCTGGCGGCTGGTGAGATGTTCCTCCATGAAGGCCGTAACAGCGGCGGCACCTTTGCCATCCGGCCCGGTGAGCGGTGCCGCCGGCTCCGACTGGGTCGCACACGTTTGAGTTCCCATTCCTCGCCTATCCTGCGGACCATCCGCATTCCAACTGGATCGACGTCCGCCGAGCGGCGTATGTTGGCAGAAATTTGTTCCAACATTTCGGCGGTGTCAGGCGTCGATCAGGTGTGCGGGCTTTAAGTGACAGACTGACCCGCGTGACTGACGCCGAGACCGTTCAGGTCCGACCCTCATACGACGACGCGTACCGCCACCTCGGACCTCCCAATGGCACGTTGGTGAGGATCCTCATCCGGATGACGGGCGACATCGACGAGGCGCGTGATCTGGCGCAGGAAACACTCTCTCGGCTGTGGTTGAACTATGACACGGTCGACAACCCCGATGCTTGGTGCGTTCGGGTCGGCACCCGACTGTTCCTGGACCTCAACCGACATCGTCGCGCGGCCAACCGATATCAACCCCTTCTCGACGACTGGGCGATCACCGACAGTGCACCGATCGAACGGGTATCGGTCCGAATGGCCATGAGCCAACTCCACCCCTCGCAGCGAGCCCTTCTCATACTCCGGTACTACTGCGACTTGGGCCTGGCAGACGTCGCCGACATCCTGCAGTTGAATCCAAGCACCTGCCGGGGGCTCGTCGTCCAGGCACAAGCGGGCCTCAAGAGGTTGCTCGAGGAGCGCATGTGATGCTCAGCTGGCCCGAGGACGCAGACGTCCGACGCGCCTTGGCGGCCTGGGGACAACTCCTTGACGAAGCCCTGATTGTCGATGGCGGGGGCGATGCCGACAACCTGGACTGGCCAGACGACGAGGCCATCGCCCACACGCTCGCCCAGTGGGGCGGGATGGCCGATCGAGCGGTCACCGAGGCGCCATCTTTCGGAGATCCGAGCCTCGACTCGACGATCGCCTGGCTCGGCGGGAAAGCGCGGAGAGACGAGCCATCGACCTCACCGGTGGGGGAAGTGGCCACCGAGCCTGACGAGATCAATCCGATTGCGCCGCCAACAACCAGGAAACACAAGGTTGCTCGGCCCGGCCATCCGGCGACAACCACGGGTTGGACCGTACGCCCTGGCTCAGATGCAGCCAGCACCGACAGGGGCGCAGCCCAGACCCGGGTCCATTCACGGCGCTGGGCCCAGGTTGCGGTGGTCGCAGCCGTGGCCGTCCTTGTGCTCTTGGCGGGACAGGCGTTGGCGAATGGACCGAGCGGGCTGCAGACGCCCCGAGGGGCGCGGCCGGGCGGCCGCGACGCCTTGGTACCCCCCGGTGCCACCTTGCCCTCCGCGGTCGGCTCGGCTTCGTCGATAACCCAGGCCCCGCCGAACCCGGTTATTGGCGTCGCTACCGCACCGCCTCCGAGCACAGCCTCACCGGATACCCGCCGTTCGCAATCGGTACGCAGTCGTGGCCATGACAAGGCGGGGACCAATGGCACGCCCGGGACTGGCTCCACCGCGGCAAACGGTACGCCTGGTGCAGCCTGCCCGCCTCGAGATCAGCACCCCGCCACCGCGCCGGCCAGTGCCTCCGGTTTGATGTTGGCCGGCGGTCCGCTCCCCGCCGCCTCGTCAAGCGGGGCCGCGATGGGGACCGCGACCGCCATTGGAGGCACGTCTGGCGCTTCGGGCGCGACCGTGTCGGGCCCGGCGGTGTCGGTTGCAAGCGGCACGGGCGGCGTCGCCGCATCAACGCCGGCTCCTCTTGTCGTTGGGCCATGCCCTTCGAAGTAGGGCCGGGATGAGCTACATCGGGCGAGTGCGCGAGTCGAGTCCAGATGTGGTCCTGGTGCCGCCCCACATCCGTGCCTTGGGCGCCGGGCCCGGGAGCTCTTGGGCGACGGTGGGACGGACCTCAGCACCCACAGCCACGACAAACTTGAGCGTAATTACCTGCGCCCGCCGGCGGTGTTGAGCTTTTCCTCTTCGAGCGTCGCTCGTTTCGCCCACTACCGCTCGTGGTCCGACGTGGGCGATTTCTCACCTTTTCCACGATGACCGCCGGTACTCCGTGGCGTAGCAGGGTCCTAACGGACGTTGTTCTGGAGCGCCGTTGATGGCGTGATTAAACGGTGTTGTGGAACGCCCCAGGCAGCACGTCGCCGAGGACAGCGGGGTAGGTAGTTGCCTTGTTTGTTACAACCTCGGCCAGCTGGGAACCTGTCGCCAGAATGGCCTTATCGAAGAACCGTTTCGCGGCTTGGGCGTCGCACGGGGACACGACCACGTCGGCAGCACGACGGGACGGTGACGGGCCGGCGCTTCATGCCAGCCGTGTCGCCCACCCTCTGGCCAGTCTCAACCCAACGGTGCCGGAGCGGCCGGACCCGCGATCTGCAACTCGAGAGCACAGGCCTGGAACGGTGCTGCCAGCGTTGTGGCGTCGCTTGCGCGCCGGGCCGAGCTGTGCGAGTCGGTCACTCTCCTCGAGGTCGCGTAGATTGTCGAGGAGAGTTCCGCGAATGCGGCCGCACGGCGCGACAATGCTCATTCATCGTGTTAGCCACGCCCCAGGTACTCTGGGACCATGGCTGGCATCACGGTTCCGAGGGCTCCGGCTCGGCCCTTTTGTATTCGACGACTTGAAGACGACGCCCGACGATGCGCTTGGGCCGAGAAGCCGCGGGAGCAGCCGCCGCCGGTGGCCGATCGGTGCCGCGAGGTAGGAAGGAGTAGCTCATGGCGCGCAACCTGGAAGTGTTGGCCGACTCGCCCGCGGATTACGAGCGTCTGGGGCTGTCGCCCACATCCATCGCCCCCGTGGGAGGACGGCCACGCACTGACAACTCGGCCGACACCTGCGAATGGTGGTACTTCGACGCCCACCTAGCCGATGAGGCCAAACTGGTTGTGACATTCATGAACGAAGGTCTAGGCGAGCCGCAACACCCGTTGTCGCCGCTGCTCCGGCTGAACCTCGATCTTCCCGACGGACGACACTTCGAAAAGATCGGCCACTACCCGCCCACAGCCTGGTCGGCTGCTAAAGACCATGCCGATGTACACATCGCCCAGAACCGATTCACCGGCGACCTCCATCGCTATCGGATCGAAGCAACAGTCGAGGAGATCTCAGTACATGTCAACTTGACCGGCCGGTTTCCCCCGTGGCGCCCATCGACGGGGTACATGCTGTTCGGGGCCGACGAGCGCTGGAATTCGCCTGGCTTCCCTCGGTTCCCAGGGCGCAGTACGGGCTCGTGCACAAACAAGTTGGTCGCCCGGAAAAGAGAAACCCGCTCATGGAAGGCGATCTCGACTGGGATTCGACCGGGTTAGAGATGGACGAGCCCTAACCGCCACATACTCAGTCAACGGCGACCTGCACGAAACGACAGGGGTGGGCTGCTACCACGACCACAGCTGG
>JALYXV010000034.1 GCA_030947025.1 Actinomycetota bacterium | reverse complement strand
GCAATCCGCCGGTCAGACCCAAAGCCGGGGCAAATCCACCCTGGGGCGGGCGTTCCGTGGCAGGTTCAACGTTCCTGGGGTACTTATCGCTGAATGGCCGGATAAGTCGCCAAGGAACGACAGACCTGCCACAGAACGCCAGCCGATCGGTACCGTGACAGCGTGCGAATCGCCTTTGGCACCGATGAGGCCACCGCGCTGACCGACGCCATCGTGGCCAAGCTCAAGGACATGGGCCACGACGTCGTCGTGGCCGCCGACGGCATCGACTGGCCCGACGCGGGCCGGCAGGTCGGGCAGGCCGTGGCCGGCGGCGACGCCGACGCCGGGGTGGTGTGCTGCTGAACGGGGACAGGCGTGTCCATGGCGGCAAACAAGGTCCCCGGGGTCCGGGCGGCGCTGTGCACCGACGCCGAGACGGCCCGCGGCGCCCGCTGTTGGAACGACGCCAACGTCCTGGCCATGGGGCTTCGTCTCACCTCACCCGACGTGGCCGGTGAGATGTTGGAGGCCTTTCTCAGCACGGAGCCGGGCGAGGGACAGCAGCGGTTCATCGATCGCGTCGAGAGCGTCGACAACGTCGACAACGTCGAATCCACCGGCAAGCGAGCCAATACGCCCGTTCCCGATACGACCGACCTCCGCCTGACGGAATGGACCTCCTGCGGGGGCTGCGCGGCCAAATGGGGAGCAGCACCGCTCGCCGCCCTGGTCCGGGAACTGGCCTCCGCCGGCGACACGTCGCTCCTGGTTGGTCTGGCGCCGTTCGATGATGCCGCCGTCTATCGGATCAGCGACGACGTGGCGGTGGTTTCCACGACCGACTTCTTCCCACCTCTGGTCGACGATCCCGCCGACTTCGGCGCCATCGCCGCGGCCAACGCCTGCTCCGACGTGTTCGCCATAGGAGGCCGGGTGGTGTTGGCGCTCAACATCGCCGCCTTCCCCGAGCGGCTACCGGCGGCCGCCATCGAAGCCATCCTCTCGGCCGCCGCTGCGACCGTCACCGCTGCGGGCGGGACCATAGCGGGCGGACACACCATTCGCTCCGATGAGCCGATCTTCGGCCTGGCGGTGCAGGGAGTGGTCCATCCGAGCCGGGTGTGGACCAAGTCCGGCGCCCAGGTGGGTGACGCCCTGGTCCTGTCCAAGGCCCTGGGCACCGGGATCGTCTTGGCGGGCGCCGACCGCGCCGACCGGGCCGCGACCATCGGGGTCATGCGCAGCCTCAACCGCTCCGCCGCCGAGGCCCTCTCGGCCTGTCAGGACGACGGCGGTGGACCGCATGCGGTCACGGACGTCACGGGCTTCGGGTTGCTCGGTCACGGTTGGGAGATGGCGGAACGCTCCGGCGTCGCCCTGCGCTTTTACGCCTCGGCGCTACCTCTCTATCCCGGCGCCCGGGCGGCGGCCGAGCGGGGGACCAGGACGGGCGGCGACCCTCGCAACCGGGCCCACCTCAACGGGCGGCTCACCTCGACCGCGCCGGCCGCGTTGGAGGCGATCGGCTACGACCCTCAGACTTCAGGCGGTCTGCTGGCCGCGGTCACGCCGGCTGACGCCGACACGCTGGTGGCCGCCGGTGTCGGTTTCGTCGTCATCGGCGAGGTGGTCGAGGGATCGCCCGGGGTGGAGCTGCGGGGCTGACACCTCGCTCTCGGACATACTTCCAGCCGCGTCCGCCGACCGGTAGCCTCCCTTCCCGTGACCAGCCCTGCCGCCGTCTTGCCGATCGCCCGGGCCGCACCGGGGAAGCGGCCGGTGAAGGTCTCCAAGGCCGTCCCGCCGTCGCTGGACTGGGAACGGGCTATGTGGGCCGAAGGCCACGAGATCGTGGTCGGTATGGACGAGGTGGGCCGGGGCGCGTGGGCCGGCCCGATCATGGTCGGTGCCGCCGTGCTGCCTCGCGACCGGCGGGTCTACAAGGTGCGGGACTCCAAGATGCTGACCGAGGCGCAACGGGAGGCGCTGTTCGACAAGGTGGCCGGGTGGTGCCGGGCCTGGTCGGTGGGCGGGGCCAGCCAGATCGAGTGCGACACGCTGGGGATGGCCGAGGCCCAGCGGCTGGCCGCTCGCCGGGCCCTGGCCGATCTGGGTTTGACACCGGACCGGGTCCTGGTCGACGGCAGTTGGGACTTCGTCGGCCTCGGGTCGACCCAGCGGATCATCAAAGGCGACGCCATCTGCCTGTCGATCTCGGCCGCCTCGATCCTGGCCAAGGTGACCCGGGACCGGATCATGCGGGCCGAGGCCCGTCATTTCCCCGCCTACGACTTCGACTGCAACAAGGGCTATCCCTGTCCCCGCCACAAGATGGCGTTGCAGGCGTTTGGCCCGACGTCCATCCATAGGCGAAGCTGGGTCTTCATGGACCACCTCCCCTGGGCCAACATGCGGTACTACCGGCCGGAGCAGGCCACCCTGTTCGAGGGCGCCCAACTGTGACGAGGATGACCTGCCTCCGAGGCCGGTGGCCGGCCGTCGCCCTGGCGGTCGCGGTGCTCAGTCTCGGCGTCGCGGGCTGCACATCCAACGACAACGGTGGAGTCATCTACACCCCACCGCCGAGCACCACGACCTCCCTCGCGGGCAACACCGCAACGAGCTAGCCCAATCGAGGCGAGGTAGCGCCTACGGTGAGACCCGGGCCTCAGCCCTCGGCTCTTTCGGCAGCCCGAGTACCCGCTCGCCGATGATGTTGCGCAGCACCTCGTCGGTGCCCCCCGCCACCCGGAACCCGGGAACGCCGAGCACCAGTTCCGCCCACGCGTACGTGCCCCATTCGCCGGTATCGGCGATGAGGCGGAGCCCGAGCGCGGAGGTGAGGAAACGGGAGATCAGCTGCAGGTTGTTGGTCAGCGACAGCTTGGCGATCGACAGCTCGGGGCCGGGGATCTGCCCGGCCTGCAGTTTCGCCATGGCCCGCAGATTGGTGAAGCGGGCCACGTGGACGTTGATCCACAGATCGGCCAGTTGCTGACGCAGCCGCACGTCGTGGTCCAGACCGAGGTGCCGGAGCAGTTCGATCAGTTGGCCCATGCCGAACGACGCACCGCCCGCGGCGCCACCGCCGATGGCGGCCCGCTCGTTCATGAGGGTCGTCAACGCCACCCCCCAGCCGCCGTTGACGTCCCCCAGCCGGTGATCGTCGGGTACCACCACGTCGGTGAAGAACACTTCGTTGAACGACGCCCCGCCGGTCATCTGCCGCAGGGGCCGGACCTCCACGCCGGGCGCCCGCATGTCCACCAGGAAACCGGTCAGGCCCTTGTGCTTGGCCACGTTGGGGTCGGTGCGGCAGATGATCTCGCCGATGTCGCTGTACTGGGCGCCCGACGTCCACACCTTCTGCCCGTTGATGACCCAGACGTCGCCGTCGCGTTCCGCCTTGGTCTGGAGACTGGCCAGGTCGCTGCCCGCGCCCGGCTCGCTGAACAGCTGGCAGCCAACCACGTCGCCGCGGTACAGACCCCGCAGGTACCGCTCCTTGGCCCTTTCGGTGCCGTGGGCCAGGATCGTCGGCGCGACCATGCCCAGGCCGATGGCGAAGACCGTCCCGGGCGGCAGGACGTAGCGGGCTTCCACTTCGTGCCATCGTCGTTCGTAAGCGGACGGGAGTTCACGGCCGCCATAGCGCGCCGGCCCGGTAAGCCAGCCGAAGCCGGCGTCGAACACCTGGCGACGCCAGGCCTGGGCCTCCTCCAGCTCCGCCCGCTCCTGCTCGCGGGTCTTCTCCTCGAACAGGCCCACCCGATCGGAGCCCTCGCCCCACGTCGCAGGCCGGTCAGCCTTGCGCCGGGCGTGGGCGTCGAGGAATGCCACCGCCGCCTGCTCGAACCCGTCCAATCCCGGCTGGGCCGTCATGTTGATCACCGTTCCGGAGTCTTTCTCATGTTGCGGACGCTTCAACATCTATGGTGCCTCGTATGCCAGTGCCTCGTATGCCAGTGCCGCGTATGCCAGTGCGTCGGACGTTCGTGGAAGAGGGTCAGGCGACGGCGGAGGACGGCACGCCCATCGCCTTTCAGGTGGCCGGCGCCGGGCCCCCCGTATTGCTGGTGCACAGCGCCGCCGCCGATGCTCGCCAGTGGTCGAGATTGGTTCCGCTGCTGGCGCCCCGGTTTGCCGTCGTGACGATGGACCGTCGAGGCCGGGGTCGCAGTGGTCCCATCGGGCCGGATCACTCGTTGGCGGTCGAGTACGGCGACGTGGCGGCGGTGGCGGCTCTGGTGGCGGCGACGCTCGGGGGCCCGGTCCACTTGGTCGGCCACTCCTCGGGCGCCCGATACGCCCTGCACGCCGCCCTCGACGCCGCCCTCGACGCCGCCCTCGACGCCGCCCTCGACGACAACTTGGCCAGCCTGGTGCTGTACGAACCACCGCAACCGGAGCAGGTTTCGGATGCTGTGGCCGAGTCGTTGGTCCGCCTCGAGGCGGCGAACGACCGCGAAGGCATCCTGTGGACCTTCTTCGGCCCGATCCTCGGGCTGACCGAGGCGGGCTTCTCGGCACTCAAGGAGCGGCCGATCTGGCCACTCATGGTCGACAACGCCCTGACGCTCCCCGCCGAGCTGCGGGCGGCCCGTTCCTATCGGTTCGACCCTTCGGGGTTCGCCCAGCTGACCATCCCGACGCTGTTGCTGGTCGGCGAGCTGACTGACCCTGAGGATCGGCGCATGACCGAACAGCTGGCTGCCATACTTCCCCACGCCCATGTCGTCACGCTGGCCGGGCAAGGCCACGGCGCCATGTTCAGTGCCCCTCACCTCCTGGCGTCCGAGCTGGCGCGTTTCTTCGACCTGCGAGACGGCGAGTCCCGGATACCCCAGGCGAAGCGATCAGTCTGAGAGCGCCGCCTCAAAGCACGGAGGGCAGAGTTCCCGACCGTGCAGGCGGCGAACTCGGGTCTCCATGACTCCTTCACCGCATTCCGCGCAGAGGATGGTGTCGAACACCCGGGCGTGGTGCGGTGGCGGACCCTGGACGGGCCGCACCGTGTAGAGCTGCTCGGCCGGAAGATCGAGTATCCGGCGCGACTCTTCGGCGTGCAGTTGGCGAAACTCGCTGGCCGTTTCGTCGGCCAACTGGTCGAACAGCGCCTGTCGTTCAGGATCGCGCGCCCACGCGTCGGGGCGGCCGGCGATGCGAACAGCACGGCCGTCGGACCGGCGGTAGAAGGTGTAGACGTTCTTGCCCCAATCGCGATGGATCAGGTTTCCCTTTCCGAACGTGCACCCGGTGAGGAACTGGATGGCGTCGACGCCGCACATGTCGGTCTCGACCACCGCCACCACTTCTTCGTCCTTGGAGTGTTCGCCCACCGCCCGGAGGGCCAGCTGGGCGGCCTGAATGCCCATGGCCAGCCCCGGGCACATATGGCCATGAAACTCCACGATCCGATCAAGGGTCGGTTCATCGATCACCAGGCCATGGTACGTGCCGGCTTTGGAATTGGGGCGCCCGGGCCGGTAGCGTCGCCACCAGTGACCCGCCGCCAGGCCCTCCTTCTCCGTGTGTTCGCGCTCTGGACCATCTACATCTGGCTGACGCTGGTGTGGAACATCTGGCACGACCACACCAAGGGCCACGGTGCCGCGTTCAAGGCGGTTCATTTCGTGCTGGCCGCCATCTCCCTGTCCCTGGCGGTGGCCGCCTGGCGAGTCGTGACTGCGGTTGCGGGCCGGCGCGCCGTCCTGTCACCAAAGGCACCAAGAAAAGAAAAGGCCCACCTCCCCGGATAGTTCGAGGTCCGAACCGTTTACCATGGTGGTGCACATGGAGGCGTCGTCTATCCAAACCAGCAGCCTGACCGACGCCGCTCGCGCCGTGGTCCGGGTGGCCCGCATGCTCGAGCACGCCTGTTCCGAGCTGTCCCTGCCCCAGTACCGGTTGCTGGTCATGGTGGCGTGCGGTGACCAACGGGCGTCGCAGCTGGCGGGACGGCTCGCCCTCTCCAAGCCGACCGTGACCGCGGCGGTGGAGGGCCTGGTCGAGCGAGGCTTCCTCATCCGATCCGAAGTGGTAGGCGACCGGAGGGCGGTGCACCTGAGCCTGACCGACGCGGGCCGGGCCGCCCTGGCCGAGAACGATGCCGCCATGTCGGCCCGACTCGGGTGGGTCCTGACGCACTGCGACGACCCTGACCTGGCCCACTCCGGACTCCTCCAACTCTCGGGCGCGGTCGATCGGGTGGTGGCACAGCGCATGGCGGAGGGCGCCAAGTGACGCCCGGGAGCCGGGCGAACAGCCGCACCGAACAGGCGAACAGCCGCACCGACCGGGCGAACAGCCGCACCGAACAGGCGAACGGCCGCACCGACCAGGCGAACGGCCGCACCGACCAGGCGGGTGGCGACGCCGGCCGGGCGAACGGGCGCCCGAAGGGGTGGATCCGGAGGATGCTCCCCTTCCTCAAACCCCACCGGCGCAAGGTGGCGCTGGCCTTCGGGGCGGCCCTCCTGGGCAGCGGCCTGGCCGCGGCGACGCCGGCGGTGGAACGGCAGATCGTCGACAACGTCATCCTGCACCACCGCTCCCCGCTGGCCCCCTGGCTGCTCGCCCTGGCCGGGGCGGGGGCGCTGCGCTTTGGTGCCGCCTTCGTCCGGCGCTTCATCGGGGGCCGGGTCAGCCTCGACGTGCAGTACGACATCCGCAACACGGTCTACGACCAACTCCAACGCCTGGACTTCGCCCGCCACGACGAGATGCAGACCGGCCAGCTGGTCAGCCGGGCCAACTCCGACGTGGGCCTCATCCAGGGACTACTGGCCTTCCTGCCCCTCATGAGCGGCAACGTCCTGCTGGTAGGGGCGTCACTTGTCATCATGACGATCTACTCGCCCCTGTTGACGGCGGTCAGCCTGGTCGTGGTGCCCCTGGTCGGGCTGGTGACGCTGCGGATGCGCGACCAGGTGTTCCCGGCCACGTGGGACGCCCAGCAGCAAGCGGGCGAGGTGGCGGGCGTGGTGGACGAGGCCGTGACCGGCGTGCGGGTGGTCAAGGGCTTCGGGCAGGAGGAGCGCGAGACCGCCCGCCTGGCCGCCAGCGCCGAGCGCCTGTACCGCTCCAAGATGCGGGCGGTCCGCCTGAAGGCCCGCTACCAACCGATCCTGCAGGCGCTTCCCACCTTTGGCCAGGTGGCGGTCGTGGGCCTGGGCGGCTGGCTGGCCCTGCGCCACCGGATCTCCATCGGTACCTTCCTGGCTTTTTCCACCTATTTGCTGGGAATGGTGGCGCCCGCTCGCATGCTGTCGGGCCTGCTCACCATCGGCCAGCAGGCCCGGGCGGGCGCGGTCCGCATCCTCGACCTGCTCGACTCGGTGCCGACGGTCGGGGAAAAGCCCGGCGCCGATGTGCTTCCGCCCATCCGGGGGGATGTGCGCTTCGACCACGTCACGTTCGGCTATCTCCGCTCCGAGCCGGTAATGGACGATTTCGAGTTGCACCTGGCACCGGGCGAAACCGTGGCCCTGGTAGGCGCCTCGGGCTCGGGGAAGTCCACCGTCGCCCTGCTGCTGCCCCGCTTCTACGACGTCCAGGGCGGCACCGTGCGCATTGACGGGACGGACGTTCGTGACGTCACCCTGGCCTCCCTGCGAGGCCAGATCGGGATGGTTTTCGAGGAGAGCTTCCTGTTCTCCGACACGGTGCAGGCCAACATTGCCTACGGCAAGCCCGAAGCCACCTTGGAGGCGGTGCAGGCCGCAGCCCGGGTGGCCGAGGCCCACGAGTTCATCTCCGCCCTCCCGGACGGGTACGCCACCGTGGTGGGGGAGCGGGGCCTCACCCTTTCGGGCGGGCAACGCCAGCGCATCGCCTTGGCTCGGGCCCTGCTCACCGACCCCCGCATTCTGATCCTCGACGACGCCACTTCCTCGGTGGATTCACGGGTGGAGGAGGACATCCATGCCACGCTGCGGCGGGTGATGGAAGGCCGGACCACCCTGCTGGTCGCCCACCGCCGTTCCACCCTCCGGTTGGCCGACCGCATCGCGGTGGTCGACAAGGGGCGCGTGGTGGACCAGGGCAGCCACGAGCAGCTGTTGGCCCGTTGCCGCCTGTACCGGCTGCTCCTGGCCGGGCCGGGCGAGGACGCCGAGGGGATCGACGCCCGCGATGACCCCGATGGCGCGGCCGGGATGGCCGGGATGAACGGGGCCGCCGGGACGGCTGGGGCCGCCGGAGCGACCGGGGTGGCCGGGACGGCTGGGCCCGCCGGGGTGGCCGGGACGGCTGGGGC
>JALYXV010000026.1 GCA_030947025.1 Actinomycetota bacterium | reverse complement strand
TAGTGGCCGAGCTAGAACATCTCTCTCTCGAGATCTTCGAGCAAGACCACCGTTGGCCCCGTAAATGAAGCCCGGCCGCCGGCTGCTACCCAGTCGATTCTACGGACCAAGAAGTGCGAAACTCCACCAGAAGGTACCCCAGAATATCAACTGTATCGGAACTCCCGACGCCAACGCGCCGCCCTTGTACTCGATGCTATGGGTGACGTTATCGTTTGCAGGGCTGACCTGATCAGCAGCGAGCACGGGCGATGATCCGTCGGATAGGTGTATACCGACCCTGGTGACCTTGCGGCGCCTGTCGGCGCTCTCAGGCTGCTGCAGCCTTGGATCGGAGAGACGGATCGTCGGTAACGTCATTCCCACGGGGAGACTCCTCGCTCTTCACTCGTCTCGGTACGGTCGTCCGCCCGCGATCTTACTGCGACTCATCGACCTGGTGTGACGGACTCGAATTGCTCTCCCAGGATACTCACGTGCACGCACAAGCGCCACCGAAGAGGCCGTGTTGGGCCCCCTTCAGCGGGCTTCCCGACGGCCGTGCGCACCAGCGACAACGCGGCAGTCGGGGCCGCCATCACCGCCATCGACGAGAAGGTCCTGGACCGAGATCGGGTACACCGATAGCGGCGAATCCGAAGTCCGTGAATGCCGTACGGACATCGCCCTCTAATCATGAGCCGCGCCCTCCTGACAGAGACAACGCAAATCAGACTGAATACGAAGTCTGCGGCTAGCTGGCGTCTAAGTCGTACTTGCGATACGACTTGACCGCTTTTGGGCCCGCCGCTCGGTAACCGGCGAAGCCGCGTACCTGTAGCGCCCGATAATGCCGTTGCCCCGGTTCGGAGTGTGCGCGGCCGCGGTGGCGGCTGCCCGTGCTGTTCGTCGGTCGAGATCCCGCCGATCCACCGTTTCGGTTGCCTGGGCCCTGCTATCGGGTGGCTCTGGTTTGGCGGCTCGCCCGGGGCTGGTCACTGCTCGTCCGAACAGGCCCGCAGCGCGAGCCCCGGCTTGTGCGCCCAATGGAACCCGTGGCTCGGCGCCTTCTTCCGGCTCGCCGACTCCCTCTAAAACAACCACATCACCAACGGCTGTTGTCCGACCGACAGCGGCTTACCCCAACACGCCCGAACGGTCGCCACCCGCACCGAAAACCGGGCCAAAGGTGGCCCCACCACCGACAACAACACCAAAACCGTCAACAACATCCAGTCCTGACGCCACAACAGACAGCCGCCGCCCCAAAAATCCGGACCCGTCGCCCCCGGCCCACTCCGAGCGCTTGTTTTAGGCCTAGTCAACCCTGACGGGACGAGCGCCAAGGTTCTGTCCACGGCCGACGACCCGGCTCGGGGGGTGCTGGCCGCCATCGGCGCGGGTGGCCCCGTGGAGGAGGTGGCTTATGCCACGACGCTCGCGACCAATGTCATGCTCGAGGGCCGGGGATCGCCCGTTGCCCTCTACAGCTATGCAGGCCGGGTCGAACTGACGCAGATCGCGGCGCCAGGTCTGGCGTCACCCGACGACCCCCTGGAGGCGCTCGTTCCCCGCGACCTCCGCTTCGATGTGCCCGGTTGGATGAACGAACACGGTCGCGAGGTCGAGCCGCTCGGGCTGATCCCTGATCTGACAGGCGGGGTCGCCGCCGCCGTCGTCCTTTACGATTCCGACGCCAACAGCGACGCCGCTGACGAACAGGCGGTGGCGGCCGTTCTGCGCCGGCGCGGCGTGGAGGTGACTGTTTCGTCGGAGATCCCGTCCGAGTCGGCGGAATATGAGCGCACCATCGCCACCGTGGTCAATGCCTCCCTTCTTGGCCCGTGCCGCCCCTCTCTGCTGCGCCTGGCCGACGTCGCCGAGCGGGTCATGATCGTGACTTCCGCAGGGAGCCTGATTACCCTGGAGGAGGCGGCCAGGCGACCCGTGTCCTTGCTCCACTCCAGTGCTGCCGGGGGAGTGCTGGCCGCCTCCGCCGCCGCCGAAGCGGCCGGCTTTCCCGACGCGGTGACGCTCGACATGGGCGGGACGAGCACCGACGTGTGCCTCATCATCGGTGGCCGGCCATCGTTGTCGTCACAGCACCGGGTTGCCGATCTCCCCATCGGCCTGCCCAGTCTTGACGTGCGCACCATCGGGGCAGGCGGAGGTTCGATTGTCCGCATCGATGACAAGGGCGTCCTGGTCGTCGGGCCGGAGAGCGCAGGTGCAGATCCCGGTCCGGCGTGCTACGGGCGGGGAGGGACGCGGCCGACGGTGACCGACGCGAACCTCGTGGCCGGCCGTTTTCCTGCTTACCCCCAGCTTCTCGGGCGCGCTCATATCGTGGAGGTGTACAGATTGTCGCGATGTGATAGGGACTGACTGTATCCCCCTTCAACCGTAGCGTCGCGAGGGTCGTCACCAACCCTTAGCCTCGGTCTTTCACGTTTGGGGTTCGTGAGGATTCGACGATCCGCGAAAGTGCCTGTCCCGTAAGGGAAGATGAGGGTGTTCGAGGTCCTGATCACCCTCACGGGAAGGCACTTTGCGAGTGA
>JALYXV010000017.1 GCA_030947025.1 Actinomycetota bacterium | reverse complement strand
GGTGCAAGGAGCCCAGCGGGTGGATCCCTCGTCCCGACAACGGACTAGGGAATTACGGCAACGTCGAGCTAGGGAATTACGTCGGCGTCAAACCTCTCCAGCTAGGGAATTACTTGGGCGCTGACAGCGCCCGCGGTGACGGGCGGCTGGAGAAAGCCGAGAAGGACTGGGTGATCGGCTATGGCGCCGCGTGCGGTGCCCATCAGGCAACGATCGACGCGCTCATGGCTTACGAAGCCAACGAGGACGTTGTCGAGATCTTGGAGCGGAACATGCCAGTGGCGACGACGTGGGCTCGAATCGTCGTTTACGACGCCATCCGCGCTTCCTGTGCGGATCACGACTACGACGATGGCGAGCGGGCTGCCGTTCGTCGTATCGCGGCCCAATTGGGGCTGGGTGAAGACGTCGTATCCGCCTTGGAGGATGGGTACGGCGAGGAGCAGCGGTTCAGGCGCGGACGGATCGAGCTGGTGTTCGGCCAGGATGTCCCGTATCAGCCAAGCAGTTGACTGGATGACGTCGTTCGATAACCTCAGACCTCAGTCACCTAAACCCTGATCCACCAACGGATATGGGGTTGTGCGGTCTGGATAGGGTTGTCGGCTGGTCTTGACGGTTTCTTCCGGTTTTAGGCGTGGGAGGACATCGAGGCTCTGCCGGGTGCCCGCGATGATCCACTCCTTTTCATGTTGTGGTGGTCTGCGACGCGGCCGGTGGTGGGCGGGTCGCTTGGTGCCGGGTACGTCAGCCGGTGAGCCGGACGCCGCGGATGTTGGCCAAGGCGACGGTGAACTCCGGCGCCCACGGCCAGTATTGGGGAGATGCAAGATGGCGTGACGCCCGCTCCGCCACCTCGGCGGCCACCGCCGGGAACAAGGCGGCGTCGAGGGCCTCGCCGTCCATGCCTTCGGGCAGGGGCCACGAGATCCCGGCCTCCTTCGCCCGGGCGAGGTACTCCAACACCGTCGTCTTGCCCACCCCCGTGCTGACCGCGATCTGACGTTGGGACAGGCCTTCGGCGTGGAGGCGAAGTACTTCGGTCGTCTTTCTCATCGATAGCTTCTTTCTGGGCATTCCGGTCCTTCCTGCTCGACAGCCTGGAAGCCGCCGAGTCAAGAAGGCCGGATGCCCGCCTTGGTGGATACTCCAAGGCGCTACCGCCCCACCCTCCCGGGCACGATTCCGGTGGTCGGAATCAGCCGGAACAGGTGGTCGCTCTCCCCAGGATTGGGTGGTCGCTTTCCTCCGGAATCAGTGGTCGCTTTCGGCCGGGCTACTCAGTTGTCTCCGTTACCGATTCACCTGACCAACCTCAGCCGATCTTTCTGAGCGTGAATCGAGGTTAGGTTCGAGACCTGTGCGAGCCCTGGAGGATCTTGAACGCCCGATCGGGTTCGCAAAGGGTTTGGGCCATGACGATGCCCTTGACTGCTCGATCGGCGGTTGCCAACTAACCCCCGTGACCGTCAGGGAAAGCGAGCTTTATCCGGCGGGCCTTGAGCGCCTGCTCCTCGTTGTAGATCTCTACGAACTCGTCGACTACCTCAGAGGGTACGGATAGGCGTTTTCCCATCCTATGAACGGCCGCCAGTTCCCCTGGAGCGAGGTCTCCGTCCGAGCCGCAGGCGCGGATCGCGTCACAGATACAAACGCGCCGCGCTATCTGCTGTATGCCACGAGTGAAGAGATCCTCAAAGTCGTCATCTCCCGCGTAGGATCGCAATGTCTGGATGTTCTCCGCGGAGTTGCCAGCACAGATCGCATACCCGAGTGTCCAATCCCGCTCAGCATCGGTAAGTTGGCCGTCACCCTTGGCGGCGATAAGTAGTGCCTTGCCGTACTCAAGATTCTCCTCGTCCGAGATATTGCCCGCTAGCTCTGCGGGCACTCCCCAGATCTCACGGAGCATCCAAACGGCACCGGTGTCGTCTGTTCTTGTCATTCTTGCCTCCTTGAGGTCAGGATCCCGGCCACTCGGCCGTGAAGTCCGGATGCTAGGCGAGGGTCGCCTTGGTCCACCAGGCGGGGAGACCGGCGAAGTCGATCGGATCGCCGTTTTTCCTGGCAACGGACAAGGTGCAGGTGAAGTACGAGATGCTGCGATCGCATCTCGTCGACGGCCAGCCCGTGACCGTAGCCGCGGCCACCCACGGCTATTCCCGGGCGGCGTTCTATCTGGTGTCAGCTGCCTTCGAGGAGGCGGGCATGGCCGGCCTCGTCGATGAGCGCCGGGGTCGACGGGGGCCGACCAAGCTGTCACCGCAGATCGCGGCGTTCATCTCCGGCGCCGACGCGGTCCTCTCGGGCGCCGAGGTGGCGGCCCTCGTGGATGGGGAGTTCGGGGTGCGGTTGCACCGTCGCACCGTCGAGCGGGCCCGGCGCCGATGAGAGTGTTCTGGCCGGCCGCGGAGGCCGCCCAGGTCGACTACGAGTGTCTGCGGACCGCGGCGCTGGCCGGTGAGCTGCCCGACACCATGGTGGCGGCCCGTTCTCCCGGCGCGGTGTCGCAGCGCTCGTCGCCTGGCCGGCCTCCGAGCCGGTGTTCGCGGCCCGAGTGATCGGGGCGGCCCGCCCGGCGTGGACCCCGCGCGCCGATCCCCGCCTGGACGCGCTGGCCTGCGCCTACGAGTTGTTGGTCGCGGCGCCCGCCGCGACTGTGCTGATGGAGGCGTCACGATGAGAGCAGCGGTCTACGCCCGTGTGTCCACCGAAGCCCAAGAAGCGAGGGGCACAGTCGGCTCCCAGCTCGACGCCGTCACCAGCAAGGTGGCGGCCGAAGGGGACGAGATCGTGGTCACGTTCTGCGACGAGGGCCACTCCGGTGCGCGTCTGGACCGTCCCGGCCTCGACGCCCTGCGAGACGGCGCCGAGGCCGGCCTGTTCGATGTGGTGTGGTGCCTGTCACCAGATCGTCTGGCACGCGCCTACGCCTACCAGGTGGTCGTCCTCGACGAGTTGGCCCGCCACGGCGTCACCGTCCGTTTCGCCGACGCCCCACCCATCGCCGATGACCCCCAGTCGAAAGCTGTTGACCCAAGTACAGGGCGTGATCGCCGAGTACGAGCGGGCCAAGATCACCGAACGCAACCGGCGAGGCCGGCTGTGGCGAGCCCGGGCCGGGGAGGTCATCACCTGGAAGGCGCCCTTCGGTTACCGCCGCGTGCCCCGTGTCGGCGACACCGCAGCCCACCTGGTCATCTGCGAACCCGAGGCGGTCGTGGTGCGCCGCGTCTTCGCCGACTACGTCGCCGGCGGCTACTCGGTGCGGGAGATCACCCGGCGTCTCAACGCCGACGGCATCGCGTCGCCATCGGGTCGACCGGCGTGGTCCACCTCGGCCATCTCCAACCTGCTGCGCAACGAAAGCTACGTGGGTCGGCTCTATTTCAACCGGACGATCGCGGCCCCCGACCCCCGACCCGGCCGGCCACCACGCCAGGTGCCCCGGCCCAAAGACGAGTGGATCGCCATTCCGGTGCCGCCCATCATCTCCGACGACCTATTCGAGGCGGCCACCAAGACGAGCACCGGCAACGCCGTCTGCAGCGCCCTCCGGGCCCGCCCCGGCGTGTTCCTGCTCCGCGGCCTGGTGCGCTGCGGGGTCTGCGGCATCGCCGTCGCCTGCCACCAGCGTCCCGTCAACCTCAAACAACCCGACGGCGCCTGGACCGCTACTACTACTGCCGCAACCACGACCCCCTCCGAGCCGGCGGCCAGGAGCACCGATGTCCCGAACGTTGCATCCGCGCCGACGCCCTCGACAACTTCGTCTTCGACCAAGTCCGCCAAGCCCTCTCCCGCCCCGAGATCCTCCTGGCAGGCGAGGCGGCCGTGGCCAGCCGCGCTCCCACACCCGACGACCAACTCCTCGAGGCGCAACTGACACGCCTGGAGCGAAAAGCCGAATCCGCCGACGGCGAACACCGCCGCCTCATGGACCTCTATCAGGCCGGGCTTATCGAGCTCGTCGAACTGCAACGACGAGCCAAAGAACTCGACGCCCGCCGCCAAGACATCCAACGCCGACGTGCCGCCCTGGCAGACCAGCGTCGAGAGCTGGCCACCGAAAACCGGCTCCGACAAAGAGTCGGCTCATTCGCCCAACAAGCCCTGGCCGCCTTCGACGGGCTCGACTTCGACCAACGGCAACGACTCATGCGCCTCATCATCGAAGAGGTCAAAGTCACCGGCTGGCAAGTCGAAATCCGACTCCACATCCCCCTCGACGAAACCGGTCCCGACGGCACCGCCGGGCCGGTGTCAAGCAATGACCGTTTGCGTTCACTCCGTAGTAGACGAGAGAAAGAAGTTTGCGGCCGCGGCCACCCGGCCGACGCCGTTGCCTCGGCGTTCGGCGACACGACGGCCGCGTGGGGCCACCAGGCTCTGACCGCGCTGGCGGCCCACCGCCTCCACCGCCGCCCAGCGGACCAGGCGGCTGCCCTGTTTGGAGGTGCTCAGTTAGCGGGGTCCACCACCTGAAACTGGGGATCGTGTAGACAGGGGAATTCCGACTGATGACACCCCT
>JALYXV010000396.1 GCA_030947025.1 Actinomycetota bacterium | reverse complement strand
CGAGCGGCCGGGACCGCGACCAGCACCAGGAGCACTACGGCCGAGGCGGCCGTCCGGATCGCGGCCCGGGGCCACGTCATAACGGCCACAGGTCCTCGGACCACGTGGCCCGGATCACCAACTGCTGTGCCGCCGATCCCCGGGATTGCAGGACGCCGACGTCAGCGAACGCACCATGGTGGCGGCCATGTCCCCAGGCAGAAGCCGATCGAGGTTGGCGCGGCTTACCGAAGGTGGTCCGGTGACCTGCGATGGCAATGTGCCCATTCTGGCAGGGCAACGGGGTGTTGGGGTATTGACCCGCGCCCGCCCGTAGGGCGCTGCCGGTCGTTCCTTGGCGGCCATCGACCCAGCCGCAGAGCCCACCCCCCGGCCCCCGGCCCCGCCCCCAACCCCCGCCGCCAGCCCGGCCACCGACCGGGCCGCAGAGCCCACCCCCCACCCCCCCTAGCAGAGCACAAGGCCATCCGATGGCGGGATGGTTCCGTCCGACGCCACGATCGGCGGGGCCGCGTCCACCGTCACCGTCGAGCCCTCGGGATATTTCCCCTCCAATAGCGCCAACGCCAGCCGGTCGGCGATTTCCCGCTGGATGAGCCGCTTCAAGGGCCGGGCGCCATAGGCCGGGTCATAGCCGCGGTGGCCCAACCATTCCGTGGCGGAATCAGTGACCGCCAGTGACAGCCGGCGGGCCGCCAGCCGCCGCTCCATCCCGGCCAGCTGGATCTTGACAATGGCCGAGATGTCCGCTTCGGATAGAGAACGGAATCGCACAATTTCATCGATGCGATTCAGAAACTCGGGCTTGAACGCCTCCCGCACATCGCCTTGGTAATTCGAAGTCATAATTAGGACGGCATTGCTGAAGTCCACGGTACGACCTTGGCCATCCGTGAGCCGGCCGTCGTCCAAAACCTGCAACAGGACTCCGAAAACGTCCGGGTGAGCTTTCTCCACCTCATCCAGGAGCACGACCGCATAGGGGCGCCGCCGTATTGCCTCCGTGAGCTGGCCGCCTTCGTCGTAGCCCACATAACCCGGGGGCGCGCCGATCAGCCGGGCCACGGCGTGCTTTTCCATGTATTCGCTCATGTCGATGCGAACGGTGGCCCGCTCGTCGTCGAACAGGAAGTCGGCCAGGGTGCGGGCCAGTTCGGTCTTGCCCACCCCGGTGGGCCCGAGGAAGAGGAACGTCCCGATGGGCCGGTTGGGGTCCGACAGCCCGGAACGGCTGCGCCGGATGGCGTTGGCCACCGCGCCCACGGCGGCGTCCTGGCCCACCACGCGGAGGCGCAGCACGTCCTCCATGCAGACCAGCTTGGCCACTTCGCCCTCGAGCAGCCGGGACACCGGGACACCGGTCCACTTGGACACCACCTCGGCGATGTCCTCCTCGTCGACCTCCTCCTTCAGCATCTTCTTGTCGGCCTGCAGTTCGGCCAGGGCCTTGGTGGCGTCGTCGACCTTGCGCTCCAGGTCGGGAATCTGGCCGTAACGGATCTCCGCCGCCCGGTTCAGGTCCTGCTCCCGCTCAACCTGGGTGCGGAGGGACTCCAGCTCCTCCTTCAACCCCCGGATGACGGCGATGGCGTCCTTCTCGCCCTGCCAGTGGGCCTTCATCCCGTCGGAGGTCTCCCGCAGGTTGGCCAGCTCCTCGTCCAGCTTGGCCAGGCGCTCGACCGAGGCTAGGTCGACTTCCTTCTCGAGGGCCACCCGTTCGATCTCCAACTGGCGGATGCGCCGCTCCACCACGTCGATCTCGGTCGGCATGGAGTCGATCTCGATGCGCAGCCGGCTGGCCGCCTCGTCCACCAGGTCGATGGCCTTGTCGGGCAGGAACCGCCCGGTGATGTACCGGTCGCTCAGCACCGCCGCGGCCACCAGGGCGGCGTCTTGGATGCGGACGCCGTGGTGGACTTCGTAGCGTTCCTTCAGGCCCCGGAGGATGGCGATGGATGCCTCGACCGACGGCTGGCCCACGTACACCTGCTGGAACCGGCGCTCCAGCGCCGCGTCCTTCTCGATCCGCTTGCGGTACTCGTCGAGGGTGGTGGCGCCGATCATGCGCAGCTCGCCCCGGGCCAGCATGGGCTTGAGCATGTTGCCCGCGTCCATCGAGCCCTCGGCCGCCCCGGCGCCGACCACCGTGTGCAGCTCGTCGATGAAGGTGATGACCTCACCGCCGGAGTCGGTGATCTCCTTGAGCACGGCCTTCAGCCGCTCCTCGAACTCGCCCCGGTACTTGGAGCCCGCGACCATGGAGCCGAGGTCGAGGGAGAGAAGCCGCTTGTTTTTCAGGCTCTCGGGGACGTCGCCCTCGACGATGCGCCGGGCCAGGCCCTCCACGATGGCGGTCTTGCCCACGCCGGGCTCGCCGATGAGGACGGGGTTGTTCTTGGTCCGCCGGGACAGGACCTGGATGACCCGGCGGATCTCCTCGTCCCGGCCGATCACCGGGTCCAGCTTGCCCTTGCGGGCCTCCTCGGTCAGGTCCCGCCCGTACTTCTCCAGCGCCCGGTACTGCTCCTCGGGGTCCTGGCTGGTGACTCGGTGGCTGCCCCGGACATCCTTGAGCGCCTCCAGCAGGTCCTCCCGGCTGACGGGGAGGCGCTCTTGCGAACCCGCCATGGCCAGCAGGATGTGCTCGATGGAGAGGTACTCGTCGCCCAGGCCGGTGCGTTCGGTATCGGCCCGGTCGAGGGTCTCCCGCAGTTCCCGGCTCATCTGGACGTCGGATCCGTGCCCGCTGTAACTGCGGGGCAGCTTGGCCAGCGCGTCCTCCAGCCGGTTGCGCAGGGTCAGCGGGGCCAAGCCCACCTTGGTCAGCATGGGCAGCACGACCGTCGTCTCCTGGCCCAGCATGGACAGGAGCAGGTGGTCGGGGGTCGCCTCGGGGTTGTTGCGGCTCCGGGCCGCCTCGGCCGCGGCGTTGAAGGCCTCCTGGGTCTTCAGCGTCCAGCGGTTAGGGTCGAGCGCCATTGCTTCTCCTCAGAAAAGTTAAGTCGGACTGTATCAACTTTAACAAAGGAAGGGCGGGGAAAGTTCCCGCTGGTCTGTGGTGCGGGCGGGCTGCGGGGGTGACTGGTCGCCGGCGGCCCCGGCCCGAGGCGGATGCGGCCTCGGCCGTCGAAATTCTCTTCAGGCCCTGTTGGAGGGCAGACTGGGCGATCACGTCTTCCTGGCTGGTGTGCGACGGTCGGCGGGTCGCCCCGCTCGAAATGGCCACGCAGCTCTGGGAGCGATCCCGGGGCCTGCTCGGGCGGGACAGCATCGACGGTGCCATCTTGTTGCGGCCGGAGTTCCAGGTTCACACCTTCGGCATGCGCTTCCCCATCGACGTGGCTTTCTGCGACCGGGAGCTGCGGGTGATCGGGGTGGTCACCATGGGGCCCTACCGTATGAGCCGGCCCCGCCTGCGGGTGCGGGCGGTGCTAGAGGCTGCGGCCGGTGCCTTCGACCAATGGGACCTGAAGCCCGGCAGCCAACTGGCCATCGACCGCGGCGCCAGCGCCGACGCCGACGCCGGTTGAGGGGGCAGAATGCTGGGGCGCCCAGGCGTTTTGTGCAATGCGGGTACGGATACGGTCACTGATTTGCACACAACGCCCCGCGAGAGCACCAAAAAGGGGGCCGGGGGCGAAGCGGGGCCGGGGCCTAGCCGGCGGGGCGGCGCCAGGGGATGGGTGAGTTCTTCACCGGTACC